>JBMUEW010000016.1:0-26778 GCA_049460875.1 Pontimonas sp.
GGTCCTCTTCAGCAAGCTTCTGAATAGCGACCGAGAGCTTCTCCTGGTCAGCCTTAGTCTTGGGCTCGATAGCCACCTCAATAACGGGCTCGGGGAAGGTCATTGACTCGAGGACAACGGGGTGAGCGGGGTCACACAGCGTGTCACCGGTTGTGGTGTCTTTCAGACCAATGACCGCGTAAATATGGCCAGCGGTGACCTTCTCCACGGGGTTTTCCTTGTTGGCGTGCATCTGGAAGATTTTTCCGATGCGCTCCTTCTTGTCCTTGGTGGAGTTGATGACCTGCGCCCCGGAATCGATGGAGCCGGAATACACGCGCACATATGTCAAACGGCCAAAGAACGGGTGCACTGCGACCTTGAACGCCAGTGCCGAGAAAGGCTCGTCGGAGGCGGGCTTGCGGGTGACAATCTTCTCTGCATCGCGCACATCGTGGCCCTCGACCGCGGGGACATCAACCGGCGAGGGAAGGTAGTCCACCACAGCGTCCAGCATCGGCTGAACACCACGGTTCTTGAAGGACGATCCACACAACACCGGGTAAGCGTCACCGGCGATGGTCAGCTGGCGGATACCGGCCTTGATCTCGTCAATGGTGAGCTCTTCGCCACTGAGGTACTTCTCGAGCAGTTCTTCTGAGGACTCAGCAACGCCCTCGAGAAGCTGCGCGCGGTACTCCTCAGCTTTTGCCTTCAGGTCATCGGGGATTTCCTGGGTCTCGTAGGAAGCACCCATGGACACATCACCCTTAGCGTCACCAGGCCAGACCAGAGCCTTCATCTCGACGAGGTCCACGACACCGACGAAGCTCGATTCGAAACCAATGGGCAGCTGGATGACCAGCGGCTTGGCTCCGAGGCGCTTGATGATGGTGTCCACCGTGAAATAGAAGTCGGCACCGAGCTTGTCCATCTTGTTGACGAAGCAAATGCGCGGCACGTTGTACTTGTCGGCCTGACGCCACACCGTCTCGGACTGTGGCTCCACACCCTCTTTACCGTCAAAGACCGCAACGGCACCGTCGAGCACACGAAGGCTGCGCTCCACCTCGACGGTGAAGTCCACGTGCCCAGGGGTGTCGATGATGTTGATCTGGTGGTTGTCCCAGAAGCAGGTCGTTGCTGCGGAGGTGATGGTGATACCGCGCTCTTGTTCCTGAGCCATCCAGTCCATGGTGGCAGCGCCATCGTGGACTTCACCGATCTTGTGGGAGATACCCGTGTAAAACAGAATGCGCTCTGTCGTGGTGGTCTTTCCCGCATCGATGTGAGCCATGATGCCGATGTTGCGGACCTTGTTCAGGTCGGTTAGCACGTCAAGTGCCACAGTATTCCTCCGAAGTGTTGGGGGCGGATGGGGCTTAGCCCGGTCCTACCAGCGGTAGTGGGCGAAGGCCTTGTTGGATTCCGCCATCTTGTGGGTATCTTCGCGACGCTTCACCGCGGCACCGAGGCCATTGGATGCATCGAGAATTTCGTTCATGAGACGCTCCGTCATCGTCTTTTCACGACGATCCTTGGCGTAGCTCGAGAGCCAGCGAAGAGCGAGAGTGTTGGCACGGTGAGGCTTGACTTCCACGGGAACCTGGTAGGTCGATCCACCGACACGACGTGAGCGCACCTCGAGGGTGGGACGCACGTTGTCGAGAGCCTTCTTCAGGACCATGACGGGCTCCTGGCCAGACTTCTGAGCAACACCTTCGAGAGCGCCGTAAACAATGCGCTCAGCAAGGCCTTTCTTGCCCTTGACCAGAATCTTGTTCACAAGCTGCGAGACAACCGGAGACCCGTAAACGGGATCGGCGACGACGGGACGCTTAGGAGCGGGACCTTTACGAGGCATTACTTCTTCTCCATCTTCGCTCCGTAGCGGCTGCGAGCCTGCTTACGGTTCTTGACGGCCTGGGTGTCCAGAGCACCACGGACAATCTTGTAACGGACACCGGGGAGGTCCTTCACACGTCCACCACGAACGAGCACCATCGAGTGCTCCTGGAGGTTGTGGCCCTCACCGGGAATGTAGGCGGTAACTTCCGTACCGTTGGAAAGCTTCACACGAGCGACCTTGCGCAGAGCCGAGTTCGGCTTCTTCGGGGTCGTGGTGTAGACACGCGTGCAGACGCCGCGCTGTTGGGGGTTGGCTTTCAGGGCAGGCGCCTTGGTCTTCTGGACCTTGGGCTTGCGACCCTTACGGACCAACTGTTGAATCGTTGGCACAGTTCACTCCTTATATGTGCTGCACGGTGACAGCGAATTGATGGTTGGTACTGGATGGTGATGTGTTCCCCACCACCCAGCGACATCGCACCAAGAGTCGCGTTGCGACGTGTTCTTGGTATGCCGTGGGGGTTGGCTCTGTGGTGTTGCCACCATGATCGCCCGTGGACCCTTGTGGAGTAGATGACCCGTGTCGCTTGGCCCATCTCAGGGCACTCGTGACGGGCGTGCCATCGCACACACAAACTCCAAGAGTACTGGCGAATTTACGCTTGGTCAAATGATTTTCACAGAATCTGCGACCACATAAACAAGGCAGGTCGAGACCATCATCCAGGGCCCTAGAGGTATCGGATTCTCGTCAGCTCCCTTGCTGCGCCAAAGCCGAGGAATCACCGAAAGCCCGCCGACAACAAAGGTGCCCGCTGCGCCCACGATGGCTAACTGTGGCTCCAGGTGGCCCAATAGCCACCCCAGAGCGAATTGAAACTTCACATCGCCCATCCCCAATGGCTCTCCAGGCATCACCGCCAGTGCCCAGTAAGCGACTCCCGTCACCACTGAACCCACTAACGCACCGCGAAGCGCAGAGTCATCCCCCGATGCCAGGGAAAGTACCGCTAATGAGAAAAAGAGCGGAATGGTGAGTCGATTGGGTAACCGATGCTCGGCGAGGTCAATGACCGAAAGTCGAATTCCCACTATCCCCGTCAGGAGCGCCATCCACACCTCTGCCATCGGCCCACAGTAGGGAGAGCGCGCTCTGGGGAGGGAAAGTTCTCCACAGAACAACAGAGGGGCCGGCGAACCGACCCCTCTGTTGTTAATTCCTCACGCTACTGGTAGCCACCGTCGGTGGTACTCGCATCGTCAGAAGCAAACGTGTCAAAGTCCACGAAGGACAGATCGTCTGCTTGACCGAAACCCTGGTCGTCGGCGAAGAGACGGGCCGGGTAGTGCTCGGCACGTGCCTCTTCGGTCGGCTCCACGGTGACGTTGCGGTAGGTCTGGAGACCAGTACCGGCAGGAATGAGCTTTCCAATGATGACGTTCTCTTTGAGACCGACCAGCGGGTCACTCTTTCCTTGCATAGCGGCTTCAGTCAGCACACGGGTGGTCTCCTGGAAGGAGGCCGCCGAGAGCCAGGATTCTGTCGCAAGCGAGGCCTTGGTAATTCCCATGACTTCTTGGCGAGCAGACGCAGTCTTTTTGCCTTCAGCAAGCGCAGCGCGGTTGATCGCGTTGTAGCGACTGCGGTCGACGAGCTCACCGGGGAGCAAGTTGGTCTCCGAGTGGTCGACCACGGTAACTTTGCGCATCATCTGGCGCACGATCACCTCGATGTGCTTGTCGTGGATGGGCACACCCTGTGAACCGTACACACCCTGCACACCATCGACGAGGTGCTGCTGCACGGCACGCACGCCCTTCACGCGGAGCACATCCTTGGGGTCGAGAAGACCCTCGTGGATTTGCTGACCGAGCTCCACGCTCTGGCCATCTTCAACAAGAAGGTTCATACGCTTCGACACCGTGTAGACGACAGGCTCATCACCGTTGTCTGGGGTCAGGGTGACCTTGTACTGAGTGTCAGTCTCCTCAATCGAGATGCGTCCATTCGCCTCACAAATCGGGCTGGCACCCTTCGGGGTGCGGGCTTCGAAGAGCTCGGTCACACGGGGCAGACCCTGGGTGATGTCATCAGCAGAGGCCGAACCACCGGTGTGGAAGGTACGCATGGTGAGCTGGGTTCCCGGCTCACCAATCGACTGGGCGGCAATAATTCCGACAGCCTCACCGAGGTCGACCGCGATTCCCGAGGCGAGTGAGCGACCGTAACAGGCTGAACACACACCGATCAGAGATTCACAGGTCAACACGGAGCGCACCGTAATCTCGCGCACGCCACCAGCGACCAGTTCGTTGATGAGAACATCGCCCACATCGGAACCGGCAGGAGCAACTACCTTGCCCTTCTCGTTCACGGCGTCTGCGGCCAGGTTACGCGCGAAGACCTCGTTTTCCACGTTGTCTGCACGCACCCATTCACCCGAAGCGTTTTCGGTGGCAATCGGGAAGCTAATTCCCTTGGTGGTGCCACAGTCTTCTTCGCGAATGATGACGTCCTGTGCCACGTCGACCAGACGACGGGTGAGGTAACCCGAGTCAGCGGTCCGCAACGCGGTATCCGCGAGACCCTTTCTCGCACCGTGTGTGGCGATGAAGTACTCGGCCACCGAGAGACCCTCGCGGTAGCTGGAGATAATCGGGCGGGCGATAACCTCACCGCGGGGGTTGGAGACCAAACCACGCATACCGGCGATGTTTCCGACCTGCAACCAGTTACCACGGGCACCGGAGGTGACCATGCGGTTGATGGTGTTGTCCTCGGGGAAGCTCTGACGCATCTCGTCGTTCACTTCCTTGGTGGCTTCACTCCACACCTCGACCAGCTCACGACGACGCTCGACATCCGAGATCAGACCCTTGTCGAACTGGGACTGGATCTTGGCAGCCTGCTTCTCGTGCTTCTCGATGATCTGCTTCTTACCCTTGGGGGTCAAAACATCCGAGAGTGCCACGGTCACGCCGGAACGAGTAGCCCAGTAGAAACCGGCGTCCTTGACGCGGTCCAGGGTCTCCGCAACGGCGACCTTCGGGTAGCGCTCGGCCAGATCGTTGACCAGCGAAGAAATCAGGCCCTTGTCGGCAACGGCCTCCACCCAGGGGTAATCCGCGGGAAGGAGCTCGTTGAACAGTGCCCGACCAAGAGTGGTCTCGTGCAACGCAGTGCTGCCCTGCTCGAAGCCCTCAGGGGCGTCGGCGAGGTGCAGATTCTCGATGCGAATCTTGACCTTGGCGTTCAGGTCCAGTGTGTGCTGATCCATGGCCATAATGGCTTCGGAGACCGAGCTAAACGCGCGACCCTCACCCTCGACGCCCTCTTTCAGAGTGGTCAAGTGGTGCAGACCGATGATCATGTCCTGGGTAGGAACAGTCACGGGGCGACCATCAGAGGGCTTCAGGATGTTGTTCGACGCGAGCATCAGCACGCGAGCTTCAGCCTGTGCCTCCACGGAGAGTGGCAGGTGAACTGCCATCTGGTCACCGTCGAAGTCAGCGTTGAAGGCAGCACACACCAGCGGGTGGAGCTGGATAGCTTTACCTTCGACCAGCTGGGGCTCGAACGCCTGAATACCCAAGCGGTGCAGGGTTGGTGCACGGTTGAGCAGGACGGGGCGCTCCCGAATGATCTCTTCGAGAACATCCCACACCTCAGGGCGTGAGCGCTCCACCATACGCTTCGCGTTCTTGATGTTGCTCGAGTGGCCGAGATCCATCAGACGCTTAATCACGAAAGGCTTGAACAGCTCGAGAGCCATCAGCTTGGGAAGACCACACTGGTGGAGCTTCAGCTGGGGACCCACCACAATCACGGAACGACCGGAGTAGTCCACACGCTTACCGAGCAGGTTCTGGCGGAATCGACCCTGCTTACCCTTGAGCATGTCGGAGAGGCTCTTCAGGGCACGGTTACCGGTGCCGGTGACCGGACGACCACGGCGACCGTTGTCGAACAGAGCATCCACAGCTTCCTGGAGCATGCGCTTTTCGTTGTTGACGATGATCTCCGGAGCACCGAGGTCAAGGAGTCGACGCAGACGGTTGTTCCGGTTAATCACACGACGGTAGAGGTCGTTCAGATCGGAGGTCGCGAAACGGCCACCATCGAGCTGGACCATGGGACGCAGCTCTGGCGGAATGACCGGGCCAACCTCGAGCACCATCGACGCAGGCGATGCGCCGGTGGAGAGGAACGCGCTCACAACCTTGAGGCGCTTAATCGCGCGAATCTTGCGCTGACCCTTACCGTTGGCGATTTCCTCGCGAAGCTTCTCAGCCTCACCCTGGAGGTCGAAGTTCTCTAGGCGGCGACGAATAGCTTCTGCACCCATGTGGGCTTCGAAGAACATTCCGTAGCGATCCTGAACGTCCTGGAACACAGCATCCTCGGCGCGAAGGTCACCGACCTTCAGAGCGCGGAAGTCCTCCCAGACGCGCTCGAGGTGAGCGATGTCGTCATCGAAGTTCTTGCGAATCGAGGCAAGCTCCTTCTTTCCGGCATCATCGGCCTTGCGCTTCTGGTCAGCTTTCGCACCAGACTCCTCAAGACCAGCAAGCTCGTCCTCGAGTTCCTTCATGCGCTCGGCAAGAAGAGCGTCGCGCTCCTTCTCGAGCTGCTTGATCTCGAGCTGCAACTCCTTTTCGAGCTCAGGCAGCTCACGGTGACGGGCATCCTCATCGACCGAAATGATCATGTAAGCGGCAAAGTAAATAACCTTCTCCAGGTCTTTCGGAGCCATATCCAGGAGGTAACCCAGACGGCTCGGAACACCCTTGAAGTACCAAATGTGGGTGACCGGAGCGGCGAGCTCGATGTGGCCCATACGCTCACGACGCACCGAAGACTTGGTGACCTCTACGCCACAGCGCTCACAGATAATCCCCTTGAAGCGCACGCGCTTGTACTTTCCACACGCACACTCCCAGTCACGACTGGGGCCAAAGATTTGCTCTCCGAAGAGACCATCCTTCTCGGGCTTCAGGGTGCGGTAGTTGATGGTTTCGGGCTTCTTGACCTCACCGTACGACCAGCCACGGATGTTCTCAGAGGTGGCAAGACCGATACGCAGGGCGTCAAATGTTGTTGCTTCCAGCACGATTAATCTCTCTCGTTGTTCTCTAGTCGATGGAATTCTTAGATCTCGTCCACAGACGAAGACTCGAAGCGGGTCGAGATGTTGATACCGAGTTCTTCCGCAGCGCGGTAAAGCTCGTCATCAGAATCCTTGAGCGAGACAGCTTGGCCGTCCGCTGAGAGGACCTCGACGTTGAGACACAGGGACTGCATCTCTTTCATCAGAACCTTGAAGCTCTCCGGGATTCCTGGCTCCTGGATGTTCTCGCCCTTCACGATGGCCTCGTAGACCTTCACGCGGCCGAGGATGTCGTCGGACTTGATGGTCAGGAGCTCCTGCAGAGCGTAGGAGGCGCCGTAGGCCTCCAGGGCCCACACCTCCATCTCACCAAAGCGCTGCCCACCGAACTGAGCCTTACCACCCAGCGGTTGCTGGGTGATCATCGAGTACGGACCAGTCGAGCGAGCGTGAATCTTGTCGTCGATCAGGTGGTGCAGCTTCAGGATGTACATGTATCCCACGGAGATGGGCATCGGGTAGGGCTCACCGGAGCGACCATCAAACAGACGGGCTTTACCGGTGGAGTCCACGAGACGCTTGCCATCACGGGTCACCAGGGTGTGATCGAGAAGCCCCGCGATTTCTTCTTCGCTGGCGCCATCGAATACCGGGGTAGCAACCTTGGTTCCGGGCACCGCTTCCTTCGCCATACCGGCGAGACGCTTGGCCCAGGCAGGATCTCCTGGAATCTTCCATCCCTGCTTGGCGGCCCATCCCAGGTGAATCTCCAAGACCTGACCGAAGTTCATACGTCCGGGAACACCCAGCGGGTTCAGAATGATGTCGACAGGGGTTCCATCCTCCAAGAACGGCATGTCCTCGACGGGGAGAATCTTGGCGATAACACCCTTGTTTCCGTGGCGACCAGCGAGCTTGTCACCCTCGGAGATCTTGCGCTTCTGGGCGATGTAGACCACGACGCGCTGGTTCACACCAGAGCCGAGCTCGTCATCACCATCAACGGCATCGAACACCTTGACGCCGATGATGGTTCCCTGCTCACCGTGCGGAACCTTCAAAGAGGTATCACGAACCTCGCGAGACTTCTCGTTGAAGATCGCGCGGAGCAGACGCTCTTCGGCGCTGAGCTCGGTCTCACCCTTCGGGGTGACTTTTCCGACGAGGATGTCACCGGGGCGAACCTCGGCACCGATACGGATGATGCCTCGCTCGTCCAGGTTGGCCAGCAATTCGGGGCCGACGTTGGGAAGATCACGAGTGATTTCTTCCTTACCGAGCTTGGTGTCACGGGCGTCCACCTCGTACTCCTCGATGTGAATCGAGGAGAGGGTGTCGTCCTTGACCAAGTTCTGGGACAGGATGATCGCGTCTTCGAAGTTGTAACCCTCCCACGACATAAAGGCCACGAGCAGGTTCTTACCCAGAGCCAACTCGCCATCCTCGGTCGCCGGGCCATCCGCGATAACGGAGCCCTCGGTCACCTTGTCGCCCACGCTGACGCGGACCTGGTGGTTGTAGTTGGTTCCTTGGTTGGATCGATCGAACTTCCGCAGGTGGTAGGTCTTCGACCCACCCTTGTCCTGCTTGACGACCGCGTAATCCGCACACACCTCGGTGACCACACCGGGAGCTTCGGCAACAATCACGTCACCGGCGTCGACCGCGGCGAAGGATTCCATACCGGTTCCCACAATCGGGGACTCCGAGCGGAGCAGCGGCACGGCTTGGCGCTGCATGTTGGCACCCATGAGTGCACGGTTCGCGTCATCGTGCTCGAGGAACGGAATCAGTGAGGTTGCCACCGACACCATCTGGCGGGGAGAGACATCGACGTAGTCGACCATGTCCGGAGAGACCAGCTCCACCTCTCCACCCTTCTTACGGACAAGAACCTTGTCCTCCGCGAAGGTGCCATCAGAGTTCAGCGGTGTACCGGCCTGCGCGACGACGAACTCGTCCTCGTCACTCGCAGTCAAGTAGTCGATGTTCTTCGACACCTTGCCCTTGACGACTCGGCGGTACGGGGTCTCGATGAAACCGAAGGCATTGATGCGCGCAAACGAAGCGAGCGATCCAATCAGACCAATGTTGGGGCCCTCAGGGGTCTCGATCGGGCACATACGTCCGTAGTGCGACGGGTGGACGTCACGAACCTCCACACCGGCCCGCTCACGGCTGAGACCACCAGGTCCCAGAGCGGACAAACGACGCTTGTGAGTCAGACCCGAGAGCGGGTTGTTCTGGTCCATGAACTGCGAGAGCTGGCTGGTGCCAAAGAACTCCTTGATCGCTGCCACCACGGGACGCACGTTGATCAGGGTTTGCGGAGTAATCGCCTCAATGTCCTGAGTGGTCATACGCTCGCGGACCACGCGCTCCATTCGGGACAGTCCGGTACGAACCTGGTTCTGGATGAGCTCACCGACAGCGCGGATACGACGGTTACCAAAGTGGTCAATGTCATCCACATCGAGTCGGATGTCGACCTTCTTGCCCGCGCGGCTTCCCTCGATGTGAGTGCGACCATCGTGGAGAGCGACCAAGTACTTGATGGTCGCGATGATGTCCTCAATCGTCAGCACCGTGGTGTCGAGGGGAAGCTCGATACCGAGCTTGCGGTTGATTTTGTAACGACCCACCTTGGCCAGGTCATAGCGCTTGGGGTTGAAGTAGAAGTTGTCCAACAGCAAGCGCGCAGCTTCAGCGGCGACCTGCTCGCCCGGACGCAACTTGCGATAGATGTCCTTGAGGGCTTCCTCTTTGGTGAGAATGGTGTCCTTCTCGAGAGCTTCCTCGATGGAGGCAAACCCGGCGAAGTGCTTCGCAATCTCTTCCGAGGTCAGACCGAGCGCCTTCAGGAAGACGGTGACGGACTGCTTGCGCTTGCGGTCGATACGCACACCGACCTGGTCGCGCTTGTCGACCTCGAACTCGAGCCATGCGCCACGGCTAGGGATCACGCGCACCGAGTGGATTTCTTTGTCGCTGAGCTTGTCGAGCGCGGTCTCAAAGTAGACACCGGGGCTTCGCACGAGCTGCGACACAACAACACGCTCGGTTCCGTTGATGATGAAGGTTCCCTTCTCGGTCATCAAGGGGAAGTCACCCATGAAGACTGTCTGGGTCTTAATCTCACCGGTCTGGTGATTCATGAACTCAGCTTCGACGTAGAGCGGAGCGGCGTAGGTCTTGCCGCGCTCCTTGCACTCATCGAGCGAATACTTTTCCTCTTCGAGGTAGGGGTTCGCGAAGGAGAGCTGCATGGTCTCGGAGGTGTCTTCGATGGGAGAGATCTCCTCGAAAATTTCCTGAAGACCGCTGCGCTCGGAAACGACGGGCAGCCCTTGGGCTTTCGCCTCCGCTACGCGCTTCTTCCAAACAGGGGAGCCAACAAGCCACTCGAAGCTCTCGGTCTGCAGAGCAAGCAGATCCGGAACCTCCAGGGTGTCGTTGATTTTGGCGAACGAGAGCCGCTGGGCGACTCGACCGTTCTTGGCAGTGGATGTAGATGCAGAACGAGCAACAGCCAAGAGAAATAACCTCCAGGGCTCACCGAGGGAGCCTCATCGTGGGTGACCAAACCGAACCAGACGCAACCACTGGAACTCAGCACAAAGAGTTCACCCCGCCGCTATACTCGGGGCTCTCGTGTCGACCGCAATATGACGGCACAAGAAGTCAGGGAAGCAAACCTCTAGTGTATACGGGTTTATAACAATTTGTCTACTTCTTCTGGCGCGACGGGCTGGGGATAATCTCCGCAAGCTTTCGGTAACCCGGTTACCCTGACCCCGTGGCCGATTCGTCCTGGGTTGAAGAGGAAGCAGTGCGCCTGTTTGCCCTCCACGATCTCTCCCACACCTGGTCTTTCCGATTTGATCGCGCCACCACTCGGTTAGGACAGTGTGACCACCGCTCAAGGAGCATTTCGGTCTCGCGTCATCTCAGCCTGAAAGCCACACCCGATGAGGTGACACAAGTTATCTTGCATGAAATAGCCCATGCCTTGGCGGGTCCGCGTGCAGCACATGGCCCCCGGTGGAGATCCATTGCCCGCTCCATTGGTTACCACGGCGGTCGGACTCACACCATCGAGCCAGCACTCGAGCGAGCGAGGTGGCGTGGCGTGTGCCCTCACGGTCACGAAGTGATTCGATTTCGCAAACCGGGCAAGCCCGTGTCGTGTTCGAGATGCGATCGACGCTTCAACCAGGACTACCTCATGACCTGGAGCGCGAGGGGCTAGTCCTCGACGGTGACGTCTTTCCAGAACGCGACATATCCCGTGAAGTCAGTTCCCACACGCTCAGTAGCACCCGGGCGCAGGTCGTCGTAGGAGAAAGCGCGGTCCTGGTAGGCCTGCCCGTCCACCGTGATCGTGTAGTAGTGGCACTCGCCCTTCCACGAACACGTGTAGCTGGTGGGGCTATCCGAGAAAAATTCCCGGTGGAGAGAGGCTGGAGGGAAATACCAATTGCCCTCAATCTTTACCAGCTCCGACTCTGGGGCCTCGGCAATCACCGTGCCGTCAATGTGTGCTCTCATAGTCTGAAGAGTAGTCGCCGAACCTGATGATGGTGGAGGAGCCCGATCGGTATGAAGTTTGCCCTCGAAGTCTCCCTCCCGTGCACGGTTTCTGAAGCTTTCGACGCTCTCCACAATCCCGAAGTTTTTGTCGGCGTCTCTCGTCCTTTCCTTAGCTTCGAACCACTCTCACCCGCTCCGTTCCCCCCGCGCTATCAATCGGGACAGTCGTACGTGGTGCGCGTCAAGGCCCTCGGGGTCCTCAGTCTTGGCAGCCAAGAAATCACCCCGGTCACCTCAGCGGAAGGGATGTCCCGAACATTTCAAGACAACGGTCGAGGACTCAGCGGCCTCCTCGCACGAGCCACCACGTTTCGTCACACCATGACCCTTCGACCGAGCGGTGTCGGGCCCACGATTCTTCACGATGAGCTCGATTTTGATGCAGGGATTCTCACTCCACTCATGGGGCTGAGTTTCCGACTGTTCTGGTGGTGGCGACACGTCATGATGAAGAGGCTTGCTCCCGGGTGGCAAAGCGAGACGACTCGATTGTGGGAGAGCCGCTATCGCTCCACGATGTGGAGTGGACGAGTAAACCCGACACTCGCAGCAGCAGTCGAATCTCTGACTCCGGGAACTGCCTTGGATGTCGGATGTGGCGAGGGGGCAGATGCCCTGTGGCTCGCCGAGCAAGGGTTTGAGGTGACGGCTGTTGATGCATCACCGAGAGCGCTCGGGAGGGCAGAGCTAGAGCGTGTGACCCGGGTGGACAAAGATGGTCAGCCGCGGTCTGTTCGCTGGATCGCCTCCGATCTCGTCGGCGACGCTCTCCCCACGCCACCGGACCACTACGACCTCGTCACCGCACACTTCCTCCACCTGCCCCCGGCGGAGCGAAAAACTCTGTGGACAAAACTGGTGGAGGCTGTTGTTCCAGGCGGAACGTTACTGATCGTCGGACATGCTCTCGAAGACCTCGAAGCGGGCCTTCGCAGACCGCCAGCGGAGCTCATGTTCGACAAGAAGGAATTATTAGCAGCATTGCCAAAGGAATGGACCCATCGAGAGGTCACGGTGATGACACGAGAACAGCGCAGCTCGGAGGGTGCCAGCGTCATCGTCCACGACATCGTCGCGAAGGGCGTTCGCTAAGGCAAAGCCCCCACGCTCGCGAGGGCAGCTTTGACCAGCGATCCTCGACCGCCCTCCATCTCGACCAGGACCTCGTGGGAGGTTGCTTGCTCAGGGCTCAGCCAGGTGAGCTCCAGTGCGTCCTGCCGGGGTTCACACGTTCCCGTGACCGGGACAACATAGACCAGAGACACGGCGTGCTGGCGGTGGTCTTGATATTTGGCTCCCGGAAAAGGAAAGTATTCGGCGATGTGAGCGGGTTGCGGTGTGGGGGGAATTTGGGGGAAAGCCATCGGGCCCAAATCTTTTTCGAGGTGGCGAAAGAGCGCGTCTCTGACCGTCTCGCCAAACATCACACGTCCTGCAACAAGAGCCCTGGCAATGGAGCCCTCCGATGAGACGCGCAGGAGCAGACCCACCTCACTGACGTTGCCCATGCCATCGAGTCGAACCGGAACCGCTTCGACGTAGAGGAGAGGCAAGCGCTGGCGAATCTCGGCGAGCTCGTCGTCAGACAGCCAGCCGGGATTGGGGTCAGGGGTTCTCGTGGACGACATGCTTCTTTTTTACTCCGAATCTTCTTGCGGGTGAAGAGCGCCCGCCTGAACGAGGGCTCCCCGGAAAATCTCCTCGTTCACTCGCCAATAGCCGTGCTCGACACCGTCAATGAGAATCACCGGAACCTTGTCGGTATAAAACTCCAACCATTCAGGTTTTTCCTCGACTCCACGCTTCTCGAGGACAACGTTCGCATAGCCTCGAAGCACAGACTCAATCAGGTCTGTGGCCTCCTCACACAGGTGGCAGGCCTCCCTACCAATCACGGTGACCTGAACATTGTCCATAGCAAAAGCCTATGCTGAGACACGATGACTCCTCCGCGGAACTCCTCGACTGGTTCTCCCCCGGTCATGGTGTTTGTCGATGTAGACAACACACTGGTCAAAGGGGCGACCATCTATATGTTTGGCATCGAGGCGTGGAAGTCGGGGTTCATCAAATGGCATCACGTCATCCCCGCTCTGTTCCAGCAGCGCTACTTCATTAGAAAAGGCGAAACGACCCAGCGCCTCAAATCCACCCGAGAGCGAGCGCAATCACTCGTTGCCGGGCACCAAGTGAAAGATTTTGAAAAAGTAGCCGAGGTAGCCTGGCGCAGATCCATCGCCCCCAAAGTCTTTCCCGAAATGATCGAGCGCCTCAACTGGCACAAATCCCAAGGTCACCAGACCTGGCTCCTGACCGCCAGCCCCCAAGGGCTCGCCTCCGTCATGGCGCGAGACCTCGGTCTTACCGGAGCGATGGGCACCACGTTGGAAGTTAGAGACGGTGCCTTCACGGGAGAAATCGACGGTGAACTTTTGCACGGTCCACTGAAGACCGAAGCCGCGCTGGCCAAAGCCTCCGAACATGGAGTGGACCTCGGAACCTGCTACGGCTACTCAGACTCCGCCGCAGACATTCCCCTGCTCGAAAGTGTCGGGCATCCCGTCGCGGTCAACCCCGACCACACCCTGCTCTCGCACGCCACCACCAAGGCATGGCCTGTCATCTGGCCCGAGGCAACCAACCGCCATCAATCGCATCGCTCAAAAAAGGCAGAGAAAAACGCCGGTCGCTAGAAAGTGACCGGCGTCCCCCAGTAATGGTCGCTACTTCTTATTGCGACGCTGGTGGCGAGTCTTCCGCAACAACTTGCGGTGCTTCTTCTTCGCCATGCGCTTGCGGCGCTTCTTGATAACAGAACCCATGAATTTCCTTTAGACCTGATGTCGTCGGTGTTGATCTGCCAGCAGACAACTTAGGGAGTCTAGCGCAGAGCCGAAAGCTCAGCCGACCTCCCCCATTTCCCGCACTTCACCCGCTTGATAGACAATCTGTGACACAGCTGATTCGGGGATGCGGAACGAACGCCCAAACCGCACGGCGGGGAGCTCCCCCGAGTGAACGAGCCGATACACCGTCATCGTCGACACGCGCATCATCTCTGCGACTTCACCAACGGTGAGAAATCGCATGTTGGACAGTGGCTGAGGCATAACGGCTTTCTGGGGCGTAATAACTCGATAACCCTAGAGCGCGGGCAGGCGACTGTAAAGACCTAGAGTCGAACCTTTGCCAAAACGTCATCAAGCCATGCCATGACATCTTTCGCGAGAGACCCCACCGCAACGCCCTGCTCGCGCAGGTCCATGTATGGCGTCATCGAGTCCTCCGGCAAAGACCCCCCGACCCAGGCCTGAACACTTGCCAACGATGACTCGTCGAAGCGGTAGTAACGGTGTTGACCTTCTTCCCGAACAACGACAACACCCGCGTCGCGCAAAGCCTTCAAGTGCTTGGACACCGTTGGCTGGGTGATGGCGAGCGCCTCCACCAGTTGCCCCACACTCTTCTCCGAGCCAGAGCGCAACAGATCAACAATGTCTCGACGGGTGGAATCAGCAAGAACATCAAATACATCGCTCATAAAGGGGTAGCGTACTCGCACCCTGTTGGGAGTACCATGGCTGGCGGTTGTCTAAAGGTCAGATGAGGAAGAAGGCCACGTGACGTGTCGTCATGGCTAGGAACACTCAAGCGCCGCTCTCCCAGGCGACGCTCCCGCCGGGTCTCCCCCGTCCCGGGTCTTGCCCCCTACTCGACGCCATCTGGCCTGAGGGGTTTACTCTTTCGCGCCCAAGCTCTGCTCGGTGGCGGAGCGGCAACAGCCACAATCTTCATCTTCCTTTTTCTGATCACGGTCACGACTGTGATGCTCATGCTCCCGATGGCCTCTGCCTCGGGCGAAATCACGCCGCTGTCTGACGCGCTGTTCACCGCGGTCTCCGCAATCTGTGTCACGGGTCTCACGGTCGTCAACATGGCCACACACTGGTCAGGCTTTGGCCACCTCGTGGTTTTCCTTGGTCTCCAAATCGGAGGAATCGGAGTGATGACCCTGGCGACGATTCTCGCCGTCATTGCCTCGAAGCGGTTGGGGCTCTCGGTGCGGAAGATGATGGCCGGAGACGTTGACCCCTCCCGCCTCCACGAACGCGAAGGTCAAGACTCTCACGGTATGCGCCTATCCGAAGTGAAAGGTCTCCTGAAGACAGTCTTCATCAGCGTGATCGTCATCGAGCTCGCCCTCGCAGCAATCATTGTTCCCCGGCTCATCGTGTGGGGCCTCGACCCGATTACCGCTCTCTGGCAGGGGGGCTACCTGGCGGCCTCCGCCTTTACCAACACCGGTTTTGTGCCCCTCGTGGATGGTCTCTCCCCCTTCGTCAATGACCCCGTCATGGTGTTCACCATGGGCATCGGTGTGTTTTTAGGAAGTATTGGCTTTCCCGTCATCTATGCGATCGCCCGGGCACTGAAGACGGTTCGCCTGCGCAGACTGCACCGCACGTTTGCTCATGCACGATTGGGCATCCACGCCAAGCTGACACTCACCACCACCACCATCTTGTTGGTGATCGGTGCACTGGCTATCGGTGCACTCGAATGGGGTAACGAGAAGACGCTGGGGTCCCAGCCAGGTGCGTATCGGCCGATGACCGCGCTATTTGTCTCGATGATGTCTCGCTCCGGTGGTTTCAACACGGTCGACACCTCCGAGATGAACGGTGCCACTCTGTTGGTTCTCGACATGCTGATGTTCGTCGGTGGTGGTTCAGCGTCCACTGCGGGTGGAATCAAAGTCACGACCTTGGCGATTTTGTTCCTCGCTGCATTCGCCGAAGCGCGGGGTGACCAAGACATCGTCGCCTACGAGCGTCGCATCCCCTCGGACACCGTTCGCCTGGCCGTCAGCGTGGTGCTCTGGGGCGCAAGCATCGTTGCGATTGCGACGATTGCTCTGCTTCGGATCACCGATGCGCCACTGGATCGAGTTCTCTTTGATGTGATTTCAGCGTTTGCCACGTGTGGTCTCACCGCCGGGCTAACGGCCAACGACCTTCCCGACGCTGCCAAGTATGTTCTCTCCGCAACCATGCTGTTGGGTCGTGTTGGTACAGTGACACTCGCTACAGCACTCAGTGGAACCCATCGCCAGACGGTGTACCGCCGGGCTAAAGAAAGGCCGATCGTTGGTTGAGAAAATTCCCCATGATGCCCCCGTCCTGGTTATTGGTCTGGGACGATTCGGTGCCGCGACAGCCGGTGAGCTCGACAAGCTCGGGCGCGATGTTCTCGCCGTCGATGAAGATCCCGCACTCGTCCAGAAGTGGTCGGACCGCGTGAAGCACACCGCAGTGCTCGACGCCAGGAACATGAATGCCCTCGAACAGATCGGTGCCAGAGACTTCCCCATTGCTGTCGTGGCGACGGGTTCATCCATCGAGGCGAGCGTGCTGATTACCACCAACCTGGTCGACATGAAGATCCCGCAGATTTGGGCGAAAGCGATTAGCGAATCGCACGGGAAGATCCTGACTCGTATCGGTGCCCACCGCGTGATCTACCCGGAGCGCGAAGCCGGTGAACGTGTGGCTCACCTCGTGTCGGGTCGCATGATCGACTTCATTCGCTTCGATGACAACTTTGCGCTGGTAAAGATGTATCCGCCGAAGCCGATTCGCGGTCTCTCTCTCACCGACTCTCAGGTGCGCTCGAAATACAACATCACTGTCGTCGGGGTGAAGTCACCGGGTAAACCCTTCACCTACGCGACGGAAAAGACGGTGGTCACCAACCACGACCTCATCATCGTGTCGGGAACCAACGAAGACATCGAGACCTTCGCAGCACTCGACAAGTAGTTAGCCCTGTGCCATCTCTTCCGCGCGTGCGATGGCGGCGGCACTCGCCTTGCGAATAATCGCGCTGAGATCGGCTGCCTGATAAACCCCCAGTGCAGCCTGAGTAGTACCACCAGGACTGGTAACCGCTTCGCGGAGCTCCTCGGGAGTCTTTCCCGAAGACTCAAGCAGTTCCATAGCTCCAGCGAAAGTGCCCTGCACCATCGTGGTCGCCTCCTCGGAGGAGAATCCGTGCTCTTGAGCGACCTCGACGAAGCGCTCAATAAAGAAATAGACGAACGCGGGTCCTGAACCAGAAAACGTACTCAAAGCATTCAGGGAGGATTCCTCCACCGGAAGGACCGCTCCCACTGTCTCGAAAACACTCATGACAGCCTCACGCTGCTCCGGGCTCACGCGACTACCCACCGAAAGACCGGTCACACCGTGTCTGACTTGGGAGGGAGTGTTGGGCATCGTGCGAATTACAGCCCCTGGCCACAGAGCCTCCATCTGAGCCACTGTGATTCCCGCAGCGATACTGACCATGACCGCAGTCGCCGGAGCATCAGGGGCAACCTCTTCGAGCAGCCCCAGGAGGTAGTGGGGCTTCACGCCCAGCACGATAATGTCGGCGCCTTCGATAGCCCACCGGTTTGCTGCAGAATCCTCTTCCAGGCTCCTAGCCTCCACACCGGGCCCAGCGAGGGAGGAGGCTGTCGAGGCCGAGGCACTCGTCACTCTGATGCCCGCCCACGCGTCTGGTGTGTGTTGCAGACCGCTCAGAATGGCACCGCCCATATGTCCGGTGCCAAGAATTGCAATTCGAGGAAGTGAGTGTGCCACGGTGCCAGTGTAGATTGGACAGACGTTGTTGGCAGTGACGCTAAGAATGGACGAACATCATGGGTGACAAGAAGAAGCCTCAGGCCTCGCTTCCGCCCCGCGAACCCATCCTCAGTGCCCTCATGGAAGGCTCGGACGCTGACGCCGTTTTGCGTCTGTCGACTACTGCGGAACCCGATGGCCACTGGGTAATAGCCGCCACCATTCAGGTGGCGGAGGCTCTCCCCAACTATGTGCTCGCCCACGCGATCAACGACGCGAAACGTCGGGTTCGTGACGTGGTCGGTGAGACCGCCGAAATCTACATCGAGCCTGAGCTTGTCAGAGACACATCGGAAACTCAGCCAGAAACTGATGTCATAGTCATCAAGGCCTCAGACTAAAAGGAGACTCATGGAACTCGTGCGCGACATCTCGCTCATCGTTCACTTCATCGGACTCGCCCTGATTATCGGACCGTTCATCGTGCAGATGCGGGCCCATTCTGGATATTTCTTTGGCTGGGTACTCACCGGTGCGAGCATTCAGTTGGTGACAGGTCTGCTCTTGACAGGCCTCGCCGAAATGCGTCTCGCCGATGACCCTGACATGGCGGTCAACCACGCCAAGATTGCGGTCAAGACTGTCATCGCGCTCGTGATTTTCATTGTTGCCCTTGTGGCCTATCGCAAGCAGAAGAAGCTGACGAGCGGAGATAACGAGCGCTCGTTGCTGCCACTGCTTCACACGGCAGGTGCACTCGCAGTGGCCAACACCGTGATTGCCGTGGTGTGGTCCGGGGTAGTGCGCTAGCTACTTCGTCGAAAAGAAGTCAGTCAGCAGCGCTCCACACTCTCTCTCCAGAACACCGCCGCGGACTTCCTCCACGCGATGGGGGAGACTCCGATCTCGCACGAGATCATGTTTGCTGCCGGCAGCGCCGGCCTTGTCATCCCACGCACCAAAAACAAGTCGGGAAATCCTTGCCTGCGTAATCGCACCAGCACACATCACGCACGGCTCCAGCGTGACCACAAGCGTGTGGTCAGAAAGATTTGTCGTATCGAGCGCGTGACCGGCAAGCCGGAGTGCGACCACCTCAGCATGACCAGTGGGGTCGTGGTCGCGCTCTTTGGTGTTGGTGGCCCGAGAAACAATGACTCCGGCAGGGTCCACTACGAGCGCAGCAACGGGCACATCGCCCGTGGCTAGCGCCTGGGAAGCTAGCTCCAGCGCTGTGCGCATGAGCTCCGTATCCTCGACCACGAGCCCACCCTATCCAGTGAGCCTCCCTCGGGTAGTGTGAGCGTCATGCAGGTGCACGTGGCAGACCACCCCCTCATTTCTCACAAACTCTCCATTCTTCGCGACGAGGCAACACCTTCCCCGGTGTTTCGTGCTCTGACCTCGGAACTGGTCACTCTGCTCGCGTATGAGGCCACCCGTCACATCCGGGTTGAAGACCATCCGATCACGACCCCCGTCACAACGACCACGGGAAAGAAGCTCGCCAAGCCACGGCCCGTGGTTGTCCCGATTCTTCGAGCCGGATTGGGGATGCTCGAGGGCATGACGCAACTTCTCCCGAGTGCTGAGGTCGGCTTTCTGGGCATGGTGCGCGACGAGACAACGCTCCAACCCAGTGTCTATGCGGAGCGACTGCCAGAGGACCTCTCCGATCGCCAATGCTTCATTCTCGATCCCATGTTGGCCACCGGAGGTTCGCTCCTCCAAGCCATCAACTTTGTGTTCGACAAAGGCGCCATTGATGTCACCGCGGTCTGCCTACTGGGTGCGCCCGAGGGACTTGCCGCCCTGGAGAAAGCCACCGAAGGCCGCGATGTCACCATTGTCTTGGGGGCTCTCGACGAGAAACTCAACGAACACGGCTTTATCGTTCCCGGTCTTGGTGATGCCGGTGATCGCCTCTATGGGACCGTCGGATAACGTCACCAGACTTGACGCCCCTTTGAGCATGGCCCGATAATCGAGCCATGCAGAGCCCATTTTTTAGCCTGGCGATGGTGAATCGTGGCGAGCTCTGTTGCTGTCGAATGTGTGGCTAGAACTCTCCTGACCATCCATGGGCCCAGTGCCCCTCGACGAATCGACAGACTATGACAACCTCTCCCAGCGAACCTCGGGGGTTCGCTCTCTATGTGGGCATCAGTGAGGCTGAGGCCCAGGCCGCCGGCATCAGCCTGCAACAGCTCGTGACTGACCTCAAGAAAACAGTCAGTGATCATGTCCCGGGAACAGAAACCCACGCGGCTATTGCCCTGGCACCAGCGGGTGCAGGCGGTAAACACTTGGATATTGTGCGCATGGCCCTGCACGACCGGATTGCACTCGGGAAGCTGGGGAAGAAGACCCCTGCGCCAGAGTCCGAGGTCCTCATCGACATCTCGCGAAAACGAGTCTTGATCGATGGCGAACAGGCTCCTCTGACATACAAAGAGTTTGCTCTCCTGCAATTTCTTGTCCTTCGCGAAGGGCAAACGGTGAACCGAGAAGTCATCATCGACGCCCTCTGGGCAGAGGGCGATGAGGATGCTCCGGAGGCACGGACTATCGATGTTCACATCCGCCGACTGCGCTCAAAACTGGGACGTTATGAAGACATCGTCCGCACTGTCCGAGGAGTGGGTTACCGCTTCGACCGTCACGCCGATGTGACCATCAATTACGGCGTAGCGCAGTCTCCCGACATGATTTAGGGGCGATTTCCCCTTTTTTGTGGGGCACTAGACACCGTTACCATTCTGTTATATATTCGTTTCATCGTCAGTTGTTTGCTGTGACAGCTCTCGTGAATGTGATTGCAAAACACTCTTGGTGCAAGGGAATAGGGCCGGTCGCTCGCCTCAGCGGCCGGCCCTTATCATTCCCAATAGTCCTCCCAGCGGAGCGTCCTACTCTTGAGCTATGAGCTCTGGCCCCGCAATCGTCTGGTTACGTAGCGACCTCCGCCTGTCCGACAACCCTGCACTCGACGCCGCAGTAGCCACCGGTGGCGAGGTGGTGGTCGTCTATGTCCGCGATGAAGTCACGGTGGGGTCGAGACCGCTGGGGGCTGCCTCGAAATGGTGGCTTCACCACTCCCTCACCGCGCTTGAGTCCTCACTCGAGGCAATCGGGGGCTCCCTCGTGCTCCGCACAGGCTCAGGCCCCGACGTCATCCGAAACCTCGTGTCCGAGACAGGTGCTGATGCGGTGTTCTGGAACCGCCGATACGGACTCGCCAGAGAAGCAGACGCTGCACTCAAAGAGGATCTTCGAGGTCAGGGCCTCACCTGCGAGAGTTTTGCCGGAAACCTTCTGTTCGAACCGTGGACGGTACGCACCGGTGGGGGAAATCCATTCAAGGTTTTCACTCCGTTTTGGCGGGCAGCCCTCGCGGGTGACCCTCCTCGAGCGCCACTGCCTGCTCCGCGAGAGCTGACATCGTTGCCGACGGTGGCCTCCGAAGACCTCACGTCATGGGAGCTACTGCCTACGGCCCCTGACTGGTCCAGCGGACTTCACGAAATGTGGACTCCCGGAGAAAGCGGCGCACACGACAGGCTTGACGACTTCGTCGACAACACCCTTCGGCTCTATCACCGACGAGACGAGCCAGGCCCTGTGACAACCTCACGGCTGAGTCCCCACCTCCGGTTCGGTGAACTCAGCCCCCATCAAATTTGGGCTCGGCTCGATCGGAGCCTGCCCCCTGAGGCTGAGAAAAACAAGGCGAAGTTTCTCTCCGAGGTGGGCTGGAGAGAGTTCTCATACAACATTCTCTTTCACTTCCCGGAGCTCGATACGAAGAATTTCCGACCCGAATTTGACCACTTCCCCTGGGGTGACGCTGACCCTGAGCTCATCACCGCATGGCAGAAAGGGAAGACTGGAGTCCCTCTGGTTGACGCAGGAATGCGGGAGCTCTGGGCTACCGGCTACATGCACAACCGTGTCCGGATGGTGGTGGCCTCCTTCCTCATCAAGAACATGTTGGTCGACTGGCGAGTGGGCGAAGCGTGGTTCTGGGACACCCTGGTTGATGCCGACGAAGCGAACAACCCAGCGAGCTGGCAGTGGGTCGCCGGCAGCGGCGCCGACGCCGCACCGTATTTTCGGGTGTTCAACCCCATGCTCCAGGCGGAGAAATTCGATCCCCAACAGGAATACATTCGCCGCTGGGTTCCAGAGTGGGGAACCCCGGACTATCCCGCTGAGCCCATCGTGGATCTTAAGGCGAGCCGCGACCGTGCATTGGGAGCGTTCGAGGAACTTAAGGCCTTGCGCCAGCCTTCGTGATGCACTGTGCTGCCAGAGAGTTTCCTCGCGCAGTGGCCTCAGAAAGTGATTCACCTCTGACTAATCCCCCCAAGAGACCTGCGTTGAAGGAATCTCCCGCTCCCGTGGGATCGACACTCTCGAGGGGCTTGGCTACCGGAACGAGCTGGACCTGACCACCCTCGGTCAGCCAGACGCCGCGTGATCCCTGGGTAACCACAGCAGCGGGGAACCGATCGCCCAAGAACTCGACAGCTTCTTCTAGCGAGTCCACTCCCGCAAGCACTGTGGCTTCGTCCTCGTTGCATCGAAGTATGGATACCTCGCGGGTGGCTTCCAGGAAGCGCTCCACCCCAAAATCGCGGAGAAAACCGCTCGACGAGGCATCCAGGGCAACCTGCGCGCCTCCAGACCGAGCGCGAGAGATGAAATCGGGGATTGTTTCAGGGTGGGAGTGATGAAACATGCTGTACCCCGTCAGGTGCACCCAGGCCGAGTGTTCAACGAGTTCGTGATCGATGGCCGCAAAATCCAGCTCTGTGTTGGCTCCCCGATCGGTGAGCATGGTCCGAGACTCACCTTCCACGACAATCACGATGGTTCCCGTGGGCCGCTCTCGATCGGCAACCAGGTGCGGTATCACTGCTGCGTTGTGAAACTCTTCCCGAAACCTCTCGAGGTCAGCCACGCCCACCCGGCCGACAAAATCGGCCTGCACGCCCTGATGAGCGAGCCAGACGGCTGTGTTGGCAGCGGATCCACCCGAACTCTTCACGATCGTGGCCGGGGTGTCGGTGTTATGACGCAAAGGCATAGAAATGGTGGCGAGGATGTCATCAATAACATCCCCCACGACAAGGACCCGAGGTTGTGTCACGACCTGGCTGACCACGCTGTGGCAATCTCTACCGCGACAGCGATGTTGTTGCTGACCAGATCGAGGTTCACACCCAAACTGGCACCCTTCGAGTGCTCGACGATATAGGAGAGGACATAGGGCGTCACATCTTTCCCCCGAATTCCGTCCTTGGTTGCGCTCGCGAGTGCTTCCTCGAGCATTCGATCGTGAGTGGCCGGGTCCCACTGCTGGTCATGGGGCACCGGGTTGGCGACCACGATGCCGTGCCGATAGCCCAACTGATCGCGAGCCTGCATGATGGCTGCGACCTCAGCACCGCTCCCGACTTTCCAGTCCAGTGAATAATCGCTCTCACTAAGCCAAAATGCCGGAAAAACATTGGTCTTGAAGCCCACCACAGGAACACTCAGGGTCTCGAGACGCTCGAGGGTCGCTGATATGTCGAGGATAGATTTCACTCCGGCGGAGACCACGGTAATCGGGGTAGAGGAGAGAATCGACAAGTCTGCTGACTCGTCGAAAGTCTCATTCGCTCCGCGGTGAACTCCACCTAAGCCACCCGTCGCGAAAACCCTGATGCCCGCGAGTGAAGCCAGCGACGCCGTCGACGCGACCGTCGTCGCGCCAGAAATGCCCTTTCCGATAACCACGGGAAGGTCTCGCACGCTGGCTTTATCAATATCTTCCATCGCAATGCGCTCGAGCTGCTGAGCACTCAGCCCCACGGTGGGCACACCATCGAGGACCGCCACGGTCGCCGGGGTGGCGCCCGCGGCGCGGATCTGGTTCTCAAACCGCTGTGCCGCAGCGAGGTTATCTGGCCTGGGAAGCCCGTGAGCGATGATGGTGGATTCCAAAGCAACGACGGGAGTTCCCTCAGAAAGAGCGTCCTGGACTTCCGTGGACATTTTCACCAGAGTCATGCCCCTAGCGTATTCGTCTGGTTACCCTCGCTTGCTGCCTATATACCCCCTGGGGTATGCTGGCCGTGTGGCGCACACCCATGAACAAGGCTTCGACTTTGGCGAAAAAGTCGAAGGCATCGACATCCCCGTCTTCAACGAACGGGCGGTTCGGGCCTCTGCCGGAATTCTGTTCCTCCTCGGCTTCAGCGCCGTGTCCTACGCCTTCTTCACCGGAGACTTCCAACCTGTCCGCGGTTTCGCAATCTTGTTTCTCGTCGACATGGGTATTCGGATTGGACTCAACCACCGCTTCGCGCCCTCCATGGCTCTCGGTGCGCTCATCGTCCGACGCCAACGCCCAGAATGGGTGGGCGCAGCTCAGAAACGGCTCGCGTGGTCACTCGGTTTTGGCATGGCGTTCGTTGCCTGCTTGGGAATGGGCTTCCTCGGTCTCCAAAACGAATACATGCTGCTCTTCTGCGGTTTCTGTCTGAGTCTTATGTTCCTCGAAACCGCTTTTGGAATCTGTGTGGGGTGTGAGCTCTACAGGGTGTTCTCGAAAGAAAAGCCCCAGCTATGCCCGGGGGATGTCTGCGATTACACTCCCCCGACCAGAAAGAGCCTCTTCAGCACTGAGGCCCACACCCATACTCACTAGAGCTGGCTTCGAATAGCCCACAGGTCGGGGAATACCGGGTTGAACAGGGTCGAGGCAAGATAGCCCACACCGGATGATCCTCCGGTACCTGGTTTTCTCCCGATTGTTCGCTCCACCATCTTCACGTGTCGATACCGCCATTCCCCCAGACCCTCATCAAGGTCAACCAATGCTTCACACACCAGTGCTGACTCAGGGTCGTGGTGGTGGAGGGACACCAAGATTCTCTGAACGTCCTCCCTCGGCTCCCAGGGGGTCGTGACGTCTCGGTCCAAGACGTCAGCTGGCATCTGATGTCCTCGGACATGGCAGTAGCGCAGCGCCGAATCCCACACGCTCGGCCTCGCCATCGCTGCCTCCACCCGAGTCCTCGCAGGAGAGCCTGCCACCAGGTGCTCCGCCATCTTCATCCCCGTTCCTTCGGCCGCCGTCTCACCCGCTCGGTCTCTGCGACCCAACACAGCTTCGACCTCCCGAAACTGGGCTGACTGAAACCCACTAGCCGAGGACAGGCGCGATCGAAACGATTGAAACTGGAGCGGAGTCATGGTCTCCAGAACGTCGATTTGCTGAACACACGTCTTCATAATCGAGCGCACCCGACCCAACAACGCCAAGGACCGATGGGTGTCGCCGGCTTCCAGGGCTGGTTGAAGAGCAGCGAGTTCGTGCAGAATCTGCTGAAACCACAGCTCATACACCTGGTGAATGGTGATGAAGAGCAACTCATCGTGCTCGGGCCCCTCGGAGAGAGGTTGTTGCAACGACAACAGTTCCTCGACTTTGAGATAGGTCGTATAGGTAACGGCTTTGTGGTGATCGGCAGAGGGCATCAGGTAACCCTACTCGCGGAAGCCCCTACCTCCCGGTACGCCCCCGACTCCATCAGTCCCCGTAAACGATCAAAGCCATCCCACACCTCGGTATAGGAGGTGGGAAGCGGGGAAATGGCGAGGCGAATGGCATCGGGTTGGCGATAATCAGGGACCACATTAACCATCTGGCGAAGTGCAAGGGCGATGGTGGCGGCCTCAGGGTGGCGAACAATGATGTGGCCTCCGCGATGAGCCGCCTCACGCGGAGTCCCCAGGATAAAACCGTGTGGCGCTAGCCACGCATCGACCAGTTCGATCATGAGCTGGGTCCCAAGTGCCGCTTTCTTCTCGATCTCGGCAATCCCTGCTCGCCGAATCATCTCGTAGCTCGCCTGGACAGCGCGGATTCCGATAATCGACGGGCTCGCAATTTGGAATCCTCGGATTCCTTTCGCTTTCTCAAACCAGGGACCCATAGCGAATTGGTCTCCCTGGGCAAACCAGCCCTTGTTGGGAACCTGGATCTATTCTTGAAGATCACTGCGAACAAACAACCATGCGGGGGAGCCGGGTCCTGAGTTTCCATACTTATAGGTACAGCCCACCGCGAGATTAATTTGATTGCCGTCAAAGTTCAGATCAATTGCTCCCCCGGCGTGAGAACAATCCCAGAGCATATGTGCGCCAACATCAGTGACCGCGGCCTGAATTTCTGCCAGCTCGGACCGAGCACCCGAGCGATAGTTGATGGCCTGCAGGGTGACCAGAGCAACATCATCGCTGAGGTAGGGCGTGAGTGCCTCCGCGGTGACCCGTTCGTGTTCTGCGTCCAGGGACACCGCACCGGGACCGCCTTGACCATCCGTGTCGAGGGTGATCAAGGTGAGCCCGAGATCATGCGCAATCCCCTCGAGGATGTAACGGTCGGTGGGGAAATTGGCGGAGTCGATAATGACGGTCTTTCGACCGGGCCTGGAGCGGATAGCAGCGATAGCGAGCTGGTAAAAGTTAACCGAGGTGGTGTCACACACCAGTGTCTGGCCAGGGCCTGTGCCGAGCGTCGCCTGGGCAAGAACATCACCAGCCACCTGGGCTTCGTCTATCCAATGGGCCCA
>JBMUEW010000017.1:0-24486 GCA_049460875.1 Pontimonas sp.
ACGGGCTGGACCAACTACTCGTTGTTTCTCGATCGCGATGACGCCACACTTTTTGGCTACTTCGACACCCCAGATCTGGACGCCGCCCGCGCGGGAATGGCGGCCACGGAGGTCAACGCGAGATGGCAGTCCGAAATGTCTCACTTCTTCGAAGAGCTCGATGGCCAGAATCCGGATGAGGGTTTCAAGCAGCTCGAGAGCGTCTTCTACCTGGCTTAACGAGAGTGGGGGCAGTCACCAGACCGCCCCCACTCTGATGGAGGCCTATTCGCCGCGGAGAATGGCAAGCAGGCGCAGAATTTCGATGTAGAGCCACACGACGGTGACCATGATGCCAAAGGCTGCGTGCCACCCGAAGACTCGAGGCGCTCCCTGCTCAACCCCGGCCTGAATGGACTCAAAGTCCATCACCAGCGAGTACGCCGCGAGGAAGACCACAAGGACACCGAGGAATACTCCAAGCGGAATCCCAAAGATTTCGGTGCTGCGAAGACCAAACATGCCATCGGTTGCGCCAAAGATCATGAGTCCGAAGTTGACCAGCGAGAAGACCATGTATCCGACCATGGCGACCAGGACAATCCGGGTCATACGGGCGGAAGTGCGGAACTTACCGCTGAGGAACAAGAACAGCGTCACCCCGATGACCGCGAGCGTTCCAAAGACCGCCTGGGTGACAATTCCGTCCCACATCTGGGAGAAGATCGCGGAAATACCACCCACAAAGAGACCTTGGAAGGCCGCATAGCTCAGAATCAGGCCTCTCGAGGGCTGCTTCTTGAAGATGTTGACCAGCGCCAGGACAAAACCCACGATGAAACCCGGTATTGCCAGAGCGGGAATGATCCAGCCGACGATCGCGCCAGCGACAAGGATCCCGAAAGAAATCAGGGTTTTCATGATCGTGTCTTCGTACGACATCCGACCGGTGTCAGCGGTGGAGGCTGACGGGCGACCATACATTTCATCGAGTTGCTCGGCACTGGGGGTCGCCAGAGTGTTCTCGCGGAACGCCAGAGAACGCGCAAATGCAGGGTTAGAGTTCGACATAGTTGCCTTTTCGCTCGACTAGTAGGGACTTTTCTATTCTACGGAGCTGGCTTGAGGCGTGCTGTGGAATTCCTTAGCTATAGCTGAAGCCAGGTCATTCCCAGGCTGATACCCAGTACAACCCATCCCACGGTCCACAGCCAGCCCAGTCCCACCGCTACCCAGGCAAGTGATTCACCACGCTGGTGCGCGCGTCGGGATTGGCCTACCGCCGCGTAACCAAACACCATGGCGAAAGGACTGAGAGAAAGCGCCAAGATCAGCGAGATTACGGAGAGAATATTGAGCCCTGAGCGCGGACCCTTGCTCTCGGCGCTCAGATTTTCCGATCCCTCCTCTTGACGTCCAGAATCCTCTGCGGAGTCCCCGGAGTCGTCGTCGTTGAGCTCGGGAATGTTGAGTGACCCGGTATCGCGCAGGATGCGACCGGTGTCGAGGGAATCGAGGTCGAGCGTCGGTGCAGGTTGTTCGGGTTCAACAAGGCCAGGACCCTCGTCGCGGGGCTCGGCGGGCGGGGGCATGCTCACGACCTAAGGCTATCTCGGGCCATCAGATGTGGGCTTTAGACTGAGCCAGCTATGACAGATTCTTCGTCGCCTCTGCTGGAGGGGTTGAACCCTCGGCAAGTGGAGGCGGTGGAGTATCGCGGCCCGGCGCTTCTTATTGTGGCGGGAGCAGGTTCGGGTAAGACGAGCGTCCTGACTCGCCGCATCGCCAGCCTCTTGCAGACCCGCGACGCGTGGCCGAGTCAGATACTTGCCATTACGTTCACCAATAAAGCTGCCGGTGAGATGCGTGAGCGCATCACCGGGCTGATGGGTGAGGTAGCGAACGGCATGTGGATATCCACCTTCCACTCCGCCTGTGTGCGCATCTTGCGCGCCGAGCACGACCGGTTTGGGTATTCCAGCAGTTTCACCATCTATGACTCAGCCGATCAGAGGGCTTTGGTCAAGAGAATCCTGAAAGAACTCGGCGGCGATGACCTGGGACTCACACCGAATGCGGTGATCGGAAAAATGTCGAGACTGAAGAATGAGTTGGCCGATGTGGAGTCGTATCGACGCTCATCGTCATCGCAGGATCCTGCCGATGCACTCTTTATTGAAGTGTGGGATCGCTATCAGCGGGAACTTCAGCGCTCCCAAGCGTTTGATTTTGATGACCTTATTGGCCAGACCGTGTATTTGTTTCGAGCTTTCCCCGAGGTTGCGGCCAAGTATCAGGCTCGGTTCCGGCATGTCTTGGTCGATGAGTATCAGGACACCAATCACGCTCAATACGCTCTCATCCGGGAACTCACGAGACCCATTCCGGCCGACGTGGTTCCGGAGAAGCCAGCCGCCCGTCGGGCGGATGATGGGTCAGTTCCTGGAGCTTCACTCACGGTGGTCGGTGATTCTGATCAGTCGATTTATGCCTTCCGGGGCGCTGATATTCGTAACATCACCGAGTTCGAGAGGGA
The DNA here is from genome assembly GCA_049460875.1 of Pontimonas sp. Classification (GTDB taxonomy): domain Bacteria; phylum Actinomycetota; class Actinomycetes; order Actinomycetales; family Microbacteriaceae; genus Pontimonas. The sequence goes on from JBMUEW010000017.1 coordinate 2,516, forward strand.
TTTTCCCGGCGCCACGGTCGTGCTCTTGGAGCAGAATTACCGGTCCACCCAGAACATTCTCGATGCAGCTAACGCGGTGATTGGTAACAACTTTGACCGCAAAGCCAAGAACCTTTTCACTGATTTCGGTGCGGGTGAGGAGATCATTGGCTTCACGGGGTACAGCGCTCACGATGAAGCGCAGTTCGTGGCGGACCAGATTGTTCAGCTCTCTGGGGAGGGAATTCCCTACTCGGAGATGGCCGTGTTTTACCGGACAAACGCCCAAACACGTGCACTCGAAGACATCCTGATTCGCTCCGGTATTCCCTATCGGGTAATTGGCGGAACAAAGTTCTATGAGCGGGCCGAAATCAAGGATGCGATTGCCTACTTGGTGACCATCGCGAACCCCGCGGACTCGCTGGCCTTCCGACGGATCCTCAATACGCCCAAGCGAGGCATCGGCCCGGCCACGGAAAACGCTCTGGTTTTGCTCGCAGAACAAGAAGACATCACCCTCCGCGAAGCCCTTCGTCGGAGCAGCGAGTTGGGGTTAGGCCCCAAGGTCACCCAGGCCATGCTCTCACTCGCCGAAGCTCTCGATACGGCAGAAGAAATGGCACACACCGAGCCGCCCGTGGCAACACTGGAAAAAATCTTGAATAGCACTGGGTATCTCACTCTTCTGCAGAACTCGCGTGACCCTCAGGATGAAGCTCGTGCCGAAAACCTCGGGGAGCTGTTAGCGGTGACCCGCGAGTTCGGGCGCAATAACCCAGATGGAACGCTGAGTGATTTCCTCACCGAAGTGTCACTGGTGGCAGCTGCCGATGAGCTCGACGACGAGACAGGGACTGTGTCGATGATGACCCTCCACACCGCGAAGGGCCTCGAGTTTGATGTCGTGTTCCTCACGGGACTCGAGGAAGATCTTCTTCCGCATCGGATGAGCGCACACGAACCGGGCGGACTTCAAGAAGAGCGTCGACTGCTCTATGTCGGTATTACGCGAGCGCGCCAGCGCTTGCACCTCTCGCTGGCGATGACGAGAAGCATGTTCGGGGACACCGCGATCGCCTCACCGAGTCGATTCCTTGCAGAGATTCCCCAGGAGTTGATTTCGTGGCGCGAGTCCAGGGCCGCCACGGGTGGTTCTGGCCATGAGTTGGGAGGCCCCATCCGCAGTTCCGGTTGGCAGGGAGCAGGCAGCAGAAGCGGTGGTTCTTTGTCCTTGCGCGATGAGCTCCCCCCTGCCCCAAAAAAACCCACGGCGTGGGCAAATCGCGTGACATCGAGTGTTCGAGATAACGGCGACCTCACTGTGGTGGCCGGTGATCGCATCCAGCATGACGACTTTGGCCAGGGCAGCGTGGTGCAGGTGAGCGGTGAGGGTCCCAAGCGCATCGCCGAGGTGGACTTCGACACGGCTGGGCGTAAGCGATTGCTCATCAAGATCGCCCCGATTTCGAAGCTGTAGGCGCGCGCAGCGCATCTTTCCACTGTGTAGGGTTGAGGGGGTTCCCCGCTCTCACCGTTGCGAGTCTGAGGTGGAATCATCTCCCAGCCGACAAACCGGAAGGATCTTCGGGCGTGGACCTTTACGAGTATCAAGCCAGAGACATGTTTGAGCGTCACGGTGTACCCGTGTTAGCCGGGCTTATCGCCGACACTCCCGAGGAAGCCCAGGCAGCAGCCGAGAAGCTCGGCGGTCTCACGGTTGTCAAAGCTCAGGTCAAGACGGGTGGTCGCGGTAAGGCGGGCGGAGTGAAGGTTGCTCCCACACCAGAGGATGCGAAGAGTGCAGCCGAAGCTATTTTGGGCCTCGACATCAAAGGCCACGTCGTCCGACGCGTCATGGTGGCGGCCGGCGCTGCGATCGATAAAGAGTTTTACTTTTCGGTGTTGCTCGACCGCGCAGCGCGCAACTATCTCGTGCTGTGTAGTTACGAGGGTGGAATGGAGATCGAGCAGTTGGCGGAGGAGCGCCCGGAGGCGCTCGCTCGCGTTGCGGTGGATCCCTCGAGGGGTATCGACCTCGCTAAGGCAGTTGAGATTGCCCGAGAGGCGCGCTTCCCCGAGGAGCTCGTGGACCGTGTCGCCCCTGTGTTCGTAACGCTCTATGAGGTGTTCACGAAGGAAGACGCCACCCTGGTGGAAGTCAATCCGCTGGTGTTGACCGAGTCGGGCGAGATTATTGCTCTCGATGGGAAAGTGACTCTCGATGAGAACGCTGAGTTCCGCCAACCGCACCACGCGGAGCTTGCTGATTCGGCGGCCGCAGACCCGCTCGAAGAAAAGGCAAAAGCTCACGACCTGAACTACGTGAAGCTCGACGGTGAGGTCGGTGTCATCGGAAACGGTGCTGGATTGGTCATGTCCACCCTGGATGTCGTGGCCTATGCGGGGGAGAAGCACGGGGGCGTCAAGCCCGCTAACTTCCTGGACATCGGCGGTGGGGCTTCTGCAGAGGTCATGGCCGCTGGTCTCGATGTGATTTTGGGTGACCCTCAGGTCAAGAGCGTGTTCGTGAACGTGTTCGGAGGCATTACCGCGTGTGACGCGGTCGCCAACGGCATAGTCAAGGCTCTCGAGATGATCGGGGAGGGCGCCACGAAGCCTTTGGTCGTTCGTCTCGATGGCAACAGTGTCGAGAAGGGTCGCGACATTCTGGCAGCAGCGAATCACCCGTTGGTGACGCTCGCCGACACCATGGATCAGGGCGCTGACCGCGCCGCCGAGTTAGCGTCGAAGTAAGGACAGAGCGTGTCGATTTTTCTGACTAAAGATTCGAAGGTCATCGTCCAGGGCATCACCGGTGGTGAAGGCACCAAGCACACCGCGTTGATGCTGGCAGCGGGAACCCAGGTGGTTGGCGGTGTGAACGCAAGGAAAGCCGGAACCACCGTCACCCACGGTGATGTTGAACTCCCCGTTTTTGGCACCGTCGCTGAGGCAATGGAGAAGACTGGAGCCGATGTTTCTGTGGCCTTCGTTCCGCCGGCGTTCGCCAAAGACGCTGCCATCGAAGCGATCGACGCGCATATCCCGCTTCTGGTGATCATCACAGAGGGTATTCCCGTCCAGGACACCGCTGAGCTGTGGGCTCACGCGCAAGCTGTCGGGAAGACCCGCATTATTGGACCGAACTGCCCTGGCATCATCACTCCAGGGGAAGCACTGGCAGGAATCACCCCGGCAACCATCACAGGCAAGGGACCGATTGGACTGGTGTCGAAGTCCGGAACACTGACCTACCAGATGATGTTTGAGCTGCGCGATATTGGGTTCTCGACGGCCATTGGTATCGGCGGTGATCCCATTGTGGGAACCACACACATCGATGCTCTTGAGGCGTTCGAGAATGACCCAGAGACCCAAGCGATTGTCATGATCGGGGAGATTGGTGGGGATGCCGAAGAGCGCGCTGCCGACTTCATCAAGGCTCATGTCACGAAACCCGTTGTGGGGTATGTCGCAGGGTTCACCGCCCCCGAAGGTAAGACCATGGGTCACGCTGGTGCGATTGTGTCGGGATCAGCGGGAACCGCGGCAGCCAAGAAGGAAGCCCTCGAAGCTGCTGGTGTGAAGGTGGGTAAGACTCCCTCGGAGACGGCCAGCCTCATGCGCGAGATTATGCACTCGCTCTAGACCCTCTCCTGTGGGGGGCTAGCGATAGGCTCAACTCGCCATGAATGCCCGTCTCAATGCGCTTGCCACCGTGCTCGATGTGTTGGTGCTCGTGGGCCTCGGCCTGGGACTATTTTTTGCCCCGCTCACACTCGTGTGGGCGTTTGATGATGGTTTTTCCACCGATTTACTCCTCTCATGGGCTATCGCGGTAGATGGCTGGATGCTCGGACACGGTGTCCCCCTCACCTTCACCCTCGATGAAACGCTTGCCCAGTCTCTGTCGCTAGGTGCGGCCAACAGTGTCTTTGTGGTTGATGTTGCTCTCCTGGGAGTTGGTCTTCTCAGCGTGCTCTGGGGGTATCGCATCGGGCGACGCAGCGGCACTCGCATCTACCCCGTGTCCACGTGGTTCTTAGCCGTCGGGACATTGGCTGCCGCAAGTTTTGCCATGGTCTTTTTTCTCCCCGATCACGTCGTGACCATGAACCTTCAAGACGCCATCGTTAGGCCCGTGTTGTTTCTCGCTTCTGGTCTCGCGCTCGCCACCTGGGTGGGATCGCGTGCTCCCGGAGGTCAGGTTCTCCAGGGTGCAATTCCGGCGGGTCTTCTCGCCATACTTCGCACCGGCGTGAAAACGGCGGGTGCGTCGGTATTGGGTGTGCTGGTGGCAGCGGCGCTTGCTGTTGCGGGATTGATACTCGCATCCTTCGGTGAGCTCATCGTGCTGTATGAATCCCTGCAGCCAGGAGCGTGGGGCATCGTCGTGTTGTCGATGGGACAACTGGCGTTGCTTCCCACCGCGATTGTCTGGAGCGCTATGTGGATGGTCGGACCAGGTTTTGCGCTTGGCACAGGAGCGCTTATTTCTCCGTGGGGAACGACCGTCCAAGCTCTCCCCGCCCTCCCGTTATTGGGCATCATTCCGGACAACCCGCCGGTGGCCTCGGTCATGATTATCGCCATTCCTCTGGCGGTGGCCTTCGCTGCCGGAGTCGCGGCCACCACGATTCTTCTCGGCGACAAACCTCAGAAACTCTGGGGCGATGTCCAGTCCACCGAGATCCACCAACAGCCTCTCGTTCAGATCGTGGCGGCCTCGGTGTTGGCGGGAGGGTTGGGTGCCGCTGGGGGTTTTGTTCTCGCTGCGCTGACCAGTGGTCACGCAGGCCCCGGACGGTTTCAGAATGTGGGTGCGGACCCTGCGCAGATTGCTCTGTGGTGGGGCTTGGAGGTTTTTATCGGGGTTCTCTTGGGCCTCGTCTCGGGAGCTTTGGGTCGCCGAAGCCAGAAAGTGGCTCGGTAGGCTAGAGCTGTGCGCCAGAGACTCGTTGTCCTCATCTCCGGGTCTGGCACAAATCTCCAGGCGCTTCTGGAGTCCCTCCCCCACACACAGATTCCTGCAGATGTGGTGGCTGTGGGCTCGGACACGATGGCACCCGGACTTCAGCACGCGACAGACCATTCGCTTCCGACGTTTGTCGTCCCGCTGGGAGATTTCCCCTCGAGAGAAGACTGGGGTGTTGCACTGGGGGACGCCCTCGAGTCCTTTCAGCCCGACCTGATTGTTTTGAGTGGGTTTATGAAGCTGTTGCCCCCCTCGTTGGTGAGTCGATTTTCTCCCCGAATCATCAACACCCACCCCGCTTTCTTGCCGGAGTTTCCTGGCGCTCACGCGGTCCGCGATGCGATGAAGGCGGGGGTGTCCCACACTGGCGCATCGGTCATTGTGGTCGATGACGGTATTGACACAGGCGAGATTCTTGCCCAGCGGCGAGTGCCGGTGGAGGCAGAAGATGACGAGGCCTCGTTGCATGAGCGAATCAAGGTCGTGGAGAGAGAGCTTCTTCTGGAGGTCCTCGAGACTCTGTGCACGAAGAAAGGAACCTAGCCCCCATGTCCTCTGGTGATTGGATTATGCCCCGCAGGGCCTTGGTGTCGGTGAGCGATAAGACGGGCTTAGTCGAGTTAGGCCGAGCGCTCGGTGATGCAGGCGTGGAGATTGTCTCCACGGGCTCCACGGCACAAGCCCTCCGTGACGCGGGCGTTGCGGTGCGGGAGGTCAGTGAGGTGACCGGGTTTGAGGAAGCACTCGATGGTCGGGTTAAAACTCTTCACCCCTCCATCCACGGGGGGATTCTCGCGGATCGACGAAACCCTGACCACGTCAAGACCCTGGACGACCTCGACATCACGGCCATTGACTGGGTAATCGTGAACCTCTACCCGTTTGTCGAAACCTTGGCCTCAGGCGCGGCCGATGAGGAGATCATCGAGCAGATCGATATCGGCGGTCCCGCGATGGTTCGCGCCGCGGCCAAAAATCATCACAGTGTGGCTATCGTCGTGAACCCTGCGCATTACGAAGTGCTGGTGCGGTGTCTCAATGAGGGCGGGACAACACTCGAGTGGAGACGTGAACTCGCGGCCGAAGCCTTTACACATACTGCGCGCTATGACAGTGCGGTGTCACAGTGGTTGACCGGAGGCGACGCGGTGAGCTTCCACGCCACGAAGACCGGGACCCTGCGCTATGGCGAGAATTCCCATCAGGCGGCCTCTGTCTACACCGGCCATGCTGTGGCACCTGGTCTCGCCTCGGCTCACGTTCTGCAGGGCAAAGAGATGTCGTACAACAACTATCTCGATGCCGATGCGGCGCTCCGGGCAGCCTTTGACCACGAGGGACCCACGATTGCCATCATCAAACACCAAAACCCGTGTGGGATAGCCTCGGCAGAATCACTCGCCGATGCACACCAACTTGCTCACGCGTGTGACCCGGTGTCGGCCTTTGGCGGAGTGATCGCCGCTAATGCTGTGGTGGATGGTGACACGGCTCGGTCTATCGTCGAAATCTTCACCGAGGTTGTGGTCGCTCCCGGATTCACCCCCGAAGCAAGAGAGGTGTTTGCCTCGAAATCGAACTTAAGGGTCGTGGAACTTCCCGAGAGTTTCGAGCCAGCTCGCACAGAGTGGCGTCACATTTCAGGCGGGGTGCTGATTCAAGATGTTGACCGTCACTTTGCGCTTCCGTCAACGTGGACGTTGGTCGCTGGCGATAAAGCTTCAGAGTCTGAGCTGGCATCTTTGGAGTTTGCGTGGCGAGCTGTCCGAGCGGTGAAATCGAATGGCATCCTGCTCGCCCAGGGGACGGCCAGTGTCGGTATCGGAATGGGTCAGGTCAACCGAGTTGATTCGTGCCAGCTGGCAGTTTCTCGCGCGGGCGATCGAGCCTTGGGGAGCGTTGCCGCCTCGGACGCGTTCTTCCCCTTTGCTGACGGGCTTCAAATCCTCATCGATGGCGGCGTGAGAGCTGTTGTGCAACCTGGCGGCTCGGTGCGAGACGACGAAGTTATTGCGGCCGCGCAGTCAGCGGGTGTGACGATGTATGTCACGGGGGAGCGACACTTTTTCCACTAAAGGCTGAGGGAGCCGATGGTGTCCCCGTATTCGCTGACTCCAGTCTCCTGAAATCCGAGGTGACGGAAGAACTCGCCGGGACCACCCTCGCCACCTGACCACAGCGCGGTCAGAATGGTGAATCCTTGGGCTTTGGCTTCGTCTTTCACCGCGTCGATTGCAAAGCGCCCCACCCCTGTGCCTTGAGCATTGGCATCGACACTCACCCGCCAGACACAAGACTGCAGTGATTCATCGGGGTGAGAGGAATCGAAATAGGCCCGGACAAATCCGACCACCCGGCCATCGAGTGTGATTACCCGGCTCCAGGCCTTTGTCGGGTCAAGACTTGCATCAGCGTTGGCGTAGGTGACGGGAGTCTCGAACTGCTCCTGTCCAGGCCTGAGTTCGAGCGAATTTGCCTGCAGAGCAGTGTCCGCAGAGAGTTCGTGGAGCTCTAAGCCAGCCATGAAAGTACCCTAGAGCGTTTAGGTGAACAGCGGGAAAGTATCTTTATGTAAAGATATATAGGGCGCACCGCGAAACCAACCACTCATCGCGAGACGCGCTGGTTCTGACAGAAGGGATTCCCCGTGGAGAAAATCAAGGTTGACGGTGTCGTCGTAGAACTCGATGGCGACGAAATGACGCGCATCATTTGGCAGGCCATCAAGGACCGCCTCATTCACCCTTACCTCGACCTCACGCTCGAGTACTACGACTTGGGGATCGAGAAGCGAGACGAGACCGACGACCAGATCACGATCGATGCTGCTCACGCGATCCAGAAGCACGGAGTGGGGGTCAAGTGCGCCACCATCACACCCGATGAAGCCCGTGTTGAAGAATTTGGCCTCAAGAAGATGTGGCGAAGCCCGAATGGAACCATTCGTAACATCCTCGGTGGTGTGATCTTCCGCGAGCCCATCATCATCTCGAATATCCCGAGGCTTGTGCCCGGCTGGAATAAGCCCATCATCGTCGGACGTCACGCGTTCGGTGACCAGTACCGTGCCACGGACTTCGTCTTCGATGGCCCGGGCACCCTGACAATCAGCTTCCAGCCACAAGATGGCAGCGAGGCTCAGAGCTTTGAGGTCTTCGAGGCTCCCGGAGGGGGTGTCGCGATGGCGATGTATAACCTCGATGACTCCATTCGCGATTTCGCACGGGCCTCGATGAATTACGGGCTCAACCGCGGCTACCCCGTCTATCTCTCCACGAAGAACACCATTTTGAAGGCCTATGACGGCCGCTTCAAGGACATCTTCCAGGAGGTCTACGAAACAGAGTTCCAGGACAAGTTCGAGAAGGCCGGCATTACCTATGAGCACCGCCTCATCGATGACATGGTCGCGGCTGCTTTGAAGTGGGAGGGCGGCTACGTCTGGGCAACCAAGAACTACGACGGAGACGTCCAGTCCGATACGGTCGCTCAAGGTTTCGGATCACTGGGGCTGATGACCAGTGTGTTGACGACGCCCGATGGAAAGATCGTGGAGGCTGAGGCCGCTCACGGAACGGTGACCCGGCACTACCGCGAGCACCAGAAGGGCAACCCCACGTCGACCAATCCGATTGCGTCAATTTTTGCCTGGACGAGGGGACTCATGCACCGCGGAAAGTTGGACTCGAACCAGGCGCTCATCGACTTTGCGGAGACGCTCGAAGACGTCGTGATCAAGACCGTGGAGTCGGGCGCAATGACTAAGGACCTGGCGATGCTGGTGGGTGGAGATCAACAGTGGTTGACCACAGAGGATTTCCTGGTAGCTCTCGATGACAACTTGAAAGCCCGCCTGGCCTAGTAGCGAAAATACCCCAGGGGGTATATGCTAGTGCTGTCGTGAAGTTCTCAACACTCAAGGAGAGTCATCGTGTGTAGCCCAGCGCGTTGTAACCGCTGCAGCAAAGTCACCTGGACTGGCTGCGGAGAGCACATTGAGCAGGCTTTGGCTGGTTTCGGACCAGACGAACTCTGTCAGTGCGCCTAGTTCGCCCTAGACCCTCTCATCCCTCAGCGTGTGCTGAGGGATGAGTCACTTAAAGATGATGGTGCGAGCACCATCGAGCAAAATACGGTGCTCGGCAAACCATCGAACGGCTTGAGTGAGTGTCCTCGACTCCTCGTCCTGACCGATCGCCCGGAGCTCATCCGGGGATTGTGAGTGGTCCACGCGGACGACGTTTTGCTCGATGATGGGCCCCTCATCGAGTTCGGTAGTGACAAAGTGCGCGGTGGCGCCGATCAGTTTCACTCCGCGCTCGTGAGCCTGTCGGTAAGGGCTCGCACCCTTGAACCCCGGTAGGAACGAGTGGTGAATATTGATGATGCGGCCTTCGAGCGCAGCACAGAATTCGGGACTCAGAATCTGCATATAGCGGGCGAGGACTACCAATTCGATATCGTGCTCGCGCACGGCAGAGAGCACCTCTGCTTCGAAAGCTTCTTTGCTCGCAGCATCTGTAACGGGACGTGAGCGAAAAGGAACCCCGTAAAAGTCGGCAATCGGCTGGAGCTCATCGTGATTGGAGAGCACCTGGGGAATCGTGATGGTGAGGTGACCGTCTCTTTGGCGGACCAACAGATCAGTGAGGCAGTGTCCCGCACGAGAAGCCAAGACCAAAGTTCGAAGCGGCCGTCCCACAGTATTGATTTCCGCGGTCATCCCATAGCGCTCGATGACAGGCGAGAGCGCTGCATGAAATGCGTCGTAGTCTGCGCTGGTTTCCACCTGGAGGCGCATGAAGAATCGCCCGGTGTCTTCAGAGGAAAACTGTTGGGACTCCGTGATGTTTCCCGAGGCCTCGACAATCGCTCCACTCACGGCGTGCACGATGCCGGGTTTGTCGTCGCAGACGAAAGTGACGACAAAGTGAAAAAGGGAGTCCTCCATCCCTCCAGCTTAGAGTTTGCGCGTGCGTCTCTGGGGCGCTCTCAGCGACTGGCGATAGACTGGTCGTGCGCAACTGGCGTAATGATGGATAACCATCGGGGAGCGTAAGGAAGCGTGCTGGCCGTACGCCTGGGCTGACACGACAATTCCATAACCGTGTAACCAAGGGAGAGCCCCGTGAACCCCACAACAAGCCCAGCACTCGACACTTTCACCGCCTCGCTCGCCGAGATCGATCCCGAAATTAGGGATGTCCTCGACCAAGAGCTTGGTCGCCAGCGTGGCACGCTCGAAATGATTGCGAGTGAGAACTTTGTTCCCCACGCTGTCCTGGAGGCCCAGGGAAGCGTCCTCACCAACAAGTACGCCGAAGGTTATCCGGGAAAGCGCTACTACGGCGGCTGCGAATTCGTCGACATTGCCGAAAACCTCGCTATCGAGCGCGCGAAAGAACTCTTTGGTGCCGCGTATGCCAACGTGCAACCGCACTCCGGAGCGAGCGCGAGCGCAGCGGTCTTGCACGCTCTGGCACAGCCAGGTGACACCATCCTCGGTCTTGAGCTCGCTCACGGAGGCCACCTCACCCACGGTATGAAACTGAACTTCTCGGGCAAGGTGTACAACGCGACCGCTTACGGCGTGGAGCCTGACACTTTCCTCATCGATATGGACAAGGTTCGCGACAAAGCCCTGGAGCACAAGCCCACCGTCTTGATTGCAGGGTGGTCGGCCTATCCCCGGCAGATTGACTTCGAGGCGTTCCGTTCCATCGCCGACGAAGTGGGAGCGAAGCTCTGGGTCGACATGGCCCACTTCGCAGGACTTGTCGCAGCGGGCCTGCACCCCTCACCCGTCCCGCACGCCGATGTGGTCTCCACCACCGTGCACAAGACGCTCGGGGGCCCGAGGTCGGGCATCATTCTGAGCCGGGATGAGTCACTGGCGAAGAAGCTGAACTCCGCAGTGTTCCCCGGTCAACAGGGTGGACCTCTCATGCACGTGATTGCCGCGAAAGCGGTGGCCTTCAAGTTGGCCATGCAGCCCGAGTTCCGGGACCGCCAAGAACGCACCATCCGAGGTGCACAGATTCTCGCCGAGCGACTCGTTCAGGATGACTCGCGTGCCGCGGGCGTGGATGTCCTGACCGGGGGAACCGATGTGCACCTGACTTTAGTGGACTTGCGCAACTCACCCGTCGATGGCCAGCAAGCCGAAGATCTTCTCCATCACGTCGGAATTACGGTGAACCGCAACGCGGTCCCCTTTGACCCGAGACCGCCCATGGTGACCTCGGGGGTTCGGATCGGAACGCCGGCGTTGGCAACCAGAGGTTTCGGGGATACCGAGTTCACCGAGGTGGCCGACATCATCGCTCACACCCTGATGCCTGAGCCTGACATTGAGGCATTGCAGGGTCGTGTGGCGCAGCTGACGGAGGCATGGCCGCTCTATCCCGAAATCTCCTAGTCCCCATGAGGGCACAGACGCTGGATGGGACCGCCACGGCCCAGGCCATCAAGGCGGAAATTGCTGACCAGGTCAGAGTTCTTCGTGATGTGGGGCTCACCCCGGGTCTTGGCACAATTTTGGTCGGTGATGATCCGGGTTCCACCTGGTACGTGGCTGGCAAACACAAGGACTGCGCTGAAGTCGGCATCGAGTCGTACCGGATTGATTTACCGGCTAGCGCAACCCAGGACGAGGTCCTCGCGGCCATCGACGAGTTCAATGACAACCCCGGTGTCACTGGCTACATTGTGCAGCTGCCGTTACCCGACCACATTGACCAGGACACTGTGCTCGAGCGCATTGACCCCATGAAAGATGCCGATGGCCTGCACCCGATGAATCTGGGGCGTCTCGTGAACCAGGTCGGAGGTGACATAGATTCCCCGTTGCCTTGTACGCCGCAGGGCATCGTGGAGTTGGTGGAGCGCCACGGTATCTCCTGGTCGGGAAAACATGTGGTGGTGCTGGGTCGCGGAGTAACGGTGGGGCGACCCATCGGGTTACTCCTCACGAGGAGAGGACTCGATGCAACAGTCACCCTTACACACACCAAAACGGAGGGGCTTGCTGAGCTGGTGTCCCAGGCTGATGTCGTTGTGGCGGCGGCCGGTGTTGCGGGCATGGTGGGCGCAGACATGGTGAAGCCTGGCGCGGTGGTGCTGGATGTCGGTGTCAGCCGAAAAGTAGTGGGGGGTAAAGCCCGGGTGGTCGGTGACGTGGCCGATGATGTGTGGAAGGTTGCAGGTTTCGTTTCACCCAACCCGGGAGGGGTCGGGCCGATGACCAGGGCGCTGCTGTTGCGTAATGTGGTGGATATCGCTCAGAGAGGAGTATCAGTCGGTGGCTAAGTTGTATTTCCGCTTTGGAGCGATGAACTCTGGCAAGTCCACGGCCCTCTTGCAGGCTGCCCACAACTATGAGGAGCGTGGGCAACGAGTGATCCTCGCAAAGCCCATGATCGACACGAAGGGGGATCGCACCATCGTCTCGAGGTTGGGGGTCGCGCGGGAAGTCGACCTCATCATCGGTCCCTCGACGGATGTGGTGAACATGATCGACAACGAAGCCGAAGTGATTGCTCGTCAAACGGGGGAGAGCATTGCCTGCGTGTTGGTCGATGAATCCCAATTCTTGAGCCCTCGCCAGGTCGATGACCTGTTCATCATCGCAATTCGTCGCAACATTCCCGTGTTGGCCTATGGAATTCGCACCGACTTTCAAACCGTTGCCTTTCCCGGATCCAGGCGCTTGCTCGAAATAGCGCACTCCCTCGAAGAGTTGAAGACCATTTGTCGATGCGGACGGAAAGCAGTCTTCAATACGAGAAAAGTGAACGGTCAATTTGTTTTCGATGGTGCCCAAGTCGCCATCGACGGTGGCGAGGTTACCTACGAGTCACTGTGTGGTGAGTGTTATCTCAACGAGAGTGGCGGCCGACTGGCCAGTGGTTACGTTCCACAAGAGACCGTTCACGAGCTTGCGGAGCCAGACCCAGACTTCAGTTAGTGGTCGGGGTGACAGGATTTGAACCTGCGACCTCGTCGTCCCGAACGACGCGCGCTACCAAGCTGCGCCACACCCCGTGATGTGAATCTGCCCCGTGAGGCAAGGCTCAAGCGTACCCGATATCGTCAGCGACGAGCGTGACGAGAACGGCCTCGGGCGGGCAAAACAGCCGAACGGGAGCGTAGATGCTGGTGCCAAGCCCTGCCGACACTTCGAGGTATGTCGCGCGCCCCGCGTGTGTCCACACGTGGACACCGGAAGCCATGGAGGTGGGCAGATCGCAGTTGGTGGTGAGTGCTCGCCCACCCGGCAAACACACCTGACCGCCGTGGGTGTGTCCGGCGAAGATTACTTCGGCTCCGTTGTTCTCGAGTGCGTTCAGAACGCGTTGGTACGGCGCGTGGGTCACACCCAGTGTGGTCAGGGAGCTGGTGTTCCCATCCACCTTTTCCCGGGCGTCATCGAGAGCTCCGGGTAAGTCGGGGAGACGGTCTAATCCGTAGTGGGCATCACCCACGCCGACCCATTCGAGTGCACTCCCGCGGACTTCCATGTGGGTCACACCGTTGTCGATGTCGGTCCAACCAAGCGTCTCATAGAGCGCCAACAGTCCCTCGAAATCCATGGCCTCACCCGAGTGGTCTCCGTGCGGCTTCGAGGGCTCGAGGACATAGGAGAAAGGGTTTTTCAGGCGCGGTGCGACGCGATCATTGGAGCCATGCGTCACGACACCCGGGATACCGCGAAAGGGCATAAGAGCTTCAGTGAGAGCCGAGAGACCATCGGGATGGCCCAAAAAATCGCCGGTTCCGACAATCACATCGGGACGAAGCTCCACGAGCTCTCGAATCCAGCCAATGGTGGAGCTATGCCACGGGGCCATGTGGATATCGCTCAGATGCAGCACCCGAATCGGGTCACTACCCGGATCAAGAACGGGAAGGGTTTCGCGTCGAACCCGGAAGTTCTCTCGCTCCACGAGTGCTCCCCAGGCTGCCGCTCCCAACGCCAGAGCTCCCACACCCGCGAGAGCAAGGCCTGATTTAGAGGTCATTAGTCGAGGAAAACATCATCACCGGGCGCAGGAAGAACACCACACGAGACTTGGATTTGTAGACCCGTGTAGTTCCAAATTTGCGCTCCAGGACCCACGTTTTGGGCTGCAACAGTTCCCACATTGGGGTCGCTTCCCACACTGCCAGGCCCACAACTGTATTGGCGAGCTCCTGTCATCCCGAGAGAGTCCATGGTTGCGTTGGCTTGGTCCACGGAGAGCCCCACGAGGCTTGGCATCAGGAGGTTCCCCAGTTGCTCGCCACCACCGGCCCCGGTGACGCGGACGGTCATTCCGCGAGCGAGGTAGGTACCAGCTGCCGGCTCGTAGAGACCGACGCGTCCTGCGACAACTCCCTCGGTGACTTCGAGTCGAAGGCCCAATCCTTCGAGCAGAATTGTCGCTTCATCGATGGTGAGGCCCGTGATGTCAGGAAGCGAGACACCGCTTCCCTCCAGGAGGCGGTTGGAGGGTCTCGGGAATGATTCGCCACCGTATTGCTCGTTGGCATCCTGCATGATCACGCGCCAAATATCGTGTCGCAGAACGGTTCCCCCGGAGTAGCCGCGCAAGCTGAAATCACCGATGATGTTTCCCACCCAGACAGCTGTCGCGACATTCGTGCTGGAGCCCACCATCCAGGTTTGGACCTGGGAGTCCGTGGTTCCGGTTTTTCCGATTACCGGAACGTCTCCGCCGGGGTTAGACCGTGAGCCCGTGCCTCCGGTGATGACACCGCGCATCGGATAGGCGGTGGCTGCGGCAATTTCTGGATTCAGTGCTTGTCGGCAAGAGGATTCTTGGCCGGGAATAGTCTCGCCCTCATCAGTAACGAATCTGTCAACGATGATGGGCTGGCAGACGACTCCCGCGTTCGCGATTCCACCGAACGCTGTCGCCATGGTCAACGGAGCGAGTTCGTTGGTGCCGAGTACAGCCGATGGGTTGGTCTGGAGCACACCGCCATCGGCGCGGTGAACGAGGAGTGACTCCGCTGCGGTTCTGATCTCGCACTGGTCGAGCTGCTCGGCGATAGCGGCATAGGCCGTGTTGATCGACCTGGTGGTGGCCTCATAGACAGAGGCGGAGGGAATCTCGAGGTCGGCTGAGTTTTTGAACTCCCACAATCCGGCCCACGGCCCACCACCGTCACCACAGGTGTCGAGGAAGCCGGCCTGTTCGAGTTCTGTGCGCGACGCGTCCACCACTTCATTGAGTCCGTAGCCGCGCTGCAACCACGCAATGAGCGCGAAAATCTTGTACGTCGATCCGACCTGGAAACCGCTGGAGCCACCGTACGGGCGATCGGTATTGAAGTTGACCGCTGTGGTCTCGAGCCCACCGCCCTCTTCGGAATCATTGAAGATCTTGTTCTGAGCCATGGTGAGCACGCGCCCGGTGGTGACTTCGATGCTGGTGGAAGCACTTCCCAGGTCGAAGCGCTCCTCGTCGTTGGGGACGAGTTCCCAAATTCGATCCTGCGCTGTGGTCTGGAGGGACATGTTCAACGTGGTGTACACGTTGAGTCCACCTTTACGCCAGCGCTCGTTGCGCTCTTCGGGGGTGGCGCCCAGGCTCTCAAAGTTCTCGACATTCTTGATGACGTAGTCACAGAAGAAGCGTGCGTAGACATCACCGGCGAGACACCCCGCTTTCGGGGGAGAAATGGTCACGAAAGAGCTATTGACGGGGGTGTTGATGGCCCGCTGGTACTGGGCCTCGGTGATGTATTCCTCGGCATACATGGCGGCCAAGATGACATCACGCCTAGCCTGGTTCGCTGCATAGTTAGCCGGGTTCTCGAGGTTTCTCGTCGCCGGGTACTGCACGATAGCCATGAGGCTCGCGGCTTCCGCTGGGGTCAGATTCGAAGCAGACTTTCCAAAGTATTTTTGGGCGGCCGCTTGAACACCGTAGGTGTTTCCGCCAAAACCGGTGATGTTGAGGTAGGACTCGACAATTTCTTCCTTGGTGTAGCGCTTCTCAATTCCAATCGCGAGCTTCATTTCGTTGAGTTTGCGCTGGAAAGACGTTTCGATTGCTTCCTGGTAGGCCGCCTGTTGCTCTTCGGGCGTGGGAAGGTATTGGGAGCGCTGAATGTAGGTGTTCTTGACCAGCTGCATGGTCAATGTGGAGGCGCCACTCTCGATGCCACCGGACACCACATTTCCCAGCGCCGCGCGAACAACAGAGTTCACGTCGACACCGGTGTGGTCATAGAAGCGTCGGTCCTCTCCCGCTATTGCCGCGGCGACCAAATAGGGGGACATGTCCTCGAGAGCAATTTCCTCACGGTCTTGCCAATACACCTCGGCGATTTGGGTGTAGCCATCCGCGGGGTCCGAAGTGTTCTGCGCCCACAAGGTGTTCTTTTGTGCTTGCTCTCCCAGCTCAATAAACTCAGGCAGGGCATTAAAGACACCAACGGCGCTGTTCGTGCCCACGCTGGCCACCGCCAGCACCGGAGAAATCATCGCGGTCACCATGACGCCCGCGAGAGCACCAAATCCAGCGATACCAGCGAGCGCTTGTATCAAGCCGCGAGGCCGATCCTTGTTCTCGGACATATGTCTCAGAGTACAAGGTGGAACCCTATGATTTTCGTGAAACGAGGTCCCTCATGACGAAGTGGGAATACATCACCACACCGCTCATCATTCACAACACCACCGCCATTTTGAATAACTGGGGCGATCAAGGGTGGGAGTTGGTTCAGATCGTGACCGGGCCAGAAGGTGGCCTCGTCGCATACTTCAAGCGCCCCGTCCAGGAGGACAACTAATGGGTCACATTGATGCCAGACTCGCGGAGCTAGGAATCACGCTCCCCGCTGTTGCCACCCCCGTGGCGGCCTATGTTCCCGCGATGACCAGCGGGAATCTGCTCTTCACGGCTGGACAACTGCCGTTTGTCGATGGCGCTCTGCTCGCCACCGGAAAAGTCGGTGCAGAAGTCTCAGCTTCGAAAGCAGCCGAACTCGCGCGGGTGTGTGCGCTGAACGCACTAGCTGCAGCGAACAGTGTTCTGGGCTCGCTGGATAAGGTCACCAGGGTCATCAAGGTGAACGGGTTTGTCGCCTCCGCTCCGGATTTCATCGGTCAGCCTCAGGTGCTCAATGGCGCCTCTGAGGTCCTCGCAGAAATCTTTGGCGATATCGGTCAACACGCGAGGGCAGCAGTCGGTGTTGCCGTGTTGCCGCTGGATGCCCCAGTCGAAGTCGAGTTGATCCTGGAGATCGCCGGCTAACTACTTCAGGCCATCGCTGATGGTGCGAATCACCGAAGTGTCGGTGAGTGTCGTGGTGTCTCCCACGTCTCGACCCTCGGCAATGTCACGTAGCAGTCGTCGCATAATCTTGCCCGAGCGAGTCTTGGGTAACTCGGCCACCACAAACACAGTCCGTGGTTTGGCGATTGCCCCAATTTGCTGGGCGACCCACTCACGCAGTTGTGCAGTGACCTCGTCGTCACTCAACGTGCCCACAAAGCGGGACTTGAGGATGACAAACGCGACGACTGCTTGACCGGTGGTGTCATCGCTCGCTCCGACGACGGCAGCTTCGGCCACCATGGAGTTAGCGACCAGCGCGGATTCAATTTCCATCGTGGAGAGTCGGTGGCCAGAAATGTTCATGACATCATCGACTCGACCCAGTAGCCAAACATCGTTATCTTTATCGAGGTGTGCGCCATCGCCGGCGAAATACTTGTCGCCAAACATGGACCAGTAGGTCTCCTTGAACCGCTCGTCATCACCCCAGATACCTCGGAGCATGGAGGGCCACGGTTCGGTGATGACCAGCAGTCCGCCACCTTCCGGGCCGACTTTCTGGCCATCCTCGGTGAGGACATCAATCGATATTCCTGGCAGTGGGACCTGGGCACTTCCAGGCTTCGCCGTCGTCACCCCGGGTAGGGCAGAAATCATGATGGCCCCGGTTTCGGTTTGCCACCAGGTATCCACGATGGGGGTGGTATTTCCTCCGATGACCTCCCGGTACCACATCCAGGCTTCCGGGTTGATGGGCTCTCCGACGGTGCCGAGAACCCGCAGGCTCGAGAGGTCAAACTTCTGCGGTATCTCGCGACCGAGCTTCATGAAGGTGCGAATCGCAGTCGGTGCTGTGTAGAAGATGGTGACCCCATACTTTTCGATGATTTCCCACCATCGTCCAGGGTGTGGGGTGTCGGGAGTGCCCTCATAGATCACCTGGGTCGCACCATTAGCCAGTGGCCCATAGACGACGTAGCTGTGTCCGGTGATCCACCCGATATCCGCGGTGCACCAATACACGTCGGTGTCTGCGTGTAAATCGAACACGTTCTTATGCGTGAACGCAGCTTGGGTGAGGTACCCCCCGGAGGTGTGCAGGATTCCTTTGGGCTTACCGGTGGTTCCCGACGTGTAGAGGATGAACAGCGGGTTTTCCGCCTCAAAAGCCTCTGCTTCGTGGTCGGCCACCATGGGCGCCATTTCCTCGTGCCACCACAGGTCTCGACCCTCGACCCAGGTCACGTCGTTTCCACCACGTTTGACTACAAGCACGGTCGACACTGCTGTCTGTCCATCCTCGAGCGCCTGGTCTACGGCCGTTTTGAGAGGGAAGACGGATCCTTTCCGGTGACCGCCATCTGCGGTAATCACCATGGTGGCTTGAGCGTCGTCAATGCGAGCCCGGAGGCTCTCGGCGCTAAATCCTCCGAAAACAACGGAGTGAATGGCTCCCAAGCGAGCCACGGCGAGCATCGCGATGACGGCCTCGGGAATGAGCGGCATATAGAGGACAACGCGGTCACCCGCGCTGAGCCCCAGCGAGGTCAGAAGATTGGCTGCTTTTTTGACCTCAGCGGTGAGCTCTGCATAGGTCAGGGAGTGTGAGTCGCCGGGTTCACCTTCGAAATGGAGGGCAACACGATCACCTCTGCCCTCGAGGACATGACGATCGAGACAGTTATAGGAGACGTTGAGCCGGCCATCGGCAAACCACTTCGCAAAAGGTGGGTTCGACCAGTCAAGAACCTCGGTGAAGGGCGTATGCCAGTGCACAAGCTCGCGTGACTGCTCGGCCCAAAAACCCAGCCGATCGGCTGCGGCCTGCTCATAGAGCTCAGGACCGGCGATTCTATTCGCCTGAAAGTCAGCGCTCGGGGGAAACCTGCGCTCTTCGTTGAGAAGACTGTCAATTTTCTGCGATTCGGACATCGTTATCCTTCATAACTACGGGTCGCGCTGCCTGGAGGCGCGAAGCGAACACCGACGTAGTCAGTGTAGAACAGGCCGGGGACCACCGGGCACTGGGGTTTTCCACAGAAGCGCTTGACGTCATCCCCGCAAGGTGCTCCCACCTGTCACGCTCAACCCATGTCCACTGTGCCCTGGCTCGTGCCCACTGTGAATCCAGGAGGAATCAGTAACGAAACCAGGCGCGCCCTGGGTCCACTCGCGACACTGGTGGAGGATCCCAGGGTTCAGGATGTTTTTGTCCTGGGCGGAGGAGCGGTGTATGTCGACTCCGGTCGCGGGACTTTTCTGGCAGAGGGGCTTCGCCTGGGTAAGGAGCAAG
Source organism: Pontimonas sp. (assembly GCA_049460875.1). Taxonomy (GTDB): domain Bacteria; phylum Actinomycetota; class Actinomycetes; order Actinomycetales; family Microbacteriaceae; genus Pontimonas. The sequence continues at coordinate 22,056 of JBMUEW010000017.1, forward strand.
CTCTCGATATCGGTCGGGGTCATACCGGGAGAACCGTGCTCGGTGGCTCGCGATGTGCTGGAAAGAAACGGGGTCGCGCTGGACTCGTGCGAGTACTGGAGGGAGAGTTGGGTCATCGGCGGGCGCGCTGAGGCAGGGCTTCTCGATCTCCACGCCACGGCGAGAGCGGGAGTGGTCGATGGTGGCGGGAAATAAATTGTTGTGTATCGTGAGCCCCGTTGAGATTTTCCCTCTCATGGGAAACGCAGCACAATCCCTCGGAATGTCCAGGGTATGAGTGTGGGTGCAAGGAGAAGAGTGGCCGCCACGAAGAAGCTCGTCATCGTCGAGTCCCCTGCCAAGGCAAAAACCATTGGTAAGTACTTGGGCGATGACTATGAAGTCATGGCCTCGGTGGGGCACGTGCGCGACCTCGCACACCCGCGAGATTTGCCTCCCGAGGTCAAAAAGGGTCCGGCGGGCAAGTTCGGGATTGATATCGACAACGACTTTGAGCCCTTTTATGTGACGACCGATCGCGGGAAGAAAACCGTGGCCGAGCTCAAGCGCGCTGCGAAGGATGCTTCCGAAATCTTGCTCGCCACTGATGAGGACCGCGAGGGAGAGGCCATCGCCTGGCATCTGCTGGAGGTACTGAAACCCAAAGTTCCGGTGCGACGGATGGTCTTCCACGAAATCACCCCGGAGAGCATCCAGAAAGCGTCCGATTCCACACGGGATGTTGACGTTGCACTGGTGGATGCCCAAGAGACCAGGCGCATCCTGGACCGCCTCTACGGGTTTGAGGTCTCCCCGGTGTTGTGGCGCCGCGTCAGCGGGGCTAAGTCGGCGGGACGTGTTCAATCCCCAGCACTCAAGCTCATTGTGGATCGTGAGCTCGAGCGTCGCGCATTTGTGTCAGCCACCTATTCCGATATCGAGGCCACCGGACATAAGTCCTCGGGAGAGAGCTTTGCCGTCTCGTTGACTAAGCTCGATGACCGCCGAGTGGCCAGCGGTCGAGACTTCTCAGATCTTGGTCAACTCGAGGGTGATGCGGTCTTGCTCGGTGAGACTGAAGCCGCGGCCGTGGCCTCGATGCTCCAATCTGGTGGTGTGTCGCCTGTGGTGACCAAGGTGGAGCCCAAGCCTTACACCAGGAGACCAGCCGCCCCGTTTACGACCTCGACCCTGCAGCAAGAGGCTGGCCGTAAGCTCCGCTACTCGGCCTCGCAGACGATGAGCATCGCCCAGGGCCTCTATGAGAACGGCCACATTACCTATATGCGAACCGACTCGGTATCGCTCTCCGCGCAGGCCATTACGGCTGCGAGAGCTGCCGCCCAAGCTCTCTACGGCCAGGGCTCCGTGCCGAGCGAGCCGCGTCTGTATAAGGGAAAGTCGAAGAACTCCCAAGAGGCGCACGAGGCTGTTCGTCCCGCCGGGGATGTGTTTGCCACACCCAGCGAATTAGCGGGAGTGCTGCGCTCTGACGAGCTGAAGCTCTATGACCTGATTTGGAAGCGCACCGTCGCCAGTCAAATGGTCGATGCCAAAGGGGAAACGGTTTCGGTCACCATTGAGGCGGCACCTCTGCCTTCTGCCGAAGGTGTCGAGTTCTCCAAGGCAACAGTGAGTGCCTCGGGAACAATCCTCACCGAGCGCGGTTTCCTCCAGGCTTACCAGGAGAGTAAAGACGATGAGGGCGCAGAGACTGAGAAGAAAGATGAGAAGGACGCTGAAGCGATACTTCCTCCCCTCAGCGTGGGAGATGTCATCACCATCTCCGATGTCGAAGCCAAATCCCACAACACCCAACCGCCTGCCCGTTACACCGAAGCGAGCCTGGTCAAAGCGTTGGAAGAAAAAGGTATTGGGCGTCCCTCGACCTACGCCTCCATCATTCAGGTCATCATCGATAGAAACTATGTCGTTCGGAGGGGAACAGCGCTGGTCCCGCAATGGATTGCGTTCCCGGTCACGCGCTTGCTGCAGGAGCGCTTCTCCGACCTAGTCGACTACGACTTCACGGCAGAGCTAGAAGAAGATCTCGACCGTATCGCTCGAGGCGAGTACCAGCGGGGCGAATGGCTTCACAAGTTCTATTTCGGAGACGGCGAACACCAAGGCCTCAAAGAAATCGCTCTCGCGGCGACGGAAGAGATCGATGCCAGGGCGTTGAACACCCTGGAGATTAGTCCCACCATCAATTTGCGAGTGGGAAAGTACGGGCCCTTCCTGGAGGTCACCGACCCCGGCACCGGCGAGGTCAAGAATGTCAACCTGCCTCTCGAGCTAGCCCCCGACGAGCTGACGCCTGAGAAGGCTCAACAGATTGCTGATGAGCCTCCGGTCGTTGACCGCGTGCTGGGTGTTGATCCAGAGACGGGTCTGGAGATTGTGGCGAAGAAGGGCCGCTTTGGTGCGTATGTGACCGAGGTGTTCCCGGAGC
>JBMUEW010000018.1:0-22548 GCA_049460875.1 Pontimonas sp.
CAAAGAGATGGGACCGGGCGGCAGTCCAGTTCGGACGTATGTGTTGTAAGGGTTACCCTCGTCTGCGCGGTCAGCGTCACTGGTGCCGACACTGTCATACTTACCGGTCCAGTACGTGATGGTGGCATCGGACTGCAGGGGCATTGAGACGGCGAGCCGGTTGGTGAACACCCGAGACACGCGGTAGAAGTCATCTTCGAAGCGTGCCTCCCGCTGGATGAGCGCAGCGAGAGTGAGCGTCTCGTGCCACTCGTCTTCCGCGACTCCCGCAGATTCCAGACGGTCTTTCATCTCTTCCACCATTCGAGCGACAATGTCACCCGCCGTGGCACCGGGTTCGAACGTGTAGGTCGCTGGGAACAGATATCCCTCCAAGCTTCCGGTCGGCGGATTGATGCCATAAATCGTCGGATCAGCCACAGCCTCGGTAAGTGAGTCCAGCGACAGCGAAGCCTCTTCAGAGATGATTTCCAGCGCACGCTGCAGGGTGACGCCTTCTGTAATCAAGATCTCAATCTGCACTCGATTATTGGGGTCTCGGAGAGCGGCAATCGCGCTGTCTGCAGACATACCGGTGAGGAGACGATACGTCCCCGGTTGGAACGTGATGGTTGCGTCCTGCAGGAGAATCTCATAGACCGCCTCAAACGACGCGGTGACACCAGCCTCGGCTAGGTTCCTGGCAACCGTTTCTCCAATATCTCCCGGATTCACCACGATTTCGATGGAGGGCTCAGCGCCCCCACCTTCGAAATTGGCGACCTCTTCCTGGGCGAAGTAGTCAATGATTCTGGTGCCGTATTCGTTCCACAACAGCCAGATGCCGGTTCCGGAGAGCACCAGAATCGCAAGAGCAACCCCGGCGAAGATGCGCTTACCCCACCCCCCAGCTTGAGGGCGCCTCGGCTGCGAGGGTTGGTTTCGTGGACGAAGCGGCGGGGCGGCCGGTTTCTCACCAGGAAGAGTGTTAAAGATTCGATCGAAGTCAGAGTCGTCAGCCATCTCATCCACCGCTCACATCAATACGATGCCCCGGTTCCACCCCCTGAGACCGCTCGCTGTCCAGCGCATGTTGCAAAAGAATAACAGCGGCTGCTTGGTCGACCACTCCGCGTTGAGTCCTCTCAGAGCGTCCCGCAGCTCGCAACTCCGATTGTGCCTGCACCGTGGACAAACGTTCATCAACCAAACGCACGGTCACCTCAACCTGATGGGCAAGCTCTGTTGCGAAGGCACGTGCGTCCTCGGTTGACGCGGTATCCCCACCAGACAAGCCGACCGGAAGCCCCACAATCACCTCGAGGGGTGATAACTCCTTCACAAGCCCAACAATCCCGGGCAGAGCGTCGGGACGAGCCATGGTCTCGACAGGGACGGCAAGGAGCCCATCAGGGTCACTCCGCGCGACACCGACTCGGACCTTCCCGACGTCGATCCCCAGCCGCGGACCACGCCTCACAACAGCGAATCCACTGCGTTTTGGATGTCGTGTAAAGCCTGTCCCAGCGCTGAACCCTCAGGTCCCCCACCCTGAGCGAGTTGAGGCTTTCCTCCGCCACCACCACCCATGGTGGCCGATGCTGACTTCACTAAGTCCCCTGCATGAGCACCACGTTGCACAGCTCCCGGGGAAGCAGCGACCACGACAGTGCCTCGCCCCTCCATCAGGGCGCCCAAAGCGACCACGTGAGGGGATTCACCGAGTGCTCCTGAGACCGCAGTGGTCAGCGAACGGAGGTCATCAGCGCTGTGCACCCCCTGCACCTCGGAAACCACAGATCCGACAACTCCTTCACGGAGACGGGATAGCAAGTCTGGAACCATGGACTGCAGGCCGGCCGCCCCAGCCTCAGCGACTTTCTTTTCTAACGTCTTGACCTGCTGAACAAGCTCTTCCACACGAGCTGGAACGTCTTCTCGGGGGGTCTTGAGCATGCTGGTGAGCCTGCGCATCAGCGCTTTCTCTACCGAGAAATTCTCCACGGCCGAGGCACCCACGAGCGCTTCAATTCTCCTCGCGGTCGAACTCACCGATGACTCGCCGAGGACTGTCACCACGCCAATCTGAGCAGAACGCGCGACGTGGGTCCCTGCACATAACTCACGTGACCACGGACCACCGATGTCAACCATACGGACTGTGTCCCCATACTTCTCGCCAAACAGAGCCATCGCGCCCAGGGCTTTGGCCTCATCGACAGGAAGAATTCGGGTGGTGACCTCCAGATCATCGCGGATAGCCGAGTTGACGATGCTTTCGATGGACGTCTCTGCGTCCTCACTCAGAGCCTGATTCCAGGAGAAATCGAGTCGCATGTAGCCTGCGCGATTAAGCGACCCCGCCTGGGTCGCATGGGGACCCAACGTGTCACGCAACGCTGCGTGCACGAGGTGGGTAGCCGAGTGAGCGCGCTGACCCTCGAGCCGTGTGGGCGCATCAACTTCGGCCAACACGGTTTCCCCGACTGCCAGGGTTCCCGCTTCCACCGTCACGGTGTGACTGATAAGCCCCGGCACGGGCTTCTGGACGTCGGACACTATCGCTGACCCGTTCGCCCCCCGAAGTGTTCCTACGTCGGCGACTTGCCCACCTGATTCGGCATACAGGGGCGTAGCAGCAAGGATGATCTCAACCTGTTGCCCATCAGTCGCGCTCTGCACGCTCTGACCATCGAGCAGGATTCCGAGTATCTCCGATTCGGTGCCCAGGGTGTCATATCCGGTGAACACGGTTTCCCCTGCGGAGCGGAACTCTCGATACACGGAGACATCCGCCAACGCCGACTTCTTAGACTTCGCATCGCTCTTAGCGCGCTGGCGCTGCTCTGCCATGAGTGCGTCGAAACTCGCACGGTCCACACTCAGACCGGATTCCTCGGCTATCTCCAACGTCAGGTCAATGGGAAAGCCATACGTGTCGTGAAGCAAAAACGCCGTGTCACCAGCCAGCGCCGTGGTGCCCGCTTTCTGCGACTCCGAGACCGCAACATCGAGGATGCTCGTTCCCGCCTCCAAGGTTTTGAGGAACGACTCCTCTTCCGCGAGAGCGAGCGCAGACACCCGGTCGTACTCCGAGGCGACCTCCGGGTAGGCAGCCGACATGGCATCTCGGGAAGCTTGGAACAACTCGGCGAAACTCGCCTCGTGAACGCCCAGGAGCCTCATTGAGCGAATACTGCGTCGCAGGAGTCTCCGCAGAACGTACCCGCGCCCATCATTGGAGGGAACCACCCCATCGGTCATCAACATCAGCGAGGAACGGATGTGGTCTGCTATCACGCGCATCCGGACGTCATCGTCATGATCGGACCCGTATGAGCGACCAGAGAGCTCCGAGGCAACATCGAGGACCGGTCGAACCTGGTCTATCTCGTACATGTTGGCGACACCCTGCTTCAGGAAGGCGACTCTCTCCATGCCCATTCCGGTGTCGATGTTTTTTTGAGGCAGCTCCCCCACGATGTCGAAATCGACTTTGCTCCGAACATTTTCGATTTGGTACTGCATGAACACCAAGTTCCAAATCTCGAGGTACCTCGTGTCATCCACGGCGGGGCCTCCGTCTGGCCCGAACTCACTACCGCGATCAAAATAGATTTCGGAGCAGGGACCCGCTGGTCCCGGTTGACCGGTTGACCAGTAGTTATCCTCCTTGCCCATGCGCTGGATACGCTCCGCAGGAATACCCGCAATCTGCTTCCACAGCGTCTCAGCCTCATCGTCTTCCTCGTAGACGGTGACCCACAGGTCGCGCTCGTCGAACCCCAGGCCTCCCTCTGATTCGGACGTGGTCAGAAGCTCCCACGCGTACCCAATAGCGCCTTCTTTGAAGTAGTCCCCAAACGAGAAGTTCCCGTTCATCTGGAAGAAAGTCCCGTGCCGGGTGGTCTTGCCTACTTCCTCGATATCGAGTGTCCGGATGCACTTTTGCACACTGGTTGCACGCGGATAGGGGGCTGGAACAACCCCGGTCAGGTAGGGAATGAAAGGAACCATTCCGGCGACGGTGAACATCAGTGTCGGGTCATCGCTGACCAACGACGCTGAGGGCACCACCGTGTGGCCTCTGTCGCCGAAGAAGGTCAACCAGCGCCGCTGAATCTCCGCAGTTTCCATGATGCGATCGGCACCGACCCTTTACGAGCGGTAGGCGTCCTTGACGCCATCAGTAAAGGTGGCCACGGTAGCTCGGGCACGAGCAAAGAAACGACGTCCCTCGGGAGTCTCGTTCACGATATGCGCCACCACAAAACCGGTGATGACACCGAGTAGCGCTGTGATGAACTTCCCCATGGCGAACAACCTCCTCGCTAAGCCTAGAACACCGGATACACCATGGTGGTGGGGAAGTTAACTCCCCCACCACCATCGGAGAGCGGGTTATCGGGCTGCGTAGTACTCCACCACGAGCTGAACTTCACAGGTCACAGGAACCTCAGCGCGCTTGGGGCGACGCACCAGCACTGCCTGGAGTTTGTCGATTTCGACTTCGAGGTAGGCGGGAACCGGCGGGAGGACATCGACGTGTCCCCCAGCAGCGGCGACCTGGAAGGGTTCCATTTCCTCACTGCGAGGCTTCACATGGATCATCTGGCCGGGCTTCACGCGGAAGGACGGGCGATCAACGAGCTCACCGTTGACAAGAATGTGGCGGTGGACGACCATCTGACGGGCCTGGGCCATGGTGCGGGCGAAACCAGAGCGCAGGACGAGCGCGTCGAGGCGCATCTCCAGAAGTTCCACGAGGTTTTCACCGCTCAGTCCCTGGGTCTTGCGGGCTTCTTCAAACACACGACGAAGCTGCGCCTCGCGAATCCCATACTGGGCGCGGAGACGCTGCTTCTCGCGCAAACGGACGGCGTAGTCGCTATCGGCTTTGCGCTTGGTGCGACCGTGCTCGCCGGGCGCGTAGGGACGCTTTTCGAGGTATTTGGCTGCCTTGGGCGTCAGGGGAATCCCCAGTGCGCGAGACAGGCGGGTTTTGCTTCGGGTACGCGAACGAGTCGACACGAACTATTTCTCCTTGATAACAGGGCTGATGCTCGGAGCATCACAACAAATCCAACAACGAGGGATTGTGTCTATCGAAAGACGCGGCTACAGCGAGCTTTCTGGAGAATCCCTGCTTCGCAGCCGCACGTTACAGGGGTCTCAGACCAGCGACAAAGTTACCACAGGTGTGGCACTTTCCCTAGTCCTTCTCCCCTCGCAGGATCTTGCGAATACTCTGCGATCGCTCTTGCAACTCACTTTCGAATCCGCGCGAGGCGGGGCGGTAGTAGTGCGCGTCTTCCAGCCCGAGCGGTGAATAGTGTTGCGGGACAATTCCGGCTGGATCGTCATGCGGATAGCGATACCCCACACCGTGACCCAGGTCTTTCGCCCCTGGATAGTGAGCATCCCGAAGTGCAGGAGGCACCTCGCCGACCTTTCCCTTACGGATATCCGCTTGAGCCTCCGTGATGGCCACGTATGCAGCATTCGATTTTGGTGCCAACGCGAGATACGCAGTTGCCTCGGCGAGGGGAATGCGCCCCTCCGGCATTCCAATCAGTGCGACAGCTTGCGCGGTAGCGACAGCCAACGTCAACGCCTGGGGGTCGGCGAGTCCGATATCTTCCGCTGCGAGGATAATCAGGCGCCTGGCAATGAACCGAGGGTCCTCACCTGCTTCGATCATCCGCGCAAGGTAGTGCAGTGCCGCATCAGCATCGCTACCCCGCACCGACTTGATGAAGGCGCTAATGACGTCATAATGCTGATCCCCGGCTTGGTCATAGCGCACGAGGGCGCGATCCACCGCCTGGGCCACGTGTTCCGCTTCGATTCTCGACACACCAGATGCTTGGGCTACCCCTGCCGCCGCCTCCACCGCGGTGAGGGCCTTTCTCGCATCACCGCCGGCGAGTCGAACAATGTCATCCTCGGCCTGCTCACTGAGGGAGAAATTCCCTCCCAGCCCTCGGTCGTCCGTAACAGCGCGCTTTACCACCTGGCGAATCTTGTCGGCATCGAGCGGCGTAAGTGTGACCATGAGGGATCGACTCAGCAAGGGTGCAATGACCGAGAACGAGGGATTTTCTGTTGTGGCAGCAATGAGCACGACAAGTCCGTTCTCGACACCGGGCAGGAGCGCGTCTTGCTGCGCCTTCGAGAAACGGTGTATCTCGTCGAGAAAAAGGACGGGAGCGCGGCCGGTCAGCTCGCCCTCGACCCGGGCTTCATTCATGACGTCTCGCACGTCCTTCACACCGGCTGTGACGGCAGAGAGCTCAACAAACTTGCGACCAGATGACCGAGCGATCACACTCGCCAGCGTTGTTTTGCCTGTTCCCGGTGGCCCCCAGAGGATGACAGAGGAACCAGGACCCTCGCGGTCAGGGTCCGCCAGAAGGCGAAGCGGGCTACCCTCCCCTAACACATGGTCCTGGCCAATGACCTCCTCGAGGGAGGTGGGTCGAAGCGCGACCGCCAATGGCACGGGTGCCTGAAACAGGGAGTCACTGGCCATCTCCTCATGCTAGCGAGGCCTGGGCGCCACACCTTTAGGATGTAGGGGGCATTTCCAAGGGGGACCTCACGTGGCACAAGCCAACAAAGCACGACGCGAACAGCTCAAACAGTTTCAGGCGAGACAGGCGTTTCACGCGCATCAACGAGGCCGTTCCAGAAAAGACCAATGGGTCTCCATCCTGGGGGCCGTAGCGGCTGTGACGCTATCGGGGCTTGGCATGTGGGCTTACTACACCCTGGGGCCGGGTGCCCCCGAGACCGTGGCTTCCCCCGAGATCAGCGAGTACCGAGAGTGGTCGGGAGAGTTAGCTTTCGCTGAGGTGAACCTCGGCGTGACGTTGGATGGAGTCAACGCACCCCAAGCGGTTGCCAACTTCGTGGACCTCAACTCCCGCGACTATTTCGACGACAGCAGCTGTCACCGCCTCACGACCGAGGGACTGTTCGTGGTGCAATGCGGCGATCCACTCGGGATCGGAATTGGTAACCCGGGTTACACCTTCGGACCCATCGAAAACGCTCCCCAAGATGGTGTGTATCCGGCGGGTACCCTCGCGATGGCGAGAGCATCCAACGATGCGACCAGCATGGGTAGCCAGTTCTTCATTGTCTACGAGGACAGCGAGATCCCCAACGACATCGCTGGGGGTTATACCGTCTTCGGGCAGGTCACCGAAGGCCTCGACGATTTCATCGCATCCTATGTAGAGCCGGGAACAGTGGATGGTTCCACCGACGGACAACCCTCAGTTCCGGTCTTTATCGAGAGCATCACAATCCGGTAATAAGTTCGGCAGAAGCAAAATCCGACCTTTTCTCTGCAGTAGGCTGACGGGCGTCCTTCCGGAATGAAAGAACGTCGAGGAATCATGGCATTAGAGGCCAATCCGCACGGTCGCGTTGACGACGATGGAACCGTTCACGTTCTTGATGGTGGCTCCTGGCGGTCCGTGGGGAGCTTCCCCGACGGCTCGCCTGAAGAGGCATTGGCGTACTTCGAGCGTAAATTTGCCGATCTCGAGGCCAAAGTAGCCCTCGCCGAGCAACGCGTGGCCGCGAAGGCTCCTGTCAAAGGAATCACGGCTCAGGTCGACACTCTCACCGAGGAGCTCAAGGAGCCCTCGGCAGTCGGTAATCTCCAAGAGTTGCGCACCAGGGTTGAGGCCGTCGCCGACGCGCTTCCCGCACTCTCGGAAGCCCAAGAGAGTGAAAACGCAGCGGCCCTCGAGGAAGCACTCGCGACTCGAGAGGCCATTGTCGTAGAGATGGAGAAACTCGCCGCGCAGGACCTCTCCTCTATTCGATGGAAAGCAACGGGAGCGACGATTACCGAGCTCTTCGAGCGCTGGCAAAACCACCAACAAACAGGGCCCCGCATCCCGAAGAAGACGGCGGATGTCCTGTGGGGGCGTTTTCGGACCGCCAAGAACTCCTTAGAGAAGGCCCGTCGTGCGCATTTCCAGGAACTCGAAGCAAAAACCAAAGAGTCGAAGACCATCAAGAAAGCCCTCATCGAGCAGGCCATTGCTCTTGCCCCCAAGGGTGCGGAAGGAATCTCGGCCTACCAAAAGCTCTTGACCCAGTGGAAAGCTGCCCCCCGAGCACAGCGCAGCGTTGAGGATTCGTTGTGGAAGCAGTTCAAGGCCGCTGGTGACGTGCTCTACCAACAGAAAGCTGAGCTCGACGCGAAAGAGGATGAAGCAAACTCCGGAAACCTGGAAGCCAAGCAGGCTCTGCTCAAGGATTTTGCGGACATCACCACCCTGACAGATCGCGATGAGGCAACCGCGAGACTCCGGCTATTCCACGAGAAGTTTGGACAGATTGGCCCTGTACCGAAGAAAGATGTCCGCTCGATCGATGCAGAGGTCAAGAAGTTCGATACCCACGTGCGCACCCTGGATCAAGAGTTTTGGGCCAAAAACGACCCCGAGAAGAAAGCGCGCTCTTCCTCTATGGCGCAACAGCTCACCGAGGCCATCGCCGATCTTGAACAGAAAATCCAGCATGCTTCAGGGTCAGAAAAGACCTCTCTTGAAGCCGAACTGGAAACGAAGAAGGCCTGGCTCGCAGTCGTCGAAAAGTAGTTCTCCACAAACACTCGGGGCTCTTGTCCCCACCCCACCGGTCCCTCCATACTCCGGTCATGCACACACCCTCGCAACACAGCTCGCTCTCCGATGGTGAATCGCTCTCTCTCGGAGGTCTCTACTGGCCTCGACCCTATTTCCCGACCCGCACGGAGAGAGCAACACTCATCTCTGAGGTCATACCGTCGTGGGCAACCCCGAGTGGCATCACCGCAGCGTGGATCTGGACGGGAATGGGGCTCCCGACACCTCTCTGCGTTCTCCGTCCCACCGCGCCGGCGATTTCTCCTCTTGAGCGCGAGCGTTGGAGGGCTCGAGAGCTCCGTAGTCATAAGCATGGCGTCGTGCGGATCGCGGGAGTCCAGGTTCTTGACCCCCCGAGCGTGGAAGTGGAGCTCTTACGTTCCCCAGAACCCCTTGATCTGCTGGCGACTCAAGTTCTCTTTTTGCGCGGTCTGGGGTTTCCGTTGCCAGAGGTCTCTATGGCGAGGCTTTCCGCACTCCAGCGCGAAAGGGTCACACTGATTTACGAGAGGGTGCAGGATTTAGAGAGGCTCTACCCCGACATCACCCGATAGACGTCATAAACCGCATCAATCCGGCGAACCGCGTTGAGGACTCGATCGAGGTGGGTAATCTCACCCATCTCAAATACAAACCGAGAGATAGCAAGATGGTTATCGCTCGTGTTAACTGTGGCCGACAAAATATTGACGTGGTGTTCGGAGAGAACCCTGGTCACATCCGAGAGAAGCCCAGGCCTATCGAGAGCTTCTATTTGGATGTGAACAAGGAAGACGCTTCCTTTGGTAGGCGCCCACTCCACCTCAATCATGCGCTCGGGGTCTTGCAAGAGAGTGGTGATGTTGCTGCAATCCTCCCGGTGGACGCTGACGCCTGTGCCCCGGGTCACAAAACCCACGATCGGATCACCGGGGACCGGGGTGCAACACCTGGCCAGTTTCACCAGAATGTCCGGAGCGCCACGCACCAGAACTCCTGATTCGCTCACCCTCCTGGGAGAGCGCTGACGCGTTGCCGTCTGGAACAAGCTCTCGTCGTTGTCATCATCAGCTTGGACAATTCCCACAATTTTTTCGATGACCGACTGAGTGGAGACGTGACCCTCGCCCACCGCCGCGTAGAGGCCCTCGACGTCGGGGTAATTCAAAAGCGCGGCGACACCCGCCACAGACTCCTGATTCATCAGTTTCTGCAAGGGCAGGTTCTGTTTCCGCATTGCCCTGGCAATGGCGTCTTTACCCTGCTCGATTGCTTCTTCGCGGCGCTCCTTGGTAAACCACTGGCGGATTTTGCTTCTCGCGCGCTGCGACGTCACAAAGTTGAGCCAGTCTTGGCTCGGTCCAGCATCAGGATTCTTAGAGGTGAAAATCTCCACGGAATCTCCACTGGAGAGTTCGGTGTCCAGGGGCACCAACCGTTGGTTCACCTTGGCGCCCATCGTCCGGTGGCCGATTTCGGTGTGTACGGCATAGGCGAAGTCCACGGGGGTCGCGCCCTTGGGCAGACCAATCACTTTCCCTTGAGGGGTGAATACATAGAGCTCTTTAGCGCCGATCTCGTAGCGCAGCGTCTCCAAAAACTCTGCGGGATCGGTCGTCTCTGCCTGCCAGTCCGAAAGGTGTGCAAGCCACGCCATATCGGTGTCGTGCGAGGCTCGCTCCACGTCCTTTCCCGACGACGCCATGCGCTCTTTGTATTTCCAGTGGGCGGCCACACCAAACTCGGCTCTTTGGTGCATGTCGGTGGTGCGAATTTGAATTTCCACCGGGCGACCCTCCGGGCCATACACGGTGGTGTGTAGGGACTGATACAGGTTGAATTTTGGTGTCGCGATGTAATCCTTGAACCGCCCTGGCATCGGGTTCCATCTGGCGTGAACCGCACCCAACGCCCCGTAACAGTCCCGGATGGAGCTGACCAGGATGCGGATCCCGGTGAGGTCGTGAATGTCGGTGAAATCGCGCCCCCGATTCACCATCTTTTGATAAATCGAGTAGTACTGCTTAGGCCTTCCGCCCACCTCAGCCTTGATCTTGGCTTTACGCAGGTCATCCTTGACCGTGTCGATGACCGAATCCACGAAGGCTTCACGCTCGGGAGAACGGGTTTTCACGAGCGACTCAATCTCCATATAGAGCTTGGGCTGTAAGACAGCAAAGGAGAGGTCCTCCAACTCCCATTTCAGCGTCTGGATACCCAGCCGATGTGCCAGTGGCGTGAAAATGTCGAGGGTTTCCTGGGCTTTCTTCTGGGCAGACTCTGGCGATACGAAACCCCAGGTCCTGGCGTTATGCAGACGGTCAGCGAGCTTGATGACCAACACACGAATGTCTTTCGACATCGCGACAATCATCTTCCTCACGGTTTCCGCTTGCGCGCTCTCCCCGTACTTCACTTTGTCGAGCTTTGTGACTCCATCGACCAGCATTCCGATTTCATCACCGAAATCTGCTTTGAGTTGGTCGAGAGAGTATTCGGTGTCCTCGACAGTGTCATGAAGGAGAGCTGCGGCTATGGTGATGGGTCCGATCCCCAAATCGGCCAAAATCTGAGCGACTGCCAGTGGGTGTGTGATGTAGGGCTCACCACTCTGGCGCGATTGCCCAACGTGCGCACGCTCTGCGACCCGGTACGCGCGCTCGATGAGGTTCACATCCGCTTTCGGGTGGTGTTTACGGACCGTCTTGAAGAGAGTCTCAAGCGCGTTATCAGTGGGCGCCTTCGAAAACAGTCGAGGAAGCAGAGCGCGCAGGCTCGAAGGAGATGAGCTTTGAACCTCCGTCATCTCACACCCCCTCTCCTCTCACAGTGTACGAGGGGTGGGCACGAAACCGCTGGCGTCTACCTGACAGCTCCCGAAGCGGGCCTGGCTTCGCGCACGCGTCTGCCCTGTTTTTTGTTCTCGGGCTCGTTCTCGCGCAGATGCACATAGAGCGGTGCAGCGATGAAGATACTCGAGTAGGTACCCGCAATCATTCCGATAAACAGCGCCAAGGCAATGTCACGGAGGGTTCCCGCCCCCAAGAGGAGAGAACCGATAAAGAGAATGGAACCCACAGGGAGCACGGCAACTACCGAGGTGTTGATCGACCGCACGAGAGTCTGGTTGACCGCCAGGTTGACCGATTCGGCAAACGTCCTGCGACTCTCCTCGCCATCCTGTGACGTGTTCTCCCGAACCTTGTCGAACACCACCACGGTGTCGTAGAGGGAGTAACCGAGGATAGTCAGCAGACCGATCACGGCTGCCGGCGTAATCTCGTAGCCCAGCACACCGTAAATACCCGCCGTCAAAATGAGGTCATGAGCAAGAGCGGTCAGAGCGGCCAGGGACATCTTCCAGGTGCGGAAATACAGTGCCATCACGAGCGAGACAAGAACCAGGAAAACCGCTAAACCAATCAGCGCTTGCCGCGTGATGTCTTGACCCCACGTCGCACCAATAAAGGACGCGGTGACTTGCTCGACATCCACTGCGTAGGCCTCGGCGAGGTCACCACGTAGTTCTGTGGTTTGGGCATCAGTAAGTTGCTCAGTTTGAACCCGCACCGAATCGCCACCCACGATCGACACGCGGGGATTAGAACTGAGGCCTGCAACCGACGTCACGGTGTCAATCGCGGTTTGCTCGGAGAGCGACGCCGGAGCGGACACGCGAAACTCTGACCCGCCGCGGAACTCGATGCCGAAAACAAAGCCACCGCGAAGGATGGTGAGCACGATCGCCAGAATGACGATGGTCGCGCCAATGAGGTACCACCGGACTCTATTGCCCACGAAATCGAAAGATTTCTCCCCCGTGTAGAGGGCATTACCAAAGGTTGTGAGTCGTGACATCAGCCCTTCCTCTCCGCTTGCGCTTCTTCGGCAGCCTTGCGTTCGGCGATGGTCTGACGACGCTTGACTTCGCGCGCACTCTTCTTTCGAGCAGTCGCGGTGACGTCCACCGGATCGCGGAAACGAGCCCTACCCCGATACACCGCACCAAGCGCACGCGGGTCGAGTCCGCTGAGGGGATGGCCGGAGCTGAAGAAGCGGGTGCGACCCATAAGAGTCATGAGTGGCTGAGTGAATAGCGCCACGATAATGAGATCCACAATCGTGGTGATTCCCAGTGTGAAGGCGAAACCGCGGACGTTACCGACAGCCAAAATGAAGAGCACCGCTGCAGCGAGGAAACCTACCGCGTCCGACGCGAGAATTGTTCTGAATGCCCTCTTCCACGCGGCAGAGATAGCCGAATCGAGGGCCCTGCCATCACGAAGCTCGTCTCGGATTCTCTCGAAAAACACGATGAACGAGTCCGCGGTGATACCAATCGCCACAATGAGCCCCGCGACTCCCGCGAGTGAGAGACGGTAGCCCTGAGAGTTGGAGAGGTAGGTAATGACGAAGTAGCTCAGAACAAACGCCACCGTAAGCGAAAACACCGTGACAAAGCCCAATGTTCGATACTGCAGCAGCGAGTACAGCACCACGAGAACGAGTCCGATTGCCCCCGCGAGCAAACCGCTCTCCAACTGTGTCAAACCGAGCGTTGCGGTAATGGTTTCGGCACTTTGGACCTGGAAACCAATAGGTAGAGCGCCGAACTTCAGTTGATCGGCCAGAACCTCTGCGGTCACTTGAGTAAACGAACCGCTGATCTGGGGACGACCATCGGTAATGGCAGCCAGGGTTCTGGGCGCACTAATCACTCGACCATCGAGCACAATCGCGAACTGGTTCTGAACACCGGGAAGTGCCACAAGTCGCTCGGTAACGGTTCTGAAGCTCTCGGTACCACTCTCATCGAATTCGAGGAAGACGCCCCACTCCGTGGTCACGGTGCCCTGGGGTCCGGGCACGAGTCCAGCAATCGCGTCCTGAATGGTCTCGCCGCCAACTTCCACGGGCCCCAGAATGTACTTTTCAGAACCAAACTCATTACAGGTAACCAGCGGAAGTGCAGGGTCTGCCACGTTGGCGCCCAGACCATCGAGCTGGTCACAGGTCAGATCATTGAACGCACGATCGACGTCTGAGGTAATCCACGCCAGATCGCTGGGGTTCTCGGGAGTCCTCTCGGGCTCGACAAACTCGACATCCCCACTCGAAGCGGACTCATCAGTTGTCGCGATACCGGTACGCAAAACCGCTCGGAACTCGAGTTTTGCCGAAGAGCGGATTCTCTCCAAGGTGGCTTGGTCGGGAACACCGGGAATAGACACCACGATGTTTGCCCCACCCTGAGTGCTCACTTCGGCCTCGGCGACACCCCCCGCATCGACACGTTGGCGGATGATGGCCACAGCCTGATCAAGCTGCTCTTCCGACACGGTCTGGTTCGCGGCTATCTGCGGGGCAAGAATGATTTGGGTCCCACCCTGGAGATCAAGGGCAAGTTTGGGCACCCACGAACCGGTCCCCTGCCAGACGGCAAAAGCGTTTCCTCCCACAAGGAGAAGGAAGATGGCGCCCAACCAGGCAAGCTTCTTCCACGCAGAGGACACGGCTGATTGAGATGCCACAGGCGAACTTTCGGGAGGAAGGGGGTCTAGGAGGCTTTTTCAGGAGATTCATCTGAGGCCGCGGGGGCATCAGTGGTTTCGTCCTCGACAACTTTGGTGAGGGTTTGGCGGTGAACCCTGATGGTCACACCCTTGCCCACATCCAAGGTGGCGACGTTGTTCTCGTCGTCTAAGTCAACAAGGGTCGCGAACAGACCGAAAGAGGTCATGACGTCGGCGCCAGGGGTTAGCTTCTCCTGGAGCTCTTCCTGTGTTTTCCGCTGTTTCCTGGAGTTTCGAATCATGAAATAAATCAGCATCCCCAGGATGGCGATCATAAACAGGGAGATGGGATCCATGGCGAACCACGTGCCTTTCCGGTTCCTTCAGACGGTTTTCGCTACCTGGTAACTATAGGTCATTCCGGCTGGGCGCTTCATGGCCCAGGTGTGCATAAGCGGCGGGTGTAGCGAGTCTCCCCCGCGGGGTGCGCTGAATGAACCCCTGTCGCACGAGGAAGGGCTCCACCACGGATTCGATTGTTTCGGCTTCTTCGCCCACGCTCACCGACAGGGTTCCAAGCCCCACAGGGCCGCCAGAAAACTTGACCACCAGCGCCTCAAGGACTGCTCGATCAAGGCGATCAAGTCCTAATTCATCGACGTCATAGAGGGCAAGGGCTGCCTGAACGGAGCCAACATCGGGCGCGCTGCCATTGACCAGAACGTAATCTCGAACCCTCCGGAGGAGGCGGTTTGCAATGCGCGGCGTTCCTCGCGATCGCGACGCAATCTCCGCTAAGGCCTCCCTCGGCCAGGTCAGGCCGAGGACCTCACTGGAGCGCCTGACCACCTCAGTCAACTCGTCTTCGGAGTAAAACTCGAGGTGAGCGGTGAAACCGAACCGGTCCCGAAGAGGTCCGGGAAGCAAACCGGAGCGCGTTGTCGCTCCAACCAGGGTGAAAGGTGCTAAATCGAGCGGAAGCGTCGTGGCGCCGGCACCCTTGCCGACCATGATGTCGATCCGGAAATCCTCCATCGCGAGATACAGCATTTCCTCAGCGGGTCTGGCCATCCGATGGATCTCGTCGATAAACAACACTTCTCCAGGAACCAAGGACGACAGGACAGCCGCCAAGTCACCGGCATGGTTGATCGCTGGGCCACTGGTAATCCGCAACGACTGCTGGGTTTCCTCGGCGACGATCATGGCGAGCGTGGTTTTGCCGAGCCCAGGCGAACCCGACAGCAGAATATGGTCGGGAGTTCGGTTCTCTTGTTGGGCTGCGCTGAGCAACAACACCAACTGTTCACGCACTTTGCCTTGACCGACGAACTCATCCAGGGAGGTGGGGCGAAGAGCCCCTTCGAACTGCAGTTCGCTCTCTGATTCGGGGACTGCTGGATTGTTCTCGCCGGTCACCGTCTGGACTCCCTATTCGTCTGCGGGCCCAGAATACTGAGAGCCTCTCGAAGTAGGGTCGAGGCATCCACAGGGCCGCTGGATGCTTCCTCCAACGCGTGCTCAACCCCCTGCTTTGCCACCTTGTCTGACCACCCCAGGCCCACAAGCGCTTGCACGACGGAGGTCTTCACCGCTGCAGGTATGTCCTTGGTGGAGTCCGGTGTTCTCGGCGCCTTGGGGGCGTGGTCGAACGCTCCTTGGAGTGACAGCACAATGAGTTTTGCTGTCTTCGCTCCCACTCCGCTCACCGCTCGAAAGGCAGCGTCGTTTTCCGTCACCACGGCGTCATGAATGGCGCCTGGAGCCATCTGACCGAGGACCGCGAGAGCCATTTTGGGTCCCACGCCGTTCACGCTTCGCAGAAGGCCAAAGAGGGAGAGTTCCTCGCGAGACTCGAAACCGAAAAGTCCGACATGATCATCTCGGACGACCATCGCTGTGTGGAGATGGACCTCCTCACCGAGCGAAAAGTGAAGCGCGCTTCGGTCGGGAACCGTCACGAGATAGCCCAGGCCATTTACCTCGACAACAACCTCGCCCCCGGCGATATCTGCTACGACACCACGAACAGACGCAATCACTCTGTCAGCTTAGGTCGCTTCGCTTTCGCTTCTGCTGCTCGCCACGCCTGTTGCGCGGGAGTGAGGGGCCCCTGAGACCCCGCAGAAGCAGGCGCGCCGCGCCATGCTTCCGTGATCGCTAATGCGAGGGCATCTGCAGCGTCGGCTGGTTTGGGTATCTCGGAAAGCCCGAGAATCGACTGCACCAGTGTGCCCACCTGACTCTTGGTGGCGCGCCCATGACCTGTTACTGCTGCCTTGACCTCACTTGGTGTCCTGAGCGAGACGGGAATAGACCGGGCATTAGCCAAAGCCAACACCACACCACTGATCTGTGCAGTACCCATAACGGTGCGAACGTTGTGTTGGGCAAAAACACGCTCCAACGCCACAATGTCGGGCTTATGTGCATCGAGCAGGGCTTCCAGCTGCTCGGCTAACGCGCCAATCCTCGCGGCGGGGTCGTCACCGGGTGACGTGCGATAGACATCGACGTGAATGAGCGACACTGTGCGGCCCTGGCCCGCTCTAATGAGACCCACCCCCAAGCGGGTCAATCCTGGGTCAATACCGAGGATTACCGACATAGCTCAGGTCACTCATCGGATTCTTCGAGCGCTGCAACCACGTCAGCGGAGAGATCGAGATTCGTGAACACGTTTTGGACGTCATCACTGTCCTCAAGGGCTTCCACGAGAGCGAGCACTTTCTTCGCGGTCGCCACATCTGCCTCAATCTTGACGTTCGGGACGAACTCTGCCTCGGCCGAGTCATAGTCGATTCCTGCCGCCTGAACCGCGCTTCTCGCGGTCACCAAGTCAGAAGGTTCGGTGATGACCTCGAAACCGCCACCGCGATCGATGACCTCCTCCGCGCCTGCATCGAGGACTGCCAGAAGGAGATCGTCCTCAGTGACCCCGTCTGACTTCGCAATCGACACCACGCCTTTGCGGGAAAAGTTGTACGCAACACTCCCCGGATCCGCCATCGTTCCGCCGTTGCGGGACATGATGGTGCGCACCTCTGCAGCAGCTCGGTTCTTGTTGTCCGTCAAGCACTCGATCAGGAGAGCAACGCCCCCAGCGCCATATCCCTCATACATGATGGTCTGATAGTCGATCGCATCTCCCGTCAAACCCCCACCGCGCTTCACCGCACGATCGATGTTGTCGTTGGGAACACTGGATTTCTTGGCTTTTTGAATCGCATCGGCGAGGGTTGGATTCCCAGCAGGGTCCGGACCTCCCACTTTTGCGGCAACTTCAATGTTCTTGATCAGCTTGGCGAACGATTTCGCCCGCCTTGCATCAATGACGGCCTTCTTGTGTTTGGTGGTTGCCCACTTGGAATGGCCGGACATAACTCTCCTTCGCTCGCCTGCCCAGTCTAGGCAGTCTGGAGGGCGCCGACCGTGAATCCCGCTTGTCGAACGCTGTCCACGAAAAGGCGATGCAGTCGGTCGTCACCGGTGATTTCGGGGTGGAAGGACACTCCGATGACGCGATCCTGCGCCACTCCCACGATCTCTCCCCCGGGGAGGGTGGCAATCACGGATACCCCTTCACCCACCCGCGTGACAACGGGAGCTCTGATAAACGCGACGTGGAGGGGTGGCCCTGCAACACCCTCAATCGTTACCTCTGCCTCATACGAGTCAACCTGGGATCCAAAAGCATTGCGCCTAACGGTCACATCCAAACCACCTAGAGTCTCTTGACCGTCGATTCCCTCTTCCAAATCGGATGCCACCATGATGAGCCCTGCACAGGTTCCCAACACGGGAAGGCCTGCGGCAATGGCATGGCGAAGCGGTTCCTGAAGCCCAAAAATTTTCAGGAGTTTGTCCATCACACTGGACTCCCCACCGGGCAGGACGAGGCCGTTCAGGCCTTGGAGATGTGCAGGGAGACGAACCTCTCGTACCTCAACACCCAGCTCCTGGAGCATCGAGCGGTGCTCCCTCACATCTCCTTGGAGCGCGAGAACACCGATCAGAGGGGTGTGACTACCAGCCACGCTCTGCAAGCCGGTGAGGCGCCGGGAGATCATTGACGTTGATGCCGACCATGGCCTCACCGAGGCCACGAGAGACATCAGCGATCACCGAGGCATCCGTATATTGGGCAGTCGCCTTCACAATGGCACTCGCGCGCTCCGCTGGGTTCCCCGACTTGAAGATGCCAGAGCCCACAAACACGCCATCAGCACCCAACTGCATCATCATGGCGGCATCAGCCGGGGTTGCGATCCCACCCGCGGTGAACAAGACGACCGGGAGTTTGCCGGTTTGTGCAACCTCTGCCACAAGCTCGTAGGGAGCCTGGAGCTCTTTCGCCTGGACGTAGAGCTCGTCCGGTGTCATCGAGGACAGTCGATTGATTTCCCCTTTGATGGTGCGAATGTGCTTGGTGGCTTCTGACACATCTCCGGTGCCAGCTTCACCTTTCGAGCGAATCATCGCCGCACCCTCCGTAATACGACGGAGTGCCTCGCCCAAGTTTGTTGCACCACACACGAAGGGCACGGTGTAGCGCCACTTGTCAATGTGGTTGACGTAGTCCGCTGGGCTCAACACCTCGGACTCGTCGATGTAGTCGACCTTGAGAGCCTCCAGAACTTGGGCCTCCACGAAGTGTCCGATTCTCGCTTTCGCCATCACAGGAATGGAGACCGAGTCGATAATCCCTTGGATGAGATCGGGGTCGCTCATGCGCGCAACGCCACCCTCTGCCCGAATGTCGGCAGGGACTCGCTCGAGAGCCATCACTGCGACCGCACCGGCGTCCTCCGCAATACGAGCTTGCTCCGGGGTTACGACGTCCATGATGACGCCGCCCTTCAGCATCTCTGCGAGCCCTCTCTTGACGCGGGCACTCCCGGTCGACACAGGCGTGGTGGAATCGGTCATGGTGTATCGGAATCCTCTCTGGGGCGCTCGATGTAGAGCGTCGAAAGTCTAACCGGTGGAACCTGAATGCCAGCTCGTGCGGAGGATGTCGCGCATCTCGCCGAGGAGCTGTGGCATTGCTTTAGTCCTGGCGACGATCGGGAAGAAGTTCGAATCTTGGCCCCACCTGGGAACCACGTGTTGGTGGAGATGCTCCTCGATGCCTGCTCCCGCAACCTTTCCCTGGTTGATTCCGAGGTTGAACCCGTGGGCACCAGAAACCGCCCGTAGTGTCACCATGGCCTCTTGTGTCATCTGGCCCATCTCGGCCAGTTCGGCGGGTGTGATGTCGTCATAATTCGCAACATGACGATAGGGGCAGACCAGTAGGTGTCCGGCGTTATAGGGATACAGGTTCAACACCGCGTACACGGTCTCCCCGCGACGAACAACCAGTGACTCGTCCTCCGGCCTATCCGGGGCTACACAAAACACACAGCTGCCATCTTCAGGTTTAGTTTCCCCCTGGATGTAGGCGATGCGATGGGGAGTCCACAAACGTTGAAACGCATCCGGGACCCCGGGGAGGCCTGAAGCGTCGACGGAGGGGTTGGGGCCCTCCACGCTCTCAGGCATGGGCCTTCTCGCGGATGCGGCTCAGAATCAAGGCTTTTGCCTCCTCCAAGGACACACCATTGTGTTGAGAACCGTCTCGGAAGCGGAAACTCACGGCACCGGCGCCTCGATCATCCTCACCGGCGATTAAGAGGAAGGGAACTTTGTCTTTGGTGTGGGTTCGAATCTTCTTCTGCATTCGATCATCCGAGTCATCCAGCTCCGCCCGGACTCCTTCCTGGCGAAGGTCATCGATAAAGGCTCCGAGGTAGTCGGAGAACTCTTCTGCCACGGGAATACCCACCACCTGAACCGGTGCGAGCCATGCGGGGAATGCTCCCGCATAATGCTCCGTCAGCACACCAAAGAAGCGCTCGATGGAACCAAAGAGAGCTCGGTGAATCATGATGGGCTGCTGGCGCGAACCATCCGGGGCTTGGTATTCCAGATCGAATCGCGCCGGCAAGTTGAAATCGAGCTGAATGGTCGACATTTGCCAACTCCGCCCAATTGCGTCGCGCGCTTGAACCGAAATCTTCGGTCCATAGAATGCGGCGCCACCGGGGTCAGGCACCAAGTCGAGACCCGACTGTTCCGCCACCGAGGCCAACGTGGCCGTGGCCCTCTCCCACAAGTCGTCGGATCCGACAAACTTTTCACTGTCACTATCCCGCGTCGAGAGCTCGAGATAGAAGTCGGTCAGCCCGAAGTCCGCGAGGAGGCCCAATACGAAGTCAAGAAGTGCCGAAAGCTCGTGCTCGAGCTGCTCTGCAGTGACGAAAATATGGGCGTCGTCCATAGTGAGCCCACGCACCCTGGTCAAACCGTGAACGACCCCGCTCTTTTCGTAGCGGTAGACGGACCCAAATTCAAACATGCGCAGGGGCAACTCGCGATAGGAGCGCTGCCTCGCGCGATAAATCAGAATGTGGAACGGACAGTTCATGGGCTTCAGGTAGTAGTCAGCGCCCTGCTTCGTTACCTCACCTGCCTCGTTGCGGTGCTCATCCATTCGCATAGGAGGGAACATCCCGTCCTTGTACCAGGAGAGGTGGCCAGAGGTCTCAAAAAGCTCAGATTTCGTAATGTGCGGGGTGTAGACAAACTCATACCCTGCCTCTTCATGCCTACGCCTCGAGTAATCCTCCATCTCACGGCGAATGACACCGCCCTTCGGGTGAAAGACCGCGAGACCCGAACCAATTTCGTCAGGGAAGGAGAACAGGTCAAGATCCTGGCCAAGTTTTCGGTGGTCTCGGCGTGCAGCCTCCTCGAGGCGCTCCAGGTGAGCCCGCAGGTCATCCTTGGTCGCCCACGCCGTCCCATAAATTCTCTGCAGCTGCGGGTTCTTCTCATTACCTCGCCAATACGCAGCAGCGAGTCTGGTGAGTTTCCACCCGTTACCAAGAACCTTGGTCGAGGGAACATGGGGGCCCCGACACAGGTCTTTCCAGACCGTCTCGCCCGTTTTCGCATCCACGTTGTCGTAGATGGTGAGCTCACCGGCTCCGACCTCTACACTCTCCCCTTGGTCCCCTGAGGCTGCCGAATCCTTCAGCCCGACAAGCTCACACTTGTAGGGCTCATGGGCCAACTCGGTGAGCGCTTCCTCAGCGCTCACCACACGACGCACGAAACGTTGACCGCTCTTGACGATCCGCTGCATCTCTTTTTCCAGAGCTGAAAGCTGTTCCGGTGAGAAAGGCTCCACAACATCAAAGTCGTAATAAAAACCATCGGTCACGGGAGGACCAATGCCGAGCTTTGCTTCAGGGTTGAGTGTTTGAACCGCTTGAGCCAACACGTGAGCAGCTGAGTGCCGAAGCATCTCCAGCCCTTCAGCTGAATCCACCATGACAGGCTCAGCGGTCTGCCCCGCCTCCACCGATGAGTGCAGGTCTCTTAGCTCGCCCCCCACGCGAATCGCAATCACAGCCGGTTGGGGAAACAGCTCCGCACCGATCGTGTGTTCGCTCGCGACAACAGAGGCGATAGAGGAACTCTCAGACGTCACGGTACATCACGCTTTCTTGGGAACGGGGCTCGCTCTGACAACCCTAGCGCCGGTAGGTCGGCGCTCACGGAGCGTCGCTACGGTTGTCCTGGTTGCCCTTACCCGACAGCAGAATCCCCACCAGGCCCGCTACGAGCAACACCGCGACCACTCCGATCACGGCGAGGTCGTTGTCAGCGAAAGAGGGGTAGCTCACTACGACGATGGCGAAGAGGACGAGGAAACCGACCGCGAGGAGAGTATTCCGCATCGATATCCACCTCACCCCGGACTTCGCACCCTCTGGTGGGCGATACTGGGTTCGAACCAGTGACCTCTTCCGTGTCAGGGAAGCGCGCTACCGCTGCGCCAATCGCCCAATATTTTGTTTCCAGCCGAGGTGGCGACGGGATTCGAACCCGTGTAAACGGCTTTGCAGGCCGCTGCCTCGCCTCTCGGCCACACCACCACCGCGTGTGAACCCCCACCTCGAGGCTTCACCGAGCGGATGACGAGATTCGAACTCGCGACCCTCACCTTGGCAAGGTGATGCGCTACCACTGCGCCACATCCGCACTCACACATCTCTGTGTGACACCAAACTCTAGCCGATATCCAGAAAGAGACACAAACACCCTGGAGGGAGTGTTGACCTGGCTCACCCGAAGGAACCCTGGATTGTGTGGCAAGATAGTCGCCGCGGGCGATTGGCGCAGTGGTAGCGCGCTTCCTTCACACGGAAGAGGTCACTGGTTCGAACCCAGTATCGCCCACAAGATAATCCCAGTAAATTACTGGCCTCCGGAGGCCTTATGTCCGGTTCGTGCGATAACCGTGCGATAGTGAACTTCAAATAGGGACTAGGCCGATTGCCTCTGCACAATTGGCGTTCTAACGTGAGCCATGTCTCTCA
>JBMUEW010000019.1:0-22452 GCA_049460875.1 Pontimonas sp.
ATAGCTGGGAAGACCTACCTTGAGACCTTTCATCACCACGGGATACAAGTCGACGAGGTGAGTCGTCATGAGCGCATCGAGGATCGGGGATTCGACACGGTATCGCTGAGTCATGGCTTTCAGTCGGGTTCTCTCATACGGCGCGTAGTGATAGACGTGGAAATCGGGATACTCCTCAGCTCGCTTCTCGAGAAGCGCGAGAAAGGTCTCAAAGGCAGCTTTCTCCTCGTCAAATGTTTCCGCCCACAGCGGGAGGAACGAAGTATCAGGTCCCTCGGGATTGAGGTTGTCACCCCACAGCCCAAAGAGATACTCAATCCCAAACCAGACGGAATCGTCGCCCTGCGACAGTGAGCCAAGAGCGCTTCCGTCCCCGCCCAGTTCTTGATATGTCGGGTCTCCCTCAAAATCGAAAAAGATATCGCCGACGCTTGGAGCGGGGAGGTTCTCGATCATTCCGCGTGAGAGGACCTCCCATGCCGGGCGGCCCTCCGGATTGTTGCGGGTTGCGACTTGGAGAGAAGCCTGCAGGTGCAGACCGTGCAAGGTGTCGAGGCCAATCCCTGGAATCGCACGTCGGACTTCTTCCCGCGACGCCGTGGCGAATTGTTCGAGGGTCTCGAAGCCTCCGGTCAGAATCTTGTTTCGTTGGGTTTTTCTGAGGCCAGCAATTTGGAACAGATCGTCGTGGAGCAGGATTTGCTCGCTGCACGCGGGGCAGCCTTTCGTGCCACACGGAGGATAGAGCTCATCACCCCACGGCAGAGGATGAGGGTCAACCACGCGGTGCTCGATGAGAGCCATCACCGCTTTGCGCTGTTCCCGGTAGGGCTCGAGGAGCTCGTCCACATCGTGAATGCTGTGGGTGCCATCTCCGAGAATGATGCGCACCGATGTCGAGAGCGGAACGCCGCGACGCTCGAGCTGGTCGTAGTAGGCGGCGAGCTGAATCAGGGCGTGGTCTTTGGCACGCCTGGCGAGCTTGGAATCCCAAATTTCCCAACTCTCGCCCGTCGAGACGATGAAATCCGCAAATCCTTGAAAACCGATCGGAAGCGGAGCATCAGGCAATGTCTCCTCGTACAAGGTCGCCTGGAAAAGCGCGCCGGCGTCGGAGGCGAGAGCGACCAGAGTCTCGTTGCTCGCTTTCTCAATGTTGGCACGCCAAGCCGCAGCATCATTCGGGTCAACCGGCTCGTAGGAGAGTTCAACGACTGTCATCGTGGAGGCCAAGAGTTCGAGCTGTCGAGCCTCGTGTTCGAGCCCCAAACGAGCGACCAAGTCCATCATCGGGTCATCGATGTCGGGAACTGTGATGCCTTTGCCGAGTTTCTCATCGGCTATCCGAGCCAGTCTCCAGGGGCATGCCTGAAACACAGCAAGATCGCTTGCCGATATCACCCACGAGGCATCACCCAGTCGCTGCATGGGGCACAGCCTAGGTCAGAGCACCCACAGAGCGGCTAAATCATGTCCAATTCAGAGAGTTTGCTGTTGAGAGCCGGGTTGCTGGGCTCAGTCAGTACTGAACCATCGGGGAAGAGGAGGACGGGAATATTGGGCCGGCCACTGAGCTCGATCGCCTTGGCTTTGTCAGCGTCACTGGCGTCCACATCGTGGTAGGTGAAGTCGACACCATAGTGCTCGAGGAGAGCTTGAGCCCGAACACAGTCTCCACACCAGGCTGCTCCATAGAATTCCACGCTCTTGTTGTCGTCGGTCATCGATTCCTCTTTTCTTGCGCTTCGAGTGTTAAGCCTAATGTTGCTCGGCGCTTACCCACGTAGTCCTAAACTCAAGGTCGTAGGGGGTTATTCCCCGAGTCACCAAAGGGGGTGCCAGCGTGGTTCACACCACCGGCCCGGGGCCGTCTCTGCAGGAGGGGCCCGATGGAGAGGCTCGCTATCGTCTCGTGCCCGGCGAGGATGCCAAAGGCGTTCCGATGCGCCTGGAGAAGGATTCCCTCGGTGAGCTTGAAGTTCCTGCGGACGCGTATTGGGGTATTCACACAGCGCGCGCTTTGGTGAATTTCCCCATAACGCGTCGCGCCATTTCTAACTATCCCGACTTGATTCGAGGAATTGCGCGGGTCAAGCAGGCGGCTGCTCGCGCTAATAACGACATCGGAGCTCTTTCGGCAGAGAAAGCAGAGATCATCGACCAGGTGTGTGAAGAACTCTGGTCAGGCGCTTTGCACGACCAATTTGTCCTGGGTGCAGTCCAGGGTGGTGCGGGAACCTCAACGAATATGTGTGCGAACGAAATCATCGCCAATCGTGGACTCGAATTGATGGGGCATCAAAAAGGTCAGTATGAGTACCTTCACCCCATCGATGATGTCAATCGGTCACAGTCGACGAATGATGTGTATCCCACAGCCATCAAGTTAGGGATGGTGCTGGGTGTTCAGCGCCTCTTCGAGGAACACCAGCTGCTGGCTCAAGCGTTCGCCCAGAAAGGTCTCGAGTTCCAATCCATTTTGAAAGTGGGAAGGACACAGCTCCAAGATGCTGTGCCGATGACCCTCGGCCAAGAATTTGGCGGGTTTGCCACAACTCTGCGAGAAGACCACGACCGCATCAAGGAGACCATCCCGTTCCTGTGCGAAATCAACTTGGGAGCAACAGCCATCGGAACGGGAATTACGGCAGATCCTCGCTATCCCGAGGTCGTCCGGGAACACTTGGCGACTTTGACTGGCCTCGACATCCGAACCGCTCCTGATTTGATTGAGGCCACCAGTGACGCCGGGGTGTTCATGACGCTCTCTGGCACTCTCAAAAGAGCCGCGGTGAAGCTTTCTAAGATTTGCAACGACCTACGTTTGCTCTCCAGCGGGCCACAAGCAGGACTGGGGGAGATTACTTTGCCCGCGCGCCAAGCTGGGTCCTCCATCATGCCGGGGAAGGTCAACCCGGTGATTCCGGAGGTTGTCAACCAGGTGGCTTTCGCCATCATTGGCTCCGATGCCACGGTGACGGCCGCTGCCGAGGCGGGCCAGCTCCAGCTCAATGCGTTTGAACCCATCATCGCCTCATCCATCTTGCAATCTGTGGTGTGGCTCACGAATGCCTGCAAAACCTTGCGGGTGAACTGTGTAGAGGGCATCACCGCTAATGAAGAACGCCTTCACCAACAAGTGGAAGCGAGTGTGGGGGTTGTCACAGCGCTCACGCCCTACATCGGCTACAGCCAGGCGGCAGCGATCGCGTACGAGGCACTAGCGGGAGTGGGAACGGTGCGCGAGCTCGTGATAGCCCAGGGACTCATGGATGAGGCAGAGCTGGAGAGAGTTCTCTCCCCGGAGAGGCTCAGTGGCCTCACTCTCCCCACGGGGGTCATCACACTGCCGCCCGTTGATCTTGACGAGGAAGAGTCTGATTAAGAACCTCGCCGCCCAGGGCGGGGCTTGGCCTCCGGCGCATCTGAGCGGCGAGTAACTTGTCCTTAGAGTGGCAAGAAACCACGGCCAAGGTCAATCCCTGGTTTATTACAGCTTGGTAACGGCTGGACGGCGGGAAATCAGCTCGACAACGCCATCGGCGTTGGCAGAGGGTGACATGGGCTAGAGTAGCTGGCTGTGCCGTGTACCGGCCGCGGAAAGTAGAGCTTCCTCACAAGGAGGGGGCGCCGCGCAGCGAGACGAAGGAGAGCTGACATGGCTGTTGCGCCAGAAACCAAAGCAAGCATTATGGAGACCTACGCCACCCATCCTGGTGACACTGGCTCTCCCGAAGTCCAGATTGCGCTGATGTCTCACCGCATCAACGAGCTGACTGAGCACCTCAAGGAGCACAAGCACGATCACCACTCGCGTCGTGGTCTCCTCCTCATGGTGGGTCGTCGTCGGCGTCTGCTGGGGTACCTCCAGCGCATCGACATCGAGCGCTATCGTGCGCTGATCGAGAAGCTCGGCTTGCGTCGATAATCTCTTCCCTCACTTCGATACCCCGCGCCGATGGTGCGGGGTATCGCTTTTGGGGGAGAATCGCGCTACCCTAAAGCCGAGGATGAATCTCATCCCGCACAACTGAATAAGGCTCTCTACGGGAGTAGGTGGGTCAGGAGCTGGTCACCGGTGGTGGTCTACTGTCCAGGGACAGTGCACTTCTACTGTTGGCCAGAAACAGGCCCCACGCATGTGGTGTACTCATCCTCCCCTCCTGTGACGTGGCGTGCCGCCATGCCAGACCACTCGGTCGGGCATGTTCGAAGAAAAATAAGGAGATGTGACCTTAATGGAAGGTCCAGAAATCAAGTTCGCTGAAGCCGTTTTGGATAACGGTACGTACGGAAAGCGCACGGTGCGCTTTGAAACGGGTCGCTTGGCCCAACAAGCCCAGGGTGCCGTTGCTGCATACCTGGATGATGACACGATGCTGCTCTCGGCAACGAGCGCATCGAAGAGTCCTCGCGAGGGCTTCGACTTTTTCCCGCTGACCGTGGACGTCGAAGAGCGTTCCTACGCTGCGGGGAAGATTCCCGGATCGTTCTTCCGTCGTGAGGGTCGCCCCTCGACAGAGGCCATCCTCGTGTGTCGTCTCATTGACCGGCCTTTGCGCCCGTCATTCGTCGATGGTTTGCGCAACGAGGTGCAGATTGTCATTACTGTCCTCTCCATCGCACCCGACGAGTTCTATGACGCCCTGGCGATCAACGCCGCAAGTGCGTCAACTCAGATCTCAGGCTTGCCTTTTAGTGGACCCATTGCTGCGGTGCGCTTGGCTCTGATCGGTGACCAGTGGGTCGCCTTCCCGAAGCATTCGCAGCTGTCCGAGGCTGTCTTCGACATTGTTGTTGCCGGTCGTGTCGTTACTGATGCGAAGGGCAATGAGGATGTCGCCATCATGATGGTCGAAGCCGAGGCCACAGAGGTGAGCTGGGAGCTCATCCAAGGCGGTGCCACGAAGCCCGATGAGGATGTCGTCGCCGCTGGCTTGGAGGCTGCCAAGCCTTTCTTGAAGCAGCTGGTGGAGGCTCAGCAGAAGCTCGCTGACCAGTCGGCCAAGGAGATCGAGAACTACCCGGTCTTTGCTGACTATTCCGATGAGGTTCTCTCTGCAGTCGACTCTTTGGCAGCGGCAGAGCTCGCCACGGTGTATCAAATTGCAGACAAGCAGGAGAGACAGAACGCTGATGACGAGCTGAAGGCTCGGGTCAAAGAAGCGATTGCCGCCAAGGTGGAGTCGGGAGACCTTCCGGAGGATGCAAACTCCATGGTCTCCGCCGCCTATAAGTCGGTCACCAAGCGCGTGATGCGCACTCGCGTGCTCGCCGAGGGTGTTCGAATCGACGGTCGTGGAACGTCGGACCTGCGCGTCATCGACGCCGAGGTGGACATCATTCCTCGAGTTCACGGTTCCGCTTTGTTCCAGCGTGGCGAGACCCAGATCATGGGTGTCACCACCTTGAACATGTTGAAGATGGAGCAGCAGATTGACTCACTGTCTCCGGTGACCTCGAAGCGCTATATGCACCACTACAACTTCCCGCCCTACTCGACCGGTGAAACTGGCCGCGTGGGAACGCCGAAGCGTCGTGAAATTGGTCACGGATTCCTCGCAGAGCGGGCTCTCGTGCCCGTACTGCCCAGTCGTGAGGACTTCCCTTACGCCATCCGTCAGGTGTCGGAGGCTCTGGGATCAAACGGCTCCACCTCGATGGGTTCCGTGTGTGCGTCGACCCTGTCGATGCTGAACGCCGGTGTCCCGCTGAAGGCTCCCGTCGCCGGTATTGCGATGGGCCTTATTTCCGATGAGGTTGAGGGCGAGATGCGTTACGCAGCTCTGACCGACATCCTCGGTGCGGAAGACGCTCTGGGAGACATGGACTTCAAGGTCGCGGGAACGAGCGAGTTTGTGACCGCTATCCAGTTGGACACCAAGCTCGATGGAATTCCTGCGAGTGTCTTGGCTGGAGCACTCACCCAGGCAAAAGAAGCCCGTCTGCACATTTTGAGTGTGATGAACCAGGCCATCGATTCCCCCGATGAGATGGCCCCCACTGCTCCGCGCGTGATTACGGTTCAGATCCCCGCGGACAAGATTGGTGAACTGATCGGACCCAAGGGTAAGACCATCAACGCCATCCAGGATGAAACCGGAGCTGACATCTCAATTGACGATGATGGCACTGTCTTCATCGGCGCAGTCGACGGCGAAAGCGCAGAGGCCGCGAGGGCTCGTGTCAACGCCATCGCCAACCCGGTCAATCCCGAGGTGGGGGAGCAGTACCTGGGAACAGTCGTGAAGATCGCAACCTTTGGTGCGTTCATCTCACTGGTTCCCGGTAAGGATGGTCTCCTCCACATTTCGGAAATTCGAAAGCTTGCCGGCGGTAAGCGCGTCGAGGACGTCGAGGACGTCTTGTCTGTGGGCCAGAAGGTCTTGGTGGAAATCTCCAAGATTGATGACCGCGGCAAGCTTTCTCTTACTCCCGTGCTGTCTGAGGAGGATGCAGAGGCGTCGTCCGACGACAACTAGATCTCCACGTTGGGAAGGCCGGTTTTCCGAGAGGGGACCGGCCTTCTGCGTGTCGAAATAAATAAATACGCTTCAACATGGCGACAGCCCAGCGCGCACTCCTGTTTAAGAAAATAGCTGTTTATCGAGACTAAAAGACACAAAAGCCCTTGGGAATGTCGAGAATAATGGTTGGGCTTTCAGGAAACTTCCAGCTTAAATTGAGTGTTTATCTAGCCAGATTCACCTCCCGGGAGTAGCGTGGCGCACGCGTGTTAGGGATTCCTCACGGAGTTCATAGCGCGCGAGGGGACCTTTCCCCGACCACCCGCCGACGGGTCCGTCGCGCCGACGGGCGGTGATTAATACAGAAACATGTCAAGGGAGAATCATGGATCTGCTTAGCATTACGCAAGCATTCTTCATGCTCGGATTCGTTGCTATGGCAGCGGGAACCCTCTACTTCATTTTGGAGAGAGGCGACCTGAAGCCTGAGCACCGGATCGCTGCAACCTATGCAGGAGCGATTACCTTCATCGCAGCAATCATGTACTGGATCATGACCGACTTCGTCGGCTTCTTCGACCAGTCTGCTGGGGATGTTGCCGCCACGATGCCGTTTAGGTACATCGACTGGCTGCTCACCACCCCGCTGCTGTTGGTGGAGTTCGGCCTTATCGTCGCGATTGCGGGCGCAGCCACCAAGGGCTTCGTCACGCGTCTCGTCGTGGCTGACATCATCATGATCGTCACCGGTTACCTGGGTGAGGTCGGTGAGCCTGGTTCAGCGAACAACTGGATCATGTTCATCATCTCGAGCGCGGCGTGGCTCTACATCGTCTACGCAGTGTTCCAGGTCAAGACCGACGGAATGCCTGACTACGCTGCTAACGCAGTGAAGATCATGCGCCGCTTTGTGATGCTCGGATGGGCTATCTACCCGATTGGTACCTCGATCGAAGAGTTCATGTCTCTCGCAGGTGCTGACATCACGATGGCCGCCGGACTGGCCGCAATTGTGTACGTCATTGCTGACGTGCTCAACAAGGTCGGCTTCGGTATGGTCGCGGTCAACGCAGCCAAGAAGGCCTAGTCCTTCGAAGCAGCACTGTGGGGTCAGGCTTCGGCCTGGCCCCACAGTCGTTAACCCGGTTCGGTAGCGTCGAACCGGTAATGTGGGGTCGCTATGTCGCCCGCTATCGCCTTCGACCTCTCCAGCGCGGAGATGTCGTTTCAGGCCAGTGGTGACGCGACTGTCTCCAGGACGATTCATCCCAGCGGCCTTCGGATTCTGTCGGAGTCTGTGCCGGGGGCTCTCAGCACCTCCATCGGGTTTTGGATTGCCGTTGGATCACGAGACGAAGACTCGGTGGCGTATGGTTCGACCCATTTCCTCGAGCACCTCCTGTTCAAAGGAACTCCTCGACGGAGTGCGCTCGACATAGCGGTGGCCTTCGACCAGGTGGGAGGAGAGCACAATGCCCTCACCGCGAAGGAACACACCTGCTACTACGCCAAGGTCCAAGACCACGATTTGGCGATGGCTATCGACGTTCTCGCCGACATGGTGGCTTCCTCGGTCATCGACCCGGGTGAGTTTGAAGTAGAGCGACAAGTCATCCTCGAGGAATTGGCGATGGCCGATGATGATCCGAGTGACGTTGCCCACGAGCGCATCACGGAAAACGTCCTCCGTGACCACCCTCTCGGTCGACCGATTGGCGGAAATCCCGAGACCATCCGATCCTCCACGCGGGACTCTGTTCTCGAGCACTATGCCAGGTATTACCAACCCCACGAACTCGTGGTGACTGCCGCAGGGGCCGTCGACCACGGTGAGCTGGTCACACTCGTCACGGATGCTCTGAGTGCGTCTGGGTGGGATTTGGGGGCCCGGACGACTCCCGCCTCGCGAAGGTCCGAGACTGAGGCAGAGATTGACCGGACTCCGCGCAACCTGGTGATTAACAGACCCCTGGAGCAGGCCGTGGTGGCTTTGGCTACCCATGGTCTCCGCGCCACCGATGAGCGTCGACCTGCTCTGGCGGTGCTGAGCTCGGTGCTCGGCGGGGGAATGTCTTCCAGGCTCTTTCAGGAAATTCGTGAACGCCGAGGCCTCGCCTACTCCGTGTATAGCTTCCAAAGCTCCTATGCCGATGCGGGCATGTTCGGGATGGCCGCGGGAACCTCTCCTGCCCACGTGTCCGAGGTGGCAGGCCTCATGACGGCGGAGTTATCGTCGATCGCGGACAGTGGAATCACCTCTGATGAGCTCGCTCGAGTTCGAGGGAACATTGCGGGTGCTTCTGCGCTCGCTTTGGAAAGTAGTGACACCCGCATGATGCGTTTAGGTCGCTCAGAGCTCTCCACCGGCGAGTTTGTGGATCGTGACGAAGGTCTCTTGAGGCTCTCGCGGGTGGAGAAAGAAGATGTGCGGGCGCTTGCGAGCGAACTTCTTTCCACACCGCTGTCCGCGGTTGTCGTTGGTGCCGTGAAAGATGGCATAGTAGACGGGGTCATGAACCAGGACACCCCCCAGGTGTCATGACTTCTCAACCTTCACGACACGTGAAGGCAACATAGCGGGCTCACACTGGAAGCCCATCACCTCAATACGTTGTCAGGGTTTTATGTCTCGATATCTCTACTTTGTGCGCCATGGTGAGCAAGTCGATGCGGAATTCGGTCTCCCCGAAGGTCCGTTGAGCGAACGCGGGCGCCAGCAAGCTTCGCTGATAGCCGACCGGCTCCAGAGCATCCGCTTCGATGCCGCCTACACCTCACCCCTCCAGCGAGCGATCGAGACCGCGGGCGTCATCACGGAGCGTCTGAACTTGGACGAGGCCACTCCGAGTGCGTTGCTGATGGACTGTATTCCTTCGGGTCCAGAGGAGGGAATGCCGAGCGCCTTCGAGCCCTTCTTTGGAGGGGTTACCGAGGAGCAAATTGCTGCCGGTCAAGCCCAAATGAACGATGCACTAGCGGAGTGGCTTGCCCCTTCACGGGAGGACCGCCATGAACTGCTCATCACCCACAACTTTGTGATCGCCTGGTTTGTGAGAGAAGTGTTTGGGGCGAGCTCCTGGCGATGGATTGGCATCAATCAAGCGAACTGTGGACTCACCATTATTCGGGTGCGCTCGGCGAAACCGCCGGTCTTGCTCACCCACAACGACTTGGGGCATTTGCCTCCCGAGTTGCGCACGGGTTTGCCCGATAACCACCCTGTGTAAACCGGCTGGCTATCAGCCCTCCTGCCTAGACTAGGAGGGTGGGTTTTGAGGAGGCACGGTCAGAGGTTGAGCGCCTCACCGAACAAATTCTTGCCCTCCAAGACGCCTATTATCGCCAGGATTCGCTTCTCGCCTCGGACGCTGACTACGACGCTTTGATTCGACGACTCCAGGAGCTGGAGGAGGCTTTCCCGGAGCTCGCTGGAGCGGATTCTCCCACCCGAATGGTGGGCTTTGGTCGCGGGGAGCTTTTTTCTCCGGTCGAGCACGCTGCCCGGATGTTTAGCCTCGATAACGTCTTCTCGGATGACGAAATGTCGGAATGGATGACGAAAATCCGTTCTGAGCACCCCAAGGCCCAGTTCTTGTGCGAACTCAAAATCGATGGCTTGGCTATCAATCTGCGCTACCAGCGGGGTCAGCTGGTGAGCGCCGCCACGCGAGGCGACGGCATCACCGGTGAGGACGTGACCGACAACGCAGTGCTCGTTCCCTCCATCCCCCAGGCGCTGGAGGGTTCGGGGCACCCAGATTTAGTGGAGGTCCGCGGGGAAGTGTTTTTCACGCTGGATGCTTTCGAGGGTCTCAACCAGAAACAACTGGAGGCGGGGGACAAGGTCTTCGCCAACCCCCGAAATGCAGCCTCGGGAAGCCTTCGACAAAAGAGTGAGGGAAAGAGCGAGGCGAAACGCGCTCTCGTCGCTAATCGACTCGCAGCATTGTCGATGACCGTCCACGGTATGGGGGCTTGGGATGATCCCCCTGTCGAGTCCCAGAGCGGTGTGTACGGGGTTTTGGAATCGTGGGGGCTTCCGGTGTCCCCGCACGTGAGCGTCCTGGAGAGCGAAGCCCCAGTACTCGAGTACATCCACCGTTTTGCGTCCACCCGCCACGAATTGAGTCACGAAATCGATGGCGTCGTGGTGAAAGTCGACCAGTTTGACATCCAGAGCACGCTCGGTGCGACCTCGAGAGCGCCGCGCTGGGCCATTGCCTACAAATATCCGCCGGAGCAGGTGACGACACGACTGCTGGACATCGTGGTCAGTGTGGGCAGAACGGGGCGCGCAACACCCTACGCCGTGCTCGAGCCGGTGACGGTTGCGGGAAGCGAAGTAGAGCGGGCGACCTTACACAACCAGGACGTCGTGCGTCAGAAAGGCGTTCTCATCGGAGACACGGTCGTGATTCGTAAGGCTGGCGATGTCATCCCCGAGATCCTGGGGCCCGTTGCCGATAAGCGCACCGGCGACGAGCGTGAATTTGTGATGCCCGAGTCGTGCCCGGAGTGCGGCGCCACCCTCGCCCCCTCAAAAGTCGGTGATGTCGACCTGCGATGTCCCAATCAGCAGAATTGTCCCGCCCAAGTGCGGGGGCGGGTCGAGCACATTGGGTCCAGGGGCGGCCTTGATATTGAGGGGCTTGGTGAAGTGAGCGCAGCAGCCTTGACGCAGCCGCTGGAGCCTTCGGTCCCTCCACTGGTGACCGAGGCTCGTCTGTTCGATCTCAGCGTCGAAGAATTATTCCCCATTCGTGTGCTCGTTCGAGATGCCGACACAGGAGAGCCCAAGAAGGACCCCGAGACGGGGGAGCCGATTGTTCAGGCCCCTTTTCGAAGGAAACGTCAGAAGAGTGACCCCGTTTATGACCCCAGCGCGCAGGAATTCCCCGGCACCGAGGATTGGGTTCCCTCCAAAGCGGCGTACGAGCTTATTGACCAACTGACTAAAGCGCGCTCCCAGCCTCTGTGGAGATTCTTGGTGAGCCTCAATATCCGCCACGTCGGCCCTGTGGCGGCGAGAGCCTTGGCAGGAGAATTTGGCTCCCTTGCCGCGATAGCCCAGGCGAGCGCGGACGATCTCGCTCGCGTTGAGGGAGTGGGGGAGACGATTGCCCACTCGCTGATCGAATGGTTTCAGGTGTCCTGGCACCAGGACATCATCGATGCGTGGCGCGCGGCGGGAGTCAGTTTTGAAGATGCACCCACCGCGCTGACCGAGGGTGGCGCGCTGTCGGGACTCACCATTGTGGTGACCGGCTCGATACCCGGGTTTAGTCGCGATGGCGCAGAGGAAGCTGTGCGCGCCGCAGGTGGTAAACCGACCTCCAGCGTCAGCAAGAACACGACGCTCGTGGTGGCGGGCGAAGGGGCAGGAAGCAAGAGAGCCAAGGCGGAGCAACTAGGCGTCCCCATCGTGGAGGCTGACTCGTTTACAACGCTTCTGAGGGAAGGCCCCAGCGGGCTCTCGCTTTAGACTGAGAGTTCGACCAAGGAGACCCATGTCAGAGATGACCCCCGATGCCGTGCGCCATTTGGCGGGGCTTGCCCGTATTGCGCTGAGTGACGAGGAGGTCGCGAGGCTCGCCGGAGAACTGGGCGCCATCGTGGAGGCGGTCGAGTCTGTGCAAAGTGTTGCCACGGACGATGTCCCTCCCACATCGCATCCGGTTCCTCTGGGAAACGTTTTTAGGGACGATGTGGTGGGTGAGACACTGACCACCGAGGAGGCTTTGGCCGGAGCTCCCGATCACGATGGCACTCGATTCCGTGTCACGGCGATTCTGGGGGAAGAGCAGTGAGCGACATTACAGCCCTCTCGGCCAGTGAGCTGGCCGAATCGCTGACTGCCGGCGACCTCTCGAGTGTCGACATTACCCAGGCTCACCTCGATCGCATTGAGGCAACGGAGGGCATCGTCGGTTCATTCTTGGCGCGGTCCGAGACCGCTCTCGATACCGCCCAGCAGAGTGACGACCGACGGAAAAAAGGCGAGGCACGCTCGTTACTTGACGGTATTCCCGTTGCTATCAAGGATGTGCTGTGTACGACAGACATGGTCACTACCGCTGGATCGCGGATTCTCGAGGGCTGGATTCCGCCCTACGACGCAACCGTTGTGCGCAAACTCCGTGAGGCGGGGCTGGTGCCACTGGGTAAGACCAACATGGACGAGTTCGCGATGGGATCCTCCACGGAGCACTCCGGATATCACGTCACCAAGAACCCGTGGGATACCTCACGTGCCCCTGGAGGCTCGGGTGGAGGCTCTGCCGCAGCAGTGGCCGCGCGCCAAGCTCCCGTGGCTATTGGAAGTGATACGGGTGGTTCGATTCGTCAGCCCGCAGCGTTTACGGGCACGGTCGGCGTTAAACCCACTTATGGGGGAGTCAGTCGCTACGGAGTAATTGCTCTGGCATCTTCTCTCGACCAAGTAGGGCCGGTGTCGCGCACAGTCCGGGACTCCGCGATCATCCACGATGTCATCGGAGGTCATGACCCGCATGATTCAACGAGTATTCCCACGCCCTGGGCGTCGATGACGGAGGCTGCGGATACTGGAGCGAGGGCAGCAGACCTCGCCGGGCTCCGGGTGGGGGTTGTGAAGCAATTGGTG
This sequence comes from Pontimonas sp., assembly GCA_049460875.1. GTDB lineage: Bacteria > Actinomycetota > Actinomycetes > Actinomycetales > Microbacteriaceae > Pontimonas. The sequence goes on from JBMUEW010000019.1 coordinate 13,090, forward strand.
ACCGAGGGCCTTCAAGCCGGCGTGAAGCAGCGTTTCGATGAGGCTCTGGAGTTGATGGCCGCCCACGGCGCCGAGATCATCGAGGTGGATGCGCCGCACTGTGAGTATGCGGTAGCCGCCTACTATTTGGTTTTGCCTGCGGAGGCCTCAAGCAACCTGGCCAAGTTTGATTCTGTGCGTTTTGGTTTGCGTGTGACACCTGAGGGTAACCCGACCGTCGAGGACGTGATGGCGGCCACCAGGGATCAGGGCTTTGGTGATGAAGTCAAACGGCGCATCATTCTGGGTACGTACGCTCTCAGTGCTGGCTATTACGACGCCTACTACGGGAGCGCTCAGAAGGTGCGAACCCTGATCCAGCGAGATTTCGCCCAGGCTTTCGAAAAGGTCGACGTGTTGATCTCTCCCTCAGCCCCGACAACGGCTTTCCCCTTGGGTGCGAAGCTCGATGATCCCTTAGCGATGTGGGCAGGCGATTTGACGACAATTCCTGTGAACCTGGCAGGTATACCCGGGATGTCTCTTCCGATGGGGCTCGACCCCGAAGATGGCTTGCCTGTGGGACTGCAGCTGATGGCCCCCGCTTATGAAGACGCCAGGCTTTACCAAGCAGGAGCCACGCTCGAGCGACTGTTCTTCGAGCGAGACGGTTATGTGGTCTCCTCGCGCACACCGGAGGTGGTCTAGCCGTGGCGAAGGACCAGCTGATGGACCTAGAAAAAGCGCTCGAATTGTATGAGCCAGTGTTGGGCTTTGAGGTTCATGTCGAGCTCTCCACTCAGACCAAGATGTTCTCTGCGGCACCGAACCCTGCGGCTATGGACGAAGCTGCCATTGAGCCCAACACCTGTATCACACCACTGTGCCTAGGGCTCCCCGGCAGCCTTCCGGTGGTGAATCGCACCGCCGTGGAATACAGCATTAGCCTGGGCCTCGCCCTGGGATGTGACATCGCTCCGGTGTCCCGTTTTGCCAGGAAGAACTATTTCTATCCCGATTTGGCGAAGAACTACCAGATCAGCCAATACGACGAGCCCATCGCCAGTGAAGGTTCGGTGTCAGTCGAAATGGACGATGGCACTCTCGTTGAGGTCCCGATTGAGAGAGCCCACATGGAAGAGGATGCGGGGAAACTTACTCACGTCGGGGGAACGACGGGCCGGATTCAGGGGGCTGAGTACTCCCTCGTGGATTACAACCGCGCCGGTGTGCCACTCGTGGAAATCGTCACCAAACCGATCGAAGGTATGGAGGGTCGCGCAGGGGAGCTCGGGCGAGCCTACGTCTCCACAATCAGGGATATTGTCCGAAATCTCGGCATTTCCCACGCACGGATGGAGCGCGGGAACCTTCGCTGTGATGCGAATGTGTCATTGCGGCCCCGCGGTGAGTCCGCCTATGGCACGCGGACCGAGACCAAGAACGTCAACTCTTTCCGGTCCATTGAGCGGGCTGTGCTGTATGAGATTCGTCGCCAAGCGGCCATTCTTGCCGACGGTGGCACCATCACCCAGGAAACCCGACACTGGCACGAGGACACCGGTGTGACCTCACCGGGTCGACCGAAATCTGATGCGGATGATTACCGCTACTTCCCTGAACCTGATCTCTTGCCCGTCGAAGCTAATGCCGAGTGGGTGGCAACACTGAAGGCGGCGTTACCCGAAAGCCCGGTCCTTATGCGTCGTCGACTGCGTGCTGAGTGGGGCTTTAGCGACGTCGACTTCCAAGCCATCGTGAACGCCGGTTTGATTACCGAAGTGAAGGCCACCATTGATGCTGGCGTGGGGGCGCCCGCGGCGAGAAAGTGGTGGATGGGAGAGATTTCCCGAATTGCTAACGACCGCGAAGTCGAACCGTCGAGCCTCGTATCACCCGAAGGAATTAAGGCACTTCAATCCATGGTTGACCAGGGAACCCTCACCGACAAGCTGGCTCGCGATGTGCTGCTCGGAATGATCGACGGAGAAGGGACTCCTGAAGACATTGTCGCCGCCAGGGGTCTTGAGGTCGTCTCGGACGATGGCGCGCTCATGGCCGCTATCGATGAGGCTCTCGCTGCAGATCCCGAGGTGTTGGACAAGATCCGCGAGGGTAAGGTCCAGGCTGCCGGAGCCATCATCGGTGCCGTCATGAAGGCCATGAAAGGTCAAGCCGACGCAGCCCGAGTCCGCGAGCTCGTTATTGAAAGAGCAGGTGCGTCCTAATCGCCCCACACTGAGGTTGCGAAGGCCTCTGTGATGAGGGAGCGCATTTCTTCATGGGTGTATGCCGAAGGGCCATCTCCCGGCTGTGGGCCATAGGTCCCAAAATCCGCATGATTAGCACCAGGGATGACCAGAGCGGTTTCTTCGCCGGCAGGGAGCAGGCTCGTGGCCTCCAGTCGGAGGTCGTTGTCCAGTAGCCCATCTTGGCTCCCCACTACCTGTAGCACGTCAATGTCGAGTGAGGAAATATCGGTCGCGCAGTAGCTGGCAAAAAGCACCAGGTGGGTCACCGAAGGGTGGGATGCTTCGAGGCAGGCTTTGACGCCACCCAGCGAATGTCCGGCGAGAACCCACTCCGATATTGCCGGGAGATCACCGGTCAGTTCTTCGACGCCTCGGGTATCGATCAGGGCCATGTTGAACAACGGGTCCACAATGACCACGGTCGCGCCTTGGGCTGCGACATCGGCAAGCGGATACAGGTAGCTGTAGGGGTCGACTCGAGCGCCTGGGAAGTAGAGCACACCCACGGAGTGGGTGTCCCCGGTGGGCGACATGACGACTTTGCCATCGCGTGCCTCCACGGCGACGCGCGAGTCCCTAAAGACATCGAGGGTCGCTGCCCGATCGGCGGGAAAGACGATATGGAAAAAGGTCAGAAACCCCACCACGGTCACCACGAGTGAGGTGAGAGCAGTCCATCCTGTGATGCGAATGCGCCGCAGGCGAAGCCTCCGTCTGCGCTCGTGTGGTGTCATGTTGCCCTCATTCTCGTATGGAATACTGGGACCATCATGAACATTCTCCTGGTCGTTCTGTGCTCAGCGCTCTTTTTGGCATCGTTCCCGATGTTCACCTACTCGTTTGTGGTCCCTGAGGTGTTCGCCCCGTGGCTCTTCGCAGCTGGAATCCTGACCGCCTGCCTGGCGTTTGCTATTCCGATCGTTGTTGCGGGCCGTCGCCGCTAAGCGTCGACAGAAAGAACGCGGTCCGAGAAGTTCTCCAGCCGTTGGCGCATGCCCACGGCCTTATGCCTCACGATTCTCTCCGGGTCAGGATGGTCCTCTGATTCAGGCGGAGTAATCCGAATGAGTGTGGAGCACGCGAGATCCGCACACAAGTAGGTGCCCACAGTATTCCCGCGCCGGCCTTCCTCACCCGCTTTCGGTGCGACGAACAGGCTCACCTGCGGAGCGGGTTGCGCGGTGTGACACAGAACACACATCGCACTTTTTCCCGCAGGCATCTGACTCTCGGCTGATCGAACCATGAGTCCCCGGACATCATCTCCGACCCAGAAGACCAGATAGCCCTTTGTGTTGTGGTTGACTTCTCGCCAGCCCAAAAACTCTCGTTCGTCCCACAAGGTTTCGTGAAGGCCCGGCAATGACATTGCCTCGAGATCCTTGTCCGACATGTTGATCATGCCGCCACGTATTTGTTCTGGAGTCACCGGGCGCATTGGGACATCCTAAACACCTGGCCTGGGGTCTACCGCACATATGAGTGTGGGGCCGCCAGATTCCTGGCAGCCCCACACTGGTGAGTCTTGGGTACTCGAAGACTAGAGAGGACGGATGTTTTCCGCCTGGGGGCCTTTCTGGCCCTGTGTCACGTCGAACTCGACGCGCTGGTTCTCCTCAAGGGAGCGGTAGCCGCTGGTCTGAATAGCGGAGAAGTGTGCAAATACATCGGCAGAGCCGTCATCGGGAGTGATGAAGCCATACCCTTTTTCACCGTTGAACCATTTAACGATTCCGGTTGTCATACCTGTTTCTCTTTTCTGTGGTGCTGTGGCGCGTAGCTTCGACGCTCGAAACTCACGGTCGAAACTACCTCTAACTCTCGCCCCCACGGGCGCACCCACCAGAAACTGTCAGGCTACGAGTCGTCGGAAAACAAACGACGCTCACAGCGTAGCGGGAATACTCCCGGGGTACTAGCCCGCGCATCCAGGTTTTCAGGGAATTGCCGGGCTACCCTGGGCCCATGGCAGTCACTGTTGAATCGGTCTGGGACTACCCTCGCCCGCCCGCTCTGGATCCCTCGACCGAGCGCGTCGTTGTGAGCCATCGTGGGCAGGTTCTCGTCGATTCCACTTCTACGGTGAGAGTGCTCGAAACCTCTCATCCGCCCACCTACTACATTCCTTTTTCTGATGTGGACTTCAGTTACTTCGAGCAAGTCCAAGGTTCGACGTGGTGCGAATTCAAAGGCGAGGCAACCTATGCCGACATCGTGGTCGAGGGTGACAGAGTTCCGCGGGTTGCCTGGTGGTATGAGAACCCGACACCTGGTTTTGTGACTCTGAAGGATCATCTCGCTCTCTACCCGGGGAGAGTTGACGACGTAACAGTGGATGGTGAGGTGGTGCAGGCCCAGGAGGGTGACTTTTATGGAGGGTGGATCACCTCGAGGGTGACAGGTCCGTTCAAGGGAGCCCCCGGGACTCTCGGTTGGTAAGGATTGGCAGGAACCACCCATGACGATGGTGCGCGAGCTCACTCACGCAGATCTTGGCGTAATAGTCGAGATCAATAACGCCGGCTACCCAGCGGTCCCTGTGGCCAGTCACCACGAGATTGAGACCCTCTTCGAGATGTCCAGCTACCGGATGGCGGCTCTGGATGGTGGGGGAGACGTTGTTGGTTTCGCGCTCGCACTGAACCCGGGTGCCGACTATGACAGCGAAAATTACGTCTTTTTTGAGAGTCGTTTTGACAATCACCTCTACATCGACCGCATCGTGTTGGCCGATGCGGCCAGAGGTTTGGGCCTAGGAACTGCGCTCTATGAGGACCTGTTCGCTTTCGCCAGGTCGCAAGGCCGCGACACTGTGACCTGTGAAGTGAACCTCGATCCACCAAACCCGGGGAGCCTCCGGTTCCACCGCAGGTTCGGTTTTGTGGACGTCGATACCCAAGCCACCAAAGGTGGCAAAGTTGTGGTGCAATTGCTCCAAGCACCCTTGAGCTAGGAGATTTCTGTGCAGCTAGCTGCGTCGGCACCGAGTGTGGCGATTGTTATTCCCGCGTATAACGAGGAAGACACCATTCGCGCATGCGTCACAGCGGCCATCGGTCAAACCCTGCCTGCTCGAGAAATCATCGTCGTGGATAACAAGTCCACCGATAACACTCCGATGATCCTGAAGGAACTCCAGGACGAGTTTCCCGATGCTCCGCTGCGGATTCTGCAGCAAGTGGAGGCCCAGGGAATAACGCCGGCTCGGAACATGGGTTTCGATGCCGTGACCTCCGACATCATCGGACGCATCGATTCTGACTCTGTACTGGAGCCCAACTGGGTGGAAGAAACCACCAAAGTTTTTCTCGACGAGAACGTCCACGCCGCGACTGGCCCGGTGATTTATTACGACATGCCACTTCGGCGATATATGGCCAGAGCGGACGACACGGCGCGTCGAGCTATGTCGAAACTGGTCAAGCAGTATCACTTCCTTTTTGGAACCAACATGGCTCTTCGAAGATCGGCCTGGGAGGCGGTTCGCGACGAGATTTGTCTTGATGCTGATCGCGAGATGCACGAAGACATCGACCTGTCGGTCCATCTCTTTGATGACGGTTTCACCATTGTCTACGCGCCGACCATGGTCGCCGGGATGTCGAGCAGGCGAGCCGATGATTCACCCAGCGATTTCCTGGCGTACGTGCGTCGATTCGACAACACCTATAACCACCACGGTTTGCGGCAAGCCGTGTTGCGCATCCCGCAATGGGGCTACTTGGGTATCTACCCGTTAGCGAAGAGTCTCCGGTGGAGCATGAAGCTTCGCGAATCCCTGAAGCGCTAGAATTAGGCCTGTACACGGGAGTCCCCTGGGGGACTGAGAGGAAACCGGAAGGTTTCGACCGTCGAACCTGATCTGGGTCATGCCAGCGAAGGGAGGACATCTCGATCCCGTGCCCTACCCAACACCTGTTGATGAAAGGCACGACATGAATACTGCACCGCACCGTTTTGCGTGGCGTCCGAGGGATATCGTTCTGGCCAGTGTCGTCGGAGTCGTCTCTGGAGCCCTCTTTGTTCTGTGGAACATTGCCAATGTTCCCCTTCTGGAACCACTCGGAGCTGTGCTCCCTGGGTTCCAGGCTCTAGGACATGGAGTGTGGCTGGTGGGAGGACTTCTCACCGCACTGGTTGTGAGGAAGCCAGGAGCGGCCCTCTACGGCGAAATCCTCGCCGCTACGGTGTCCGCGTTGGTCGGCAACCAATGGGGCGTGATCACCCTTGTCTATGGGGCTGTTCAAGGCCTGGGGGCGGAGCTGATCTTTGCGCTCTTTGCCTATCGAGCATGGGGCTGGATTGCCGCCCTTGTGGCGGGGGCTGGGGCAGGAGTCGCCATGGCGGCCCTCGATCTCACCCTCTACTACGCGGGAGCCGGCGCAAGCTTCATCACCATTTATGGCATCTCCTCGGTCATCTCCGGTGCTCTTATTGCTGGACTTGGTAGCTGGGCGATGATGCGAGGGCTCGTGAAAGCGGGTGCACTACGCCAGTAGCTGCCACTCTGGGCGCTGCCCGAGTCGAAGCTTCTGCGCTCTCGTGGAGCTTCGCCGGGCAGGCTCGGCGCGCCCTCGAGCAAGTCACGATCGAGATTGAGCCCGGGGAGCGGGTGTTGCTCACGGGTTCCTCCGGTTCGGGAAAATCAACTCTGGCTGCTCTCCTTGCCGGAGTGATGAAAGACCCAGACGATGGAACCCTGGAGGGAGCACTCACCGTGTCGGGAGAGGGCCCTAGGGGGCTGGTGTTGCAGCAACCCGACGACCAGACTGTCATGGCGCGAGTGCACGATGATGTGGCGTTTGGGCTCGAAAACTCCCTGGTTCCGCCCGGTGACATGGTGTCACGGATTACACAAGCCCTTGCAGAGGTCGGGCTGGACCTAGATGCTTCCCACCCCACAAGGGAGCTCTCTGGTGGTCAACGCCAAAGACTGGCAATCGCTGGAGCCCTTGTCATGAAACCTGGTCTCCTTATCCTCGATGAGCCTGTGAGCGCTCTCGACCCCGACGGAGTTGAGATGGTGCTGCAGACCATCACGCGTCTTGTTACTGATCGCGGCATCACGCTTGTTGTCGTTGACCACGACGCGGCACGGTGGGCAGACCTTGTGGACCGTGTCATCACGCTGGAAGACGGTCGTATCGTCCCGAGCTCCAGCACTCCTCCGCAGCTGACCCCACGCCAGAGTTCACAACACCGTCGTCATCGGATGAGAGAGGAGGAGGTTCTGAGCGCGAGGGACCTCGTTATCTCTCGGGATGGATCTCGAGCTCTCGGTGAGCCACTGAATTTATCCGTTCGCGCAGGCGAGATTGTCGCCCTGCGCGGACCCAATGGGTCCGGTAAGACAACTCTCGCGATGACACTCGCGGGACTACTCAGGCCTCTGGGCGGTGCGGTGACACTCCTCGGAATGGATCCTGGTTCACACAGCTCCCGCGCACTCTCTGAGGTGGTGGGGGTGGTGCCACAGAATCCAGCCCACAGTTTTTTCCGCTCCAGTGTCCGAGACGAGCTAGGGCGAGAGACAGCAGAGAAGGTCGCGAAGAGCTGGGGTTTGACAGACGTTCTTGACCACCATCCACTGTCGCTCAGTGGTGGCCAACAAAGACGCTTGGCCCTGGCCCTAGCCAGCGGAGAGGGTCAGCGACTACTTGTCCTCGATGAGCCCAGTCAATCCCTCGACCGTACGGGTCGTGAGCAGCTTGTTCTAAGCCTTAGGGACGCTGCGGAGAGAGGTCTTGCAGTCGTTCTCGCCACCCACGATGACGCTTTGGTGGACGAGCTGGGGGCTCGAGAGGTTGTCCTTCCGCCTGTGGCTGCAGACCAGGCGGCCGTGCGCCCCACGAGCGTCCTGGATAAAGCGAACCCCTTAGCGCTGCTGGGTGCCGCGTTGATTCCTGCTCTCGCGTTACTCTCCACGATTGACCTCGTGTCTGCCGGAGTCGCAGTGGCGCTCGTTGGTGCTGGTTTCCCCCTTATTGCGCGAGGGGTGTCCCGATGGGGGGTGAGGATGCTTCCGGTGTTGCTCGCCTCAGGTTTCTCTGCCATCACTATTGCCCTCTATGGCGAAAGCTCAGGTGTGATGTTCTTCGAGTGGGGTCTGGTTCAGGTTTCCGAGGGGTCTCTTTCCCTCGCACTCGCCACCGCGCTGCGCATTATCGCTATTGGAGCGCCTGCTGTGCTGTTGTTTTCCCGGGTTGATGCCACCCGATTCGCCGATGCGCTCAGCCAGCAGGTTCGTGCTCCAGAGAACTTTGTCGTCGGGGGCCTGGCAGGCCTGCGCTTACTCGATGTTGTCGCTGGTGATCGCGAAGTCCGCGAGTGGATGGTCCGGGCTCGAGGACGAGGAGATCGCGGGGTTGTCCGGCGAGTCGTGAGCGTTGCGTTCACGATCTTCGTGCTCGCCATTAGGCGATCTCACTCCCTGGCCATGGCGATGGAGGCGCGGGCTTTTGGTCTCCACAAATCGCGCACCCACTTCCGAACCTCCCTGTTTCCCACACGGGATTACCTGTGGATTGCAGGTGGTGCCGCGGTGGGAGCACTCTCCGTGGGAGCGGCCATTCTGACAGGACAGTTCAATGCCGTCATCGGCTGAATACGCCATCACCCTTATTGATGGAAGGTCTGGGGCGGGGAAGTCACACTTGGCCGCCGAGCTCGCGCGAGCGCAGGGCGCTGTCCTGGTGAGCATCGATGATGTGTACCCCGGGTGGGATGGTTTGGATGCCGGTAGTTGGCACATCCACGAGCACCTTGTCCGCCCCTACCTAGCAGGTCTCACCGGACGATATCGACCGTGGATATGGGAGGAACAGCGACGGGGAGAGTGGGTCGAGGTACCTCCAGGGCGGCCCCTTATTGTCGAGGGCTGTGGCGCAATCCGGCGAGAATCGATCACCACGTCCAGCAGGCGAGTGTGGCTAGAGGGCGACGATGCCTTGCGACGCGAGCGAGCTCTGGAGCGTGATGGACAGATGTATGAACCGCACTGGACCAGGTGGGCGTTGCAAGAGGAGAGGTTTCTTACCCTCCATCACTCGCAGGAGCTGGCCACAGAAATCAGGAATGTGGGGTGAGTAACGGGGCTTGAACCCGCGACCTCCTGGACCACAACCAGGCGCTC
>JBMUEW010000020.1:0-21186 GCA_049460875.1 Pontimonas sp.
TGTAGCTCAATGGTAGAGCCTCAGTCTTCCAAACTGATGGTGCGGGTTCGATTCCCGTCATCCCCTCCACTGCACTCAGAGCTCGCGATGGGTTACCACCCCGCCGCACACCGTGAGATCCACCGGCATGGTGCGAAGCGCGTCACTAGCTTTCGCCAGATCCTTACCGAAGGCTTCAGTGAGCCATCGGGGATCAGCGCCGAGGACTGCGATATCAGCGGGCTCGGAAACCTCGAGAGAACTCCGGGACGAAAACCTCATCGCCTCCTCCACGGTCAAAGCCTGCTCTGGATGCCAGGGCTCCCGACCATCTCGGGTCCTGGTGACTGCCGCCGCGATACTGACCCACGGGTCGAGGGGCGAAACAGGAGCATCGGATCCGAGAACCAGAGTCGCCTGGGAATCCACGAGTCGGCGTAGCGCAAAAGCACGGCTTGTGCGGTCTGCCCAGTACACGTCGGTCACATCGCGATCATCGACCGCGTGCTCGGGTTGCACACTCGCCGTGATTCCTAACTCATGAAAACGAGGGAAATCGTCCTCCCGCACAAGCTGCGCATGCTCGATACGTCCGCGCAGAGAGTGTTCCTCAAAAATGTCCAAAACAATGCGGTTGGCCTCATCGCCGATGGCGTGCACGGCTAACCAGAAACCAGCGGCCTGCGCTTTCGTGAGAATGTCGGCGATCTCGTCCGGCGGGAAATTCATCGCCCCGTATTCGGGTGGTGACACCGTCAGGTAGGGCTCCACACAGTGTGCGGTCCTGGTGTTGAGAGAGCCATCGGTGATGATTTTGAATGGTCCCACCGTGATTCCCGGTGCTAGCTCAGCCCCACTCGCAAGGCCCTCCTCGATAGCCCGATCGAGGTCATCGGGATAGACGCCACTTTCCACACGAAGCGGATAGCGACCTCCAGAGGACTTCGCTCTCCGGACCCAATCGGGAGCGTTGTAGCGCATCTCCAAATCCACGATGCCCACCACTCCGCGGCTGGCGGCGTGATGCGCTGCGTCCAGGGCCCATTGGTCGAGCGTCTCGTCATCGAGCTCATTGGCCCGCCTCGCGAGATCGAACCACTCCCTTTCGGTAATAACTCCATCCTCGGCGTGGCCTGAGATACCAAAATGGCGGCGAGTCGCGGTGTTCACCCAGGCCGAGTGGACGTCGACTGAAATCAAGATGACCGGGGTGTCTCTAGTTGCTTCATCGAGAAGAGCAGTCGTCTTCTGGTCTGGCCACAAACCATCCCGGTAACCGGCCCCCACCACAATCGGATCGGGTGAGGCCATAGAAGCATTGGTGCGCACCGCCTCGCCCATGATGGCAGCCGCCTCGGCAGCGGACGATGCTCCAGCGAGCGACACGCGCCTGCGGTGTTGGGCCCACAACGTGAAATGGACATGCTCATCCCAAAGGCCAGGGATGACGACGCGCTCCTCTACATCAATAACTTCGTGGTCATCGGTCGGTGCTGTCCCTGAAGGAAGAATCTGGGCAATGGTGTCGCCCTCGATCACGATGTCGACGAGCTCACCGGGAGGTGACCCCCAGCGCGCCGCGCGGGTGAGAATCATGAACTGACCTTCTGGGAGAGCTGGCACTGGGGACAGAAATACAGCTTACGAGTCGCCATCAACGCCATCTGGACGTGGGTACCACAGATTCGACACGGCAAGCCCTCTCTCTTGTACACGAAGTAGCGATCCTTAGCCACACGGAGTGCTCGCTTCCTACCAGCAGAATCCAGATCGTTTCTTGTCATCATCACTCCCGTTTTGACACCATCGGCGAGGAGGGTAGCCCAGTCTTTCCAGAGCTCGACCAGCACCTCTTCGGGCAAGGACGAGGCTTGCTGGTAGGGATCGAGTCTGTGTCGAAACAGAAGTTCTGCGCGATACACATTGCCGATTCCACTGACCATCGCTTGGTCCATGAGCACGACACCAATCGGTCGAGCAGTGTTCCGAACCCGTCGAACAAACTCTCGCTGACCTCGAACACCCTTATCTAGAAGGGGGTCGGGGCCTAGCCTTGCCTCCACGGCCGCCGACTCCTCGATCGTCAACACTTCGCATGCTGTGGGACCTCGGAGGTCAGCGACCATGTCGGGGGTTTCTAATCGCAACCGAACCGCACCACGGGGTGCCGGAGGAAAAGGTTCGTCAGCGTCGAGGAGAGCCTCGCTCTCGCCCAGTCGTCGCCTCGTAGCGCGAGGGGCTCCCAGTGACAGTGTTTGGGCGGATCCTGCGCGGACACTCTGACCCTGAAGGGTAGTTACATCCCAGGCGCCATAAATCCCGAGGTGAACGCGGACGACCCGTTCGGCCTCAAAGTGCAAAAAGAGCTGTTTACCGCGTGCCTCGGAGCGCTCAAGATGTGAACCGGAGATGAGGGCAGCGCCCTCACGGAATCTCCCCTGTGGGGAGGATGCCTCCAGGGAGTGGCCCACAAAATGGTCGCGGAAAAGCGCGGCGATGCGATGGACGGTGTGACCCTCGGGCATGAAGGGCTCTAGTCCTCGAGTGAGAAACCAGCAATAGCTCCGGTTGTCTCGTACTCCGCCAACTGGTTAATCCGCCTGACGTGGCGCTCGTCACCCGGAAACGGAGTCCTCAGAAACGTGTCGATGAAGAGCATTGCCTCGTCGATGCTGTGTTGCCTCGCTCCGATGGCACAAATATTGGCGTTATTGTGCTCGCGGGCGAGCACCGCGGTATCGACATTCCACACCAAAGCCGCCCTCGCACCGTGAACTTTGTTCGCCGCCATCTGCTCACCGTTACCCGAGCCACCGAAAACAACCCCGAGAGCTTCGACTCCAGCCTCTTGATCAGCGACAACTCCGCGCGCTGCTCGGATACAGAAGCTCGGGTAATCATCCATCGGGTCATACGACTCGGGACCGTGGTCAATGACCTCGTGACCTTCGAGCTCCAGGTGGTCTGCCAGATCACGACTGAACTCGAGGCCGGCATGGTCGGTGGCTATGTGAACGCGCATAGCCTCAGTCTATAAATCGCGCCAAGGTCGCAAATCGATACCGATTCAATTCTGGGCAATGCGTAGCGGGGCATTTTCCCCTATCCTTGGGGAGGTCAGTGGCAAGGAGCCGAGTTGTGAGCATTCCTGATTTCCGTCGCGCTGTTCGCGGATACGACACCGATGATGTCGAGCGCTTTGTCCGCGAGCTTTCCGAGCGCCTCGATCGTCTCGAAAACGAGCGCGCAGAGAATGCGCGCACCATCCAGCGCCTCACCCGCGACGTCCAAGAAGCCAATGAGCGCGCGTCTCGGGCCAAGCCCAGTTTTGCTGAATTAGGTTCCGCGTTCGAGGAAACGCTGCGCCTCGCCGAAGAACAGTCCCGGAAGATCACCGAGGAAGCAGCGGCTGAAGCAACCGAGGTGCTCGGCAACGCCCGGAGCGAGGCCACACGAGTTCGTGAGACCGCGGCCAAAGAATCCCGCAAAATTCTCTCCGACGCCCAGCGCCAAGCCGAAGATTTGCGTCTCGACAGCGAGCGCGAAGCTGCGCAACTCCGCCAGCAAGCCGCCGATGAAATCGCCAAAGCGACCAACACCCGCACCCGAGCGGAGCGCGCAGCGGCCACCATGGTGAGCCAAGCGGAAAAGCAGGTTTCCGAAATCAAGGCAGAAGCATCGCGCCAGGTCGAGCAGGTCAAGCGCGAAGCATCAGAGCTACTCCACGCCGCCCAAGAGCGCGCAGTCGCGACGGACGCGAGCGTCCGCCAGCAGATTGATGAGGCGGAACGTGCACGAGCTGCAATCCACGAGGAAGCGGATAACTACGCGCAAAAGGCCTACCAGCAGGCTGATGATCACGTCCAAAACGCAGCGAAGCGCGCTCAGGACCTCGGGCAAGAAGCCGACCAGGTGCTCGAGACCGCACAGCGTCGCGCTGATGAACTCACCAAGGAAGCTCGTAGCTACGCCGAGCGTCTCATTTCTGAGACCGTTCAACGCTCTCGCTCGATCGCTCGCGACACCGAAGAGCTCGTGAAGATGATGCTCTCCGACACTGAAAGCCAGCTCACGGACATTCGTCGCCAGCAGCAGTACCTCAACGACTACCTCCAGCGCATGCGCCAAGCCGCCACCGAGGTGGACATGGAAATTACGAACATCCAGCCGCCGAAGTTGACTGCGGAATCGAAACCCTTGACCGGTGACCCGGGCGCTGAGCAGGCTACCCCCGAAGCCGTGCCTGTGACGATCGAAAGCGACGCCGAGCAAAAATAATCCCCGGTCTGGGCGACTCGAGCAAGGTCGTAGGCTTGTTTTCTGGTCCCCTGAATAGTTGGCGGAGGCTCTCTCCGCTCTCGTGAGCGTGAAGGAGAAGGCGTGCCCGGCGAAAATCTCACCAAAGTAGAGGCTCTGACTCGGTCGCAGCACATCACGGTCAAGGCCTACGCCATTGAGATTGACCTGAGAGACGTGGCCACTTCTCCCACCTTTCGCACCACCGCCACGGTGACTTTTCTCGCGGAGCCTGGACAGTCAAGCTTCATCGATGCCATCGCTCAGACTGTGCACCGCGTCACCCTGAACGGGAAGGATCTAGACCCTGCTGACGTCTTCGCGGATTCCCGCATCCAGCTGCCCTCGCTGAAAGCAGACAATACCCTCGAGGTTGAGGCAGATTTTGCCTACACGAATTCCGGGGAGGGCCTCCATCGTTTTGTGGACCCCGTGGATAGCGAGGTCTATCTCTACACCCAATTTGAAGTGCCCGACTCGCGTCGGGTGTTTCCCGTCTTCGAACAACCTGACCTCAAAGCGACCTTTAGCTTCACCATTCACGCCCCCGCCCATTGGGAAGTCGTGAGTAACCAGCCGACACCCACCCCAACCACAGTGGAGGGCGGCTCAACCTGGTCTTTCAGTCCGACACCTCGCATCTCCTCTTACATCACGGCACTGATTGCGGGCCCGTATGAGGTAGTCAGGGACGAACTCACGAGCTCGAGCGGAAAAACAATTCCCCTGGGAGTGTTCTCACGTAAGTCCCTGGCGCAGTTTCTCGATACCGACTACATCATCGACATCACGCGCAAAGGTTTCGAATATTTCGAATCGCGTTTTGGGGTCCCCTACCCCTTCGAAAAATACGACCAACTCTTTGTTCCCGAGTTCAACGCGGGCGCTATGGAAAACGCTGGAGCCGTAACGTTCACGGAAACATATGTGTTCCGCTCACAGGTGTCCGACGCGGTGCGAGAGCGGCGAGTCGTGACTATCCTCCACGAGCTTGCCCACATGTGGTTTGGGGACCTCGTCACCATGCGATGGTGGAATGACCTCTGGCTCAACGAATCCTTCGCGGAATGGGCGTCCACGATTGCCACCGCGGAAGCCACCGAGTGGACTGAGGCGTGGACGACATTCCAAGCCATGGAAAAGTCCTGGGCTTATCGGCAAGATCAGCTTCCCTCGACCCACCCGATTGTGGCCAACATCCGAGACATCGAGGACGTTCAGGTCAACTTTGATGGCATCACCTATGCCAAAGGAGGGTCAGTCCTCAAGCAACTCGTCGCGTGGGTGGGTGAAGAAGCATTCTTCCGCGGGGTCCATAACTACTTCGTGAAACACCAATGGGGAAACGCCACGCTCAGTGATCTCCTCAAGGAACTGGAGGACACGAGCGGTCGAGACCTTCGCCCCTGGAGTGAATTGTGGCTCGAAACTGCAGGAGTCAACACGCTCTACCCCGAGGTCACAACAGATGATTCAGGCGTGATTACTGACTTCCAGATTCGCCAAACTGCTCCCGATGACTGGCCGACCCTTCGGCCCCACCGACTGGCTCTGGGTTTCTATAATCCCGGCGAAGATGGTGTCCTCCACAGGGTGTGGCGGACCGAGCTCGACATTGACGGTGAATTCTCACCCGTCGCTGACGCTGTCGGTCAGATCAGGCCCGCTCTCATTCTCATCAACGACGACGATCTCGCCTACGCGAAAATTCGACTGGATGAGCACTCTCGACACACAGCAGTCGAAAATCTCTCCCAAGTGGCAAGCCCTCTTGCGCGAGCGCTCATATGGGGAAGCCTGTGGGATTCCACCCGAGACGCGGAGACACCGCCGGCTGACTTCATCGAATTAGTGCTGGGCAATATCGCGCAGGAAACCGAGAGCACCACAATCAGAACAGCGCTTGGTCAACTGGCTTTGGTGGCCAGAAACTACGTCACACCAGAGCGTCGCAGTGCAGTACTCGAGGACGTCGGGACGAGAGTGTGGGACTTAGCGAAGAATGCAGCTGCGGCAAGCGACGCTCAGTTCCAACTCGTGAAGGCTTTCGCAACACTGGCATCCACGAGCGATCACGCGGAGATTCTCAGGTCACTGCGTGAAGGAGATACGACTCTTGCTGGGCTCACCATTGACACCGACTTATCGTGGGAGCTACTCGCCGGTCTAGCGCTTTGTGGCAAGGCGAGCTCGAGCGATATTGATACCGCTCTCGAGGCAGACAACACCTCCAATGGTCAACAGGCAGCTGCGAGAGCCCGGTCGATGTTGCCCAGCACGGTAGACAAGAAGGCGGTGTTTGACCAATTGGTGTCCTCCGACGCAACACCCAACGCGATCGTGCGCTCGCTGACACTGGGCTACGACCTCGTCAACGATCAGAGTGCTCTGGAACCCCTCGTCGATGAGTACTTTTCGATGCTCGAGCCGATGTGGAACTCAAGGACCTACAAGATTGCGGAGTACCTCGCGGAGGGTCTCTACCCAGGCTCCCTGGTCTCAGAGGAGCTGGTGGCGAAGTCGAAGGCGTGGTTGGAGTCACACACCTCTATTCCGGCGCTTCGAAGAATTGTTGAGGAAAGTGTCGCCGGTGTCGAGCGAGCCCTGCGCGTGCAAGCGCTCGACCGCGCGCACCAGAACTCATAGGCTCACGCTCTAGCATGAGCGTATGGATGTAGCGGACCTCTGGGACTCGTTCACCGAAGCACTCGGTGGCTACGGGCCAGCCGTGCGGATTATCGGACTCGTCATCGCGGGAGTCCTCGTAAGCCTGCTGTTGCGAGTGATGATCAGACGCATCGTCACTCAGGTGGTTCGCGGTGTCAAGCGCGCCCACAAAGTAGACGACACCCGGGAACTCACGGCGAGTCCACTCTCAGCAATGCGCTCTGTTCAACGCACGAGAACGCTTGGGTCAGTCCTCAACAACACTGCCACCTGGGTCATCGTCACCGTAGTGGTCATACTTATCCTCACCGAACTCGGGTTTTCCGTGACAGCGCTGGTGGCGAGTGCGGGAATCTTGGGTGCCGCCCTAGGTTTTGGGGCGCAGTCGATCATCAAAGATGTGTTGAACGGTCTGTTTATGGTGTTTGAGGACCAGCTCGGTGTTGGCGATGTCGTAGACCTGGGGATTGCCGAAGGCGTCGTCGAGCGTGTCGGAATTCGCATCACAGAGATCAGAGACGTCTCGGGAACCCTGTGGTTCGTGCGCAACGGCGAAATCCTCCGGGTAGGCAACAAGACGCAGGATTGGTCGCGAGTCATTCTCGACCTCCCTGTCCCCTACAACTCGAATATCGATGACATCCAGAACCTGCTCCTGGAATCGGCCAAAGAATTTGCCCAGAGCCCCGAGTGGAGGCGGAAGATCATGGAGGACCCCGAAGTGTGGGGCGTCCAGTCACTCAGCGCCGAAGCTGTCACCCTCCGACTCGTGGTCAAAGTCCGCGCCGGCGAGCAGTGGGCTGCCGAGCGAGCCCTGTACCGAGCGCTCAAGGATGCACTCGACAAGCGTCAGGTCGATATCCCTGCGCTCAATCGCATGGTGGTCGACAGTTTCGAAGGTGCGCGAGGATCCTCGCGCCGCCATGCCGCCATGAATGAGCCTGAACCCACTGAGGACAACTCCTAGCTCCATGCCCGATACCCCCGTCACGCTGTACGACCGTATTGGTGGTTCGGAAATCTTCGACCAACTAGTCCGGGCGTTTTATGACGGGATTCGTTCCGATGATGTGCTCCTCCCGATGTATCCAGAGGACGATCTCGAAGGTGCAATCTGGAGACTCTCCAGCTTCTTGCAGCAGTATTTCGGTGGCCCCCACACCTATTCGGATCAGCGCGGACACCCTCGACTTCGGATGCGTCACGCACCATTCAAAGTAAACCCCGACGCCCGAGAGCGCTGGCTTTCCCACATGAGACGAGCGCTGGACACCCTCGAGCTTTCACCCATGGACGACGGGGAAATGTGGGAATACTTTGAGCGAGCGGCGCTCTCGATGGTCAATACTTTCGACGACTAGTCATCCTCGCCAAAGTCGTGACCGCCAGGGAATTTAACTAAGACGTATCCCGCCTTGCCCGAAAGGCGGAGCCAGTTGTCGAGAGTGTGAACCTGGAGGCTCTTCTCTCCGAGGAAGCCCAAGGCATCGGCAGCAAAAGCGGCTCCGGCGGGAATCTTCTTGTTGTGTGAGATTGCAGCTCCCCACACGTCTGCGCGAACTTTCTGCAGAACTGACTCACCGATCGAGTCAGGAACCGCCTCAGCCACTCGGGCGATTCCCTCAGCGGCGGCCGTGGCCAACACGGAGCTAGTGACCCCGAGCCGGCGACGCCAACCCTCGCGGGGAGGCGTGATTGCAGCCCACGCCAAGGACGCAACCTCGGCTGGGGTTCCCAGAGTCATCTCGTCTCGCTCAATGGCAGACCGAGCTCGAGCAACAAGAGCGTCGATGGGAACCACGACATCAAAGTCCGCAGATTCCGCCATAGCAAAGACTCGTAAACCCAGGACAGTGGGGATCTTGTCCAGCAGACCACGCGGAAAAAGGATTCCCACGTAGACCTGAAGGTGCCCACCTGACGCGATGAGACGAGCGGATCCATTATTGACTCGCGCAGCGCGTTCCAGAAAAGTGATGAGGTCCGCTCTGGCATCGTCGGGAGTGAGCGTAAAAGAATGTCCCATGGTGTTCTCTAAACTACAACCGATGACACCTTCCCCTGGAGCTACACCGAACCTTCCTCCTGTCGAGAGTATGTTGCGAGCTCTCACGCTCTCGAGCACCTCGGCTCGGACCCGAGAAGACATCTTCACAGCCCCGAGCCAATGGCAACCCCACGGGCGAGTTTTTGGCGGTCAAGTGATGGCGCAGGCCGCGCTGGCAGCGATTCACACCATCGCCGAGGACCGGATCATCCATTCCCTCCACGGGTATTTCTTGCGCCCCGGAGATATTGAAGAAGAAATCACCTTTTCAGTGGACCGAATCCACGATGGTCGATCGTTTTCTACTCGGAGAGTTCAGGCGTATCAAAAAGGCCAGCCAATTTTTTCTATGATCGCCTCCTTCCAAGACGAAGACCCCGGTCTTGATCATCAAGCCCTCATGCCAGAAGGAATACCAGACCCCGAGTCCCTACCCAGTGCCGCTGAAGTGCTCCAGGGAATCAATCATCCTGCTGCAGATATTTGGGCAAAGACTCGAGCTTTCGATCTTCGACACCACCCCTCGTCGGTCTATGCCCGAGTCGAGGGCGAGACCGTGCCACACCAGGCTGTCTGGATGAAAGCACTCGAACCACTCCCCGATGACCCCAACCTGCACAGGGCCGCACTCGCGTATGCGAGTGACTTCAGTATTCTCGAGCCCGTCATGCGGGCACACGGTGTGAGCTGGGGAACTCCCGGATTGAAAATGGCAAGTCTCGACCACGCCATGTGGTGGCATCGTTTCCACCGCGCTGATGAATGGTTCCTCTACTCACAAGAATCGCCCTCCGCGAGGGGAGGACGCGGACTATCCCTCGGGCGGATCTTCTCCCAGGATGGAACGCTTGTTGCGTCAGTCGCCCAAGAGGGGATGATTCGAGTGCCGCAATAGGCAACCCGTCAAAGTGGGGGTCAGCCGCTAAACCCGAGTAACTCCTCGGGCCGTATACGTCCCTAATCTCTCGTGAGTTTGCGGTAGGTCGAGCGATGAGGCGCTGCCGCATCGGGACCAAGGCGCTCGATTTTGTTCTCCTCGTAGGACTCGAAGTTTCCTTCGAACCAGTACCAGTTGGCGGGGTCTTCTTCAGTTCCCTCGTAAGAAAGGATGTGGGTCGCGATTCTGTCGAGGAACCACCGATCGTGGGTGATTACCACGGCGCAGCCCGGGAATTCGAGTAACGCATTCTCCAAACTGGAGAGCGTTTCCACATCAAGGTCGTTGGTGGGCTCATCCAAGAGCAAAAGGTTCCCCCCTTGCTTCAGCGTGAGCGCCAAATTAAGGCGGTTGCGTTCTCCACCGGAGAGCACGCCTGCTTTCTTTTGCTGGTCAGGGCCCTTGAACCCAAAGCTCGAAACATATGCTCTCGAGGGAATCTCGACGTTGCCGACCTGAATCACGTCCAGACCGTCTGAGACAACCTCCCACAGCGTCTTGTTCGGGTCGATACCTGCCCGATCCTGGTCGACGTAGGACAGCTTTACGCTCTCACCCACGACAAGCTCGCCCCCATCGAGAGGCTCAAGGCCGACGATGGTCTTGAACAAGGTGGACTTTCCGACACCGTTTGGCCCGATGATTCCGACGATTCCGTTGCGAGGCAACGAAAAAGACAAGTTGTCGATGAGGACTCGATCGCCAAAGCCTTTCTTGATGGATTTGGCTTCGAGCACTTGCTGGCCTAAGCGAGGACCAGGGGGAATCTGGATCTCCTCGAAGTCCAGCTTTTTGGTCCGCTCCGCCTCTTCAGCCATCTCCTCATAGCGAGCCAGACGGGCCTTCGACTTAGCCTGCCGACCCTTGGCATTGGAGCGCACCCACTCAAGTTCATCGGCCAGCCGCTTTGCGAGCTTCTGATCTTTCTTACCCTGAACCTGCAAGCGCTCGGCCTTCTTCTCCAGATAGGTCGAGTAGTTGCCTTCGTAAGGGTAGAGGCGGCCGCGGTCGACCTCCGCAATCCACTGCGCAACGTGGTCGAGAAAGTAGCGGTCGTGGGTAATGGCGATGACAGCCCCTGGATACTTGGAGAGGTGTTGCTCGAGCCAGAGCACACTTTCAGCATCCAAGTGGTTGGTGGGCTCATCGAGAAGCAACAGGTCGGGCTTTTCGAGAAGCAACTTGCATAGGGCCACTCGACGCTTTTCTCCACCGGAGAGATGGGTTATGGGTTCGTCAGAAGGTGGGCACCGCAGAGCGTCCATGGCCTGCTCGAGTTGGGAGTCAAGATCCCAGGCGTCTGCCGCATCAATGGCCTCTTGGAGTGTCCCCATCTCTGCGAGCAAGGAGTCGAAGTCTGCATCGGGGTCCGACATTGCGGCGGAAATCTCGTTAAACCGAACAATCTTGTCGTGGATGTCGCGCACTCCATCGCGCACATTTTCGAGGACAGTCTTCGACTCATCCAACTCTGGTTCCTGGAGGAGGATGCCCACGGTGTATCCAGGTGTGAGCGCGGCGTCACCGTTCGACGGGGTGTCGAGCCCCGCCATGATTTTGAGAATTGTCGACTTTCCGGCGCCGTTGGGGCCCACCATGCCAATCTTCGCCCCGGGGAAGAAGGACATGGTGACGTCATCGAGGATGACCTTGTCGCCGACCGCTTTACGAGCGCGGACCATCGTGTAAATGAATTCAGCCATAGGTTCCTAGTCTAGGGACTCTGACTGCCGGGACTGAGCGGCTAGAGTTCTTCCTCGTCGTCGCCTTCCGAGTCTTCTTCGGGTTCTTCCTCAAGGATTGTCCTGGCAACTTTCGTGTAGTCACTCACCCCCCAATGCAGGTCATGACCCAGGCTGTCTGCCTCGACCTCCACGCTCGTGCCGGAGCGGTCATCGTTGGACCAGTCTCTGACCTTGAGCCGCCCCACGGCGACCACGCGGTCACCTTTGTGGAGTGATTGTGACGCGTTGACGGCGAGATCACGAAATGCGGTGACGGTGTACCAATTGGTCTCCCCATCGCTCCATCGACCGACCTTACGGTCAAACAATCGCTGGTGTGAGGCGAGTCGAAAGCTTGTGATGGCAAGGCCCTCTGAGGTAACGATGTGGCGGGGTGTCGTGGCAATGAGCCCTGTCACGGCAAGCTGATCGGTCATGCTGGGTCCTTTCGTCATGCAGGCTCTTAGTGGGTTGCCCGTGCCTGCAGTGCGGGCATACCCACACCATGCAGAGTCGAGTGACGACCAGAGACACTGAGCCCCAGTTTTGGGAAGAAAAGGGGCGTATTCGCTCGCTGTGGACAGCAGAAACTAGGTCACGTAACCCGCGAAGGATTTGCGCACTTTGGCGACCTTGGGAACCGCCACCGCCAGGCAGTAGCCCTGGCTAGGGTTCTTCGCGAAGAAATCCTGGTGATACTCCTCGGCATCGTAAAACTCTCCGAGGGGAGAAATCTCGGTCACCACACCGCCACCCCAGGTCTCGTTAGCTCGGTCCCTGGCTGCCTCAAAGAGCGCGAGCTCTTCGTCGTCACGATAGAACATCGCAGAGCGGTACTGGGTTCCCACATCGTTTCCCTGCCGGTTGAGTTGACGGGGATCGTGCATAGTGAAGAACGCGTCCAAGATGACATCAGAAGGAATAACAGTGGGGTCAAATGTCACAGCGACTGCCTCTGCGTGACCGGTAGTGCCCGTACACACCTGCTCGTACGTGGGGTGCGGATTCTGGCCTCCGGTGTAGCCCGAGACCACATCACTAACCCCTCGAAGCACTCGATACGCTGCATCGAGACACCAGAAACAACCGCCCGCCAGGTAATACGTCTTCATACCCGCAATCGTAGAGAAAGGTCCTGAACACAGCGCCCAGAGTTGCTCCACCAATGTGGTCACAAACACCGATTTTTAGCCCTACGCTTATCCCGTGACACACTTCTTTGCCCGGGCTCAAGGGACTTTTGGGGCTCGATAATGGGCTATTTTTATGCTCTTCTCGCCGCTTTTCTCTTTGGCGCCAACGGGTCGGTCAGCAAAGTCATTATTGAGGCGGGGTTTAGCGCCATTCAGCTCACCCAAATGCGCGTCCTGGGGGCCGCCATCATCTCGGGAATAGTGCTTCTCGTGCTCGACCGGCGCTCGTTCCGGCTCCCTCCGCGCCAATGGCCCGTCATCATCATTCTCGGAGTCGTGGGAGTGGGGCTTCTGCAAGCCACCTATGCCTTCGCGATTGCGTTGCTACCGGTCGGTATTGCCCTTCTCCTCGAATACTTGGCAGTGCTCATAGTCGCCGTCGTAGCGTTCTTCTTCTTCAAAGAGAAGGTGCACATCCGCTTGTGGGCGGCGATCGCATTGGTCATTGTGGGACTGATCGTCGTAGCAGAAATCTGGGCATCAACGCTCAATCCGGTCGGGGTGCTGTGGGGACTTGCTGCCGCCATCTCACTTGCGACCTACTTCCTCGTCGGAGAGCGACAACTGAAAACCATCTCGCCACTTGCCCTGTCGTTTTGGACCATGAGCGTGGCTTCGCTGTTTTGGGCACCCTTCTCCCGGTGGTGGACGTTCACCTCAGAAACCTTCACGACCGTTACCTCGCTTGGCGGAAGTCTCGGGGGAATTTCTGTACCGGTCTGGCTACTCATCGTGTGGAACGTCACCCTCGGCTCGTTTGCGCCCTTCCTCCTCTCCCTCAGCGCACTCAAGCGACTCTCGGCCACAGCCGCGGGAATTGTGGCAACGAGTGAAATCATCTTTGCCTTCATCACCGCATGGTTGTGGCTACAAGAAGCTCTCAGCACGTGGCAGGTGATTGGCGCTTCAGTTGTTTTCGGCGGTATCGTCATTGCTCAGACCGCTAGGTCAAGTGACGTTGTTGTCCAAGCCGATCTGGCGCTGGAGACCGGCCCCATTATTTTGCCGGTGAAACTCAGTGAGGAGAACAACCCACGAAGGCAATCTTTCGACCCTTAGCCATAGCGACTAGGCCTCAATTACGACTGGAACAATCATCGGGCGACGCCGGTGCTGGGTATTCACCCATCGCCCAATCGTTCGCCTGACCACCTGTTGGAAGGATTGCGTATCCCTCGTGCCGTTGGCAGCCGCCTCCTCGAGAGCCGTCACGATAGCGGGACGAACATCGTCAAAGACGGAGTCATCGGGAGCGAAACCTCTGGCGTGAATCTCTGGCCCGACGATGATTTTTCCTGTTTGCGCATCGATGGCGATGAAAATGGAAATGAAACCCTCCTCGGCGAGAATCCGCCGGTCTTTGAGGTCCGCGTCCGTAATTTCTCCCACCGTCGACCCGTCGACATAGACAAAACCCACATCGAGCTGGCCGACCTGCGTCGCGACGCCTTCACTGAGATCAACGACGGTGCCGTTTTCCCCAACCAGGGTGTTCTCACGCGGAACGCCCGAGGACACCGCAATGTCGGCATTGGCGCGCAGGTGACGAGCTTCACCGTGAACGGGCATGACCTGGCGAGGCTTGACGATGTTGTAGCAATACAGGAGCTCACCGGCCGCCGCGTGACCCGAGACATGGACGGTGGCATTGCCTTTATGAACTACGTTGGCTCCCAAATCGATGAGGCCATTGATGACCCGGTAGACCGCGTTCTCGTTCCCAGGAATCAGGCTGGAGGCGAGAATGACGGTGTCGCCGGAGCCGATCTCAATCGTCGGGTGCTCTCGGTTGGCCATGCGGGATAAGCCCGCCATCGGTTCTCCCTGCGATCCCGTGGTCATGTACAGAACCTGTTCGTCGGGAAGCTCCACCGCCTTCTTCGCGTCAATAAGCAGCCCGTCGGGAACACTCAGATAGCCCAACTCCTGGGCAATACCCATATTGCGCACCATGGACCGTCCAACCAACGCGACAAAGCGCTGATTCGCCGCAGCAGCATCGATGACCTGTTGCACTCTGTGCACGTGCGAGGCAAAGCTCGCCACAATCACGCGCCGTGGCGCGCGATGCACGATCTGGTCGAGGATTGGTCCAATGTCAGCCTCCCGCGGAGTGAAGCCAGGGACATCGGCGTTTGTGGAATCGACGAGGAATAGGTCCACGCCCTCTTCTCCGAGACGGCCAAAGGTTCGAAGGTCAGTCAAGCGACCATCGAGGGGTAACTGGTCCATCTTGAAATCCCCGGTGTGCAGCACCGAACCTGCCGACGTTCGAATCATGACCGCGAGAGCATCGGGAATCGAGTGGTTAACTGCGACAAACTCCAAATCAAACGGGCCCAATTGCTCGCGACCGCCCGCCTCGACAGACATGGTGAGCGGAGTGATGCGATGCTCCTTAAGCTTTGCCTCAATAAGCGCCAAAGTCAGTGTGGTGCCGATGAGGGGGATATCTTCGCGAAGCCTCAACAAATAAGGGACCGCCCCGATGTGGTCTTCGTGCCCGTGCGTCAGCATGATGGCGACAACGTCATCCAGTCGATCCCGAATAGGTTCAAAATCGGGCAGGATCAAATCCACACCGGGCTGGGTTTCTTCGGGGAACAGAACCCCGCAATCAACAATCAAGAGCTTGCCGTCGATCTCGAAGACGGTCATGTTGCGACCGATTTCGCCAATTCCTCCGAGCGGAATGACCCGCAAAGTGCCAGGCAGTAGTGCGGGTGGATCCACCACAGGTTGGGGCATGGAGTCCTTCCCTAGCGGGTAGTCCCCGCCACTTTGGGCAGGGCACCCCCGGCAGCCGCATTGCGATCGGGGCGGAAGTTGGAAAAGTCAGCGCCAGCAACATCGCGCACCAAGGCGATGTCGTTCTCGATGAGAGCAGCTTCGGACTCCTCAGGCCCCACGAGGGGCAAGCGAACCCGAGGAGAGGCGATGCGCCCTAAACCGTGCAGGATGTATTTGGTCGCCACCGTTCCCGGAACATGCGTCATCGTCGCCCGAACCAAAGGCTCGAGGAGTTTGTGTTGAGCCGTAGCAGCGGCCAGATCACTGCGATTCACAGCATCCACAATGATGCGGTAGGGCTCGGGGGCGATGTTGGCGGTCACCCCAATAAGCCCAGTGCCCCCGATGGCGAGCGTGGGCAGAGCGTTGGCGTCATCACCCGCGAAATACAGCAAGTCGGTGTTGTTCATCACCCGGGAAACTTCACTCAAATCCCCTTTGGCATCCTTCACCGCCCGAATGTTGGGGTGTTTCGCAGCACGCAGGATGGTGTCGTACTTGATCTCAATCCCCGAGCGACCCGGAATGTCATAGAGGATGACCGGCAAATCTGTGGCGTCTGCGATGAGGCGGAAATGGGTCAACACACCCGCTTGGGTGGGCTTGTTGTAGTAGGGAGTTACGACCATCACGCCGTCAGCGCCCGCTTTTTCACTGGCTTTATAGAGCTCAATGGCGTGAGCGGTCTCGTTCGACCCTCCACCGGTGATGATTTTCGCCCGCCCAGCGGACACCGATTTCCCGGTCTTCACGAGCTGAATCTTCTCGGCATCGGTCAGAGTGCTCGTCTCACCCGTGGTTCCTGTGACAACCAGCCCATCAGCACCGTGACTGATGAGGCTCTCCATCAACGATTCAACGCCAGGCCAGTCGACCTCACCGTCGACCGTCATCGGAGTGACCATCGCCACGAGGACTTGGCCGAAAGGATTCTCAGTTACCACCCGACCAGGCTAGCGCCCGCAGGCACCATGCGCACACCCCTACGGAGCTACACGACCGTTCTGATCAAAGGTTTCCGCCGTCATCGGCATGAGAGGTTTCCACAACTCTTCCATCTTCTCTGCCACCATTTCGATTTCGCGCTGCGGGAATGAGGGGAAGTGAGTTCCCTCCCGTTTGGTGCGCAGGCTGAGGAAGTTCATCAGACTTCGAGCGTTCATGGTCACGTACATGCTCGAATACAGGGTCACGGGCAGGACCGCACGCGCCACCTCTCGGGCAACCCCGGCCTCGAGCATCCTCTGATAGCTCTCGTAGGCTTGCGTGCACACCGCGATGACTTCGTCGCGCACCAGAGCGGTCTGTTCCGCAGTACCATCCTCAAACTCATACGCCCCAGGCTTACCCACCTGAACGAGCTTTCTGTCAGGGCCAGGAACATAAAACACCGGGCGGAGCTCACGATAGCGGCCACTTTCCTCGTTGTAAGAGGCGATGCGGTGGCGCATGAATTCTCGGAATACAAAAATCGGCGCTTGAACATAGAACGTCAGAGAGTTGTGCTCAAAGGGCGAACCATGGCGATCACGCATGAGGTAGTTGATGAGACCACGGTCACGCTCTGACGCTTCCGCTCCAGAGCTTGCCGCCTCCAGAGTCTGCTCGCCCTGAGTGCTCACTCGTGCGGCGAAAAGAACATCCGCGTCACTGGCGCTGTGGCGAACAAGCTCCACGGTTACATCTGAACGAAACTCAATCTGCTCGTCGGTCACCCAGGCTGCCTTTCTTCGACACTGGGGACCAGCCTACTTCTCCTCCGGTAACGCTTCGTCATATCCAGGCAGGTCGGAGCGCCGGGCACCTAAAGTAAATCCCCATGGAGCCTCTGCAGATTGCCCTCGTCGTCGGAGGGCTACTCGTGGTCTCCACGCTCCTCGGATTCGCCTGGCAAAACAAACAAGGTGCTGTGTCGAGAAAAGCCTCAGCATCACTTCCCCCGGATGTCCCGGTGGAGTTAATTGATCAAGGTGCCCTGATCACCCTGCTGCAGTTCTCTGGGCCTTACTGTTCTTACTGCCAAGCGATGCGGGTTGTGCTCGGCAACGAAGCGGTCTCGAGCGAAGGGAACGTTGCTCACCGCGAAATCGACATAACGGACTATCCCGAGTTGACAGCTTCGCTGAAGGTCTCCCAAACCCCCACCACCTTCATCGTCACCGGGAGCGGACACATCATGTCCCGGATTCACGGGGCCGCAAAACCCCCCATCGTCGCGCACGAAGTGCAGCAAGCGCTCACCCAACGAAAGGCACAAGCAGATGAATACCTCATCTAATGCACCAGCGGGTATCGACCCGAGAAGTCCGCGTTTTGGTGCTGGGATCACCGCGATAGCGCTCCTCATTACCCTTTCTCTGGGGTTGGCGGACTCCACTATTCCTCAGGGTGTTGCGGAGCGCAGTGCGGACCCCGCGTTCCTCCTGCTCACCCTCATCACAGCCCTCTTCGCCTGGGGAGCGTTCGCTGGCATCAAGCGCCACCCCTATGGAGCTCTATTCAAGGCACTTATACTGCCCAGGCTTGGCCCTCCCGCCTATCGGGAAGAACCAGAACCGCCGACTTTCGCGCAGTTGGTCGGTTTTGTCGTCTCCGCCATCGGAGTGGTCCTCCACCTCGTGGGCATCCCCTACGGACTTGTGGCTGCAACGGCCGCGGCTTTCATCGCGGCCTTCTTGAATTCTGTCTTTGGTTTGTGCCTGGGCTGTGAAATGTATGCCCTGCTGGTGCGAGCACGCATCATTCGCCAGTCCTAGGTTTCTCGGAATGCCCTGAAAAGTGTCGCGAAGATCGCCAGATAGTGGTTCGATTAGGTCACATCCCCTGGAAGGAACGACATCATGGCAGTGACTAGCGAAGCACGGACACAGTGGGCAGGATCGCTCATCGAGGGCTCCGGCTCCACGAGCTTGGTCTCCTCAGGCGCGGCAACTTTTGACGTGACCTGGGCTGCGCGAAGCGAAGGACAAACGGGGGTTACCAACCCCGAAGAGCTTCTCGGTGCGGCGCATTCAGCGTGCTACTCCATGGCTCTCTCCCATGCACTGAGCGGCGCAGGATCACCCCCGGAATCGTTAGACGTGACCGCCGCGGTGACGTTTGTTCCCGGCGAAGGGGTGACCGGCTCACACCTCCTGGTCACCGCCAGCATTCCGGGAATGGACGATGCAACATTCCAAGGTTTTGCAGAGGACGCCAAAGCAAACTGCCCCATCTCGCAAGCGCTTGCAGGAGTTCCCATCACGCTTGAGGCCACACTGCGCTAATGCTCAGGGGTTACCGGGAGGAATCCAAGCGGTTGAGGATTCTCATCTCAGGGTCGAGCGGACTCATCGGCACGCCGTTGAAGAAACTGCTCGAGGAGCAGGGTCACGCCGTGCATACCCTCGTGAGGAGAGCGCCCCAGGACGCCACAGAGCACTATTGGAACCCCGCGAAGGGCGAGATTGAAGCCGGAATACTGGACCACACGGACGTGGTCATCAACCTGGCGGCCGCCTCAATTTCCAAGTGGCTCTTTCTGGGCAGAACTCCCTGGGCTGCGGGTCAAAAACGCGCGATTCTGACATCCAGAATTGATGCAGCCCGCACCCTTGCCCAGGCGATGAGGGATGCCCAGAATCCACCGAGCCTGCTGATTCAGGCCAGCGCAGTCGGATATTACGGCGAACGAGGGAGTGAAGAGTTAACCGAACGGAGCTCTCCTGGTGAAGGGTTTCTCGCGGACGTGCAGGCACAGGCGGAGTCCGCCGCCTCTCACGCGGAGAGCTCGACGACCCGTATTTGCTATGCACGCAGTGCGGCCGTGATGGGGCCAGGAGCGCTATCGACATCACTTCTTCGCTTGCAAACAGCGCTCGGACTGGGAGGCCCGATAGGTTCTGGCTCCCAATGGTGGCCGTGGATCAGCCTTCACGACGAAGTTCGGGCTCTCGCGTTCTTGGCAAACCACGAGACGACTTTTGGGCCATTCAACCTGGTGAGCCCTACACCTGCCACAGCAAACGACCAAACAAAAGCTCTTGCCCGCGGGATGAGACGCCCACACTGGTTGGGCTTTCCCCGTTTCGCCATTCTCATGCTCATGGGGGAGGCCGGTAAGGAAATCCTCCTGACCTCTCAGCGAGTTGTCCCCGAGCGCTTACTCAGCGCAGGCTTCACCTTCGACGATGACACCCTCGACGCCGCGGTAGCACGACTCCTGCAGAAGAGCTAAGTGCTTCTGGCAAGCGAAATCGCTTTTCTGACCGCCCACCGCGCACGTCGTCGGTCTCCGCACGCGTCGTAGGCGAGCCCTAAGCGCAGCCAGGACTGCCACGACTCGGGATTGGCTTCGGTGTCTTGTTGAAACTGGGGAAAAGCAGCCTCAGCCGCGTGACGATCCGGGCGACCACTGGTCAGTGACGGTAACTCTTCCCCCGGGAGCAGACCTTCGCTCTCGAGCTGGCGGGTCAAGGCTGCTGAGCGCCTGGCAAACAGGAGCTCAGCGCCCAATCCCCACGCGCCAAGAAGGGGCAACACAGCAAGGGCATATCCCATGGCGTTGACCAGTGGGGAGGGGTCTCGGAGCAAAATCCACGCGTAGTTTGCGGTGAAGGCGAGATAGATCGCCAACAGAAGCGCCATGAAGAGCGCTGCAATCATCGGCCGATTCATCGGGAGGATGTGCCCAGGGCGTGCTCGAGTCCCACAGCAAGCCCCGTGTGTGACTCCATGAAACGCAGCGCCATCACAATTCCAGCCTGATAGGCCTCGCGACTGTGGGTATCGTGGGTGATCGTGAGCGTCTCCCCCACACCGCCAAATCTCACTTCCTGTTGAGCCAGCACACCGTTGAGTCTCAGTGAATGAACGGGGACTCCTTGCACCTGCTCACCCCTGGCGCTCTGGTTGGAGTGAGGAGCAATGATGCCACCGCGGTCTCGGCGAACCGCAGCGATTTCCTCCGCGGTGCGCACAGCGGTCCCACTGGGCGAATCTGCTTTTCCGGCGTGATGGGCCTCAACGATCTCGATTGATTCAAAATGCTGCGCCACGGTGGCGGACACCATCATTTGAAGGGTCGCACCGAGGGAGAAATTAGGCACGACGAAGACGCTGGCACCGGGTTTTTCGTCGACTGATTTGGCCAGTGCCGAGAGCCGATCCGCTGACCAGCCGCTAGTCCCGACGAGAATTTTGATGCCTTGGGCAATGGCAAAGTCGACGACCTGGCCAGAGACACCGGGCAGTGTGACGTCGACTGCGATGTCCGCACCGAGCATGTCGTGGAGGTCGGAGTGGGAATCAAGCTTGGCTACCAACTCCATCTCGGGAATGGCGTCGACCACCTGACACACCTGTGTTCCCAGGCGTCCGGTTGCGCCGACGACGGCGACTCGAGTAGGCATGGGGTAATCCTACAAGCGCACTCCCGGGCAGGCCGTGGCTAGGACAAGCTCAGGAAGAGCTTCTCTAAGTCCTCGACGCTGACGTCGCCATCTTTTGCTGGCTTGCCATCCTCCGCGATGCATTCCTTCATCGCAGTGGCAATGATCGCGAAACCCGCCTTGT
>JBMUEW010000021.1:0-20736 GCA_049460875.1 Pontimonas sp.
CGAGGCCGGTGGTGCGAGTGCGATTAGTGTGCTGACCGAGGGTCGGGGTTTCGGCGGCTCGCTCGAGGACTTGAAGGCAGTGTCTGACGCTGTTTCGGTCCCCGTGTTGCGCAAAGACTTCCTCGACAGTGAATACCAGGTGGTAGAGGCAAGGGCTCACGGAGCCGACCTTGTGCTTCTCATACTCGCGGGGATAGATGATGACACGGCGACTCACCTGCTGGAAGTTGCCAGGTCCTGGGGCATGGAAGCTCTCGTCGAGACGCATTCTAAGGAAGAGGTTCTTCGGGCGGTGGATCTAGGAGCGACGATTATCGGCGTGAATGCTCGAGATTTGGGCACTTTCGAGCTTGATCCAGAGCTTTTTGGACGTTTGCGGCCTCTCCTGCCCTCTGGCGTCTTCGCGGTTGCTGAATCTGCGGTGGTGAATTCTCAGGATGTTACGCGGTACCGTGAACACGGTGCGCACGCCGTGCTTGTCGGCGAGGCGCTTGTCACCGGAGTAGACCCCGAAAAAGCCGTGAGGGAGTTTGTAGAGGCATGACTCAGTCACTGAGAGAGGTCCAAGGGCCTTATTACGGTGAATTCGGGGGAAGGTTTGTTCCCGAATCGCTCATTCATGCGCTCGATGAGCTGGAACAGGCCTACCAGCAGGCTCGCCACGATCCCTCGTTTGCACGCGAGCTTGATGAGCTTCACAAGACCTACACCGGTCGCCCCTCCATCATCACTGAGGCGACGCGATTTGCGGAGCATTGCGGTGGAGCAAGAATTTTTCTCAAGCGAGAAGACCTCAACCACACAGGAAGCCACAAGATCAACAATGTGCTGGGCCAGGCCCTGCTCGCGAAACGCCTGGGTAAGTCGCGCCTGATTGCCGAAACAGGGGCTGGGCAGCACGGCGTAGCAACAGCCACCGCGGCCGCGTTGATGGGGATGGACTGTGTTGTGTACATGGGAGAGGTTGACACAGAGCGGCAAGCTCTGAATGTCGCGCGAATGCGACTACTCGGCGCCGAAGTGCGAGCTGTGACCACAGGGTCAAGAACCCTCAAGGACGCTATCAACGACGCCATGCGCGACTGGGTGACCAATGTCGATTCGACCCATTATCTGCTGGGTACAGTAGCGGGCCCGCATCCTTTCCCCCTCATCGTGAGGGACTTCCACTCGATCATCGGAGTAGAAGCGAGACAGCAGATGCTGGAGCTCACAGGTGCCCTCCCCACTGCTGTCACCGCGTGTGTGGGAGGTGGCAGTAACGCCATGGGGATTTTCCACGCGTTCCTCGATGATGACGGTGTCCGACTTATCGGCTATGAAGCGGCCGGTGATGGAGTTGATACGCCCCACCACGCTGCGACCATTTCGAGGGGCAAGCCTGGAATGCTCCACGGTGCGAAATCCCTGGTACTGCAAGACGAGGACGGTCAAACCATCGAGTCTCACTCAATCTCCGCGGGACTTGACTACCCAGGCATCGGTCCGGAGCACGCCTGGCTCGCTTCGATTGAGCGGGCCGAGTATGTGCCGATCACCGATGACCAAGCGATGCAGGCGCTGCGATTGTTGAGCCAGACAGAAGGGATTATTCCCGCCATAGAGACGGCCCACGCTCTCGCTGGAACTCAGATGCTGGGTCAGGAACTGGGCCCGGACTCCACGATTCTGGTGTCCCTCAGTGGCCGAGGAGATAAAGATATGGAAACTGCGGCCAGGTATTTCCAGCTCCTCGGACGATCTCCGGGTGATTCATGACCAGACTTACTGTTCAGGAAACCATCGCTTCGCGAAAAAGCCAGGGGAGCGGAGTACTTGTTGCCTATCTTCCTGCCGGTTATCCCACGCTGGAGGATAGCGTTCACGCTGCCATAGCCGTCTTGGATGCCGGCGCTGACATTCTCGAGTTTGGTGTGCCCTATTCGGACCCTGTTATGGACGGGGTCGTTATTGCGGAGGCGACCCAGAAGTCTTTGGACAACGGCTTCAAGCTCAAAGACCTTTTTCCGGCGCTTGAGCGCATCACGTCTCACAGTGACAAACCAGTTCTCGTTATGACCTATTGGAACCCCGTTGTTCAATATGGCCTGGAGCGCTTCGCTGCTGATCTCAAAAGCGCCGGGGGAGCGGGACTCATCACTCCCGACCTCATTCCCGATGAAGCTGCAGAGTGGATTGACCTAGCCCGGCGACTTGAGCTTGAATCGGTCTTTCTCGCTGCGCCCTCATCCTCAGATGAGCGGCTGCGAAGGGCAGCTGAGGTGTCTCGTGGATTTGTCTACGCTGTGTCCACCATGGGCATCACAGGCACAAGAGCGGATGTCGACGCCGCCGCCCAGAAGCTCACCGAGCGACTCTATGCGAACGGTGCGACGGAAGTCTGTGTGGGCTTGGGTATCTCGACCCCAGACCAGGTGAGGGACGTGGTCTCTTTTGCTGACGGCGCCATCGTGGGGTCTGCTTTGGTCAAAGCTCTTGCCGAAGAGGGTGTTGACGGTGTTGCACGACGCGTCGCGGAGCTTCGAGCCGGAACCACTCGTTCTCTGGCTGGAACAGGAAAGGCATAGATGAATCCCGAAGGTATCCCGAGCCCACCGTCCTCCTGGCGGTCTTTCAATATTGGAGCCTGGTTGCGAGATCTCGGGCTCGATTGGTTCACGCTCAACCTCACTCTCAACGCCTACGCGATATTCATCCTGATAGGAATTGCTGTCGCACTGTGGTTGACGAACCGCCGCTTGGTGGCACGCGGGGTAGAACCCTGGCTCGTTCTCGATGTCGCGCTCTGGGCTGTTCCCCTCGGCATCCTGGGCGGTCGCCTGTATCACGTGGCAACCCATCCGGCCGACTATTTCTATGAGGGCGCTGACCTTCTTCGTATTTTCTATGTCTGGGAAGGTGGACTTGCCATTCTGGGAGCTGTGTCGCTGGGTGCAGTCGGTGCTTACATTGGGGCCAGAAGTGCGGGTTTGAGGTTCTCGGCCTTTGCCGACGCACTCGCACCCGGTTTACTCCTTGCTCAGGGAATTGGACGCACGGGCAACTACTTCAATCAAGAGCTCTTCGGGGCACCGACAAACCTCCCCTGGGGACTTCAGATCGATAGACCCAACTCGGCAATACCAGTTGGCATCCCCGACACCACACTGTTCCACCCAACTTTCGCTTATGAAATGCTCTGGAATGTGCTGGGCGCTTTGGTGCTCATCTGGGTTGGCCGTGCCCTTTCTCTGCAGTGGGGACGCCTCTTCGCTTTGTATCTCGTGTGGTACGGAATTGGCCGGGCCTTCCTGGAGAATATCCGCCTCGATCCCGCAGAGCTGATTCTCGGTGTGCGGGTCAATGTGTGGGGTGCTCTTGCTGCGATTGCGTTGGGGGTGTTGATTTACCTCATCCAAGGATCACGCCATCCAGGTGCAGAGCCCCACGCATATCGTCCTGGGAGGGAGTGGGAAGCAGACTCTGGGGTAGACTCCGAGGACGATTATTTCTCCGTCGATGACCTCATCGAACAGGAGGACAGTATCGCTGGTCCAGGAAAGACAACCACAAGTTAGGTCTCGACCAGCTCACACTACTTTTCTCTGGGCCGGCGTTGTCCCACCTTCACATTTTTTGAGGACGGTGATCAACGATGTCGGCATTCGAACGCTTCAGCTCTGCCCCCAGTGCCTCGGGGCTCTATGACCCTGCACACGACAAGGACGCTTGTGGGCTGGCGATGGTGGCGACCCTTCGCGGAACCCCCGGACACGACATTGTGGAAAAGGCGCTCGAAGCGCTGCGTAACCTCGAGCACCGCGGCGCGGTGGGGTCCGATGCAGGCACCGGTGACGGTGCAGGAATTATCACGCAGATACCCCATCAGTTTCTTTCCGGCGTAGTCGATTTTGAGTTGCCCGCAAAAGGTAGCTATGCGGTCGGTATGGTCTTCCTTCCGCTCGATGAGGCGGAGAAAAAAGCCGAAAAGGCTGCCATCGAATCAATTGCCCGCGAGGAAGGCCTCGATGTTGTGGGCTGGCGAGAGGTCCCCCACCGCCCCGATGTCATCGGTGACCTCGCCCGCGCTGCTATGCCTGCCTTCGAGCAACTTTTTGTCGCGTCGACCCTGAAAAACGAGAAGGGTCAGCCCCTGTCCGGCATTGAGCTCGACAGACAAACGTTCCGGCTCCGCAAACGCGCCGAGCGAGAGATCAACTCATACTTGCCCTCGCTGTCCTGTCGCACACTCGTTTACAAGGGAATGGTCACAACACTCCAGTTAGAGCCCTTCTTTCCCGATCTGAGCGACGAGAGATTCCAGTCCACACTGGCGCTCGTGCACTCCCGATACTCCACGAACACATTCCCTTCATGGCCTCTCGCGCAACCGTTCAGGATGCTCGCTCACAACGGTGAAATCAACACCATCCGAGCCAACCGAAATTGGATGCGAGCGAGGCAATCCCAAATGCGCTCGGAAAGCCTGGGAGACCTGACTCCACTGTTTCCCATCGTCAGCGAGGGAGGCTCAGACTCTGCGTCCTTCGATGAAACCCTTGAGCTCCTGACTCTCGCCGGTCGAAGCTTGCCCCACGCGGTCATGATGATGGTCCCTGAGGCGTGGGAGAACCAGGGGGATATGGACCCCTCGGTCAGAGATTTCTACGAATTCCACTCAAAACTCATGGAACCGTGGGATGGACCTGCGGCCCTGGTGTTCACGGATGGTTCACTTGTGGGGGCAACCCTCGATCGCAACGGGCTCCGTCCTGGGCGCTATGTCATCACGTCCGATGGGCTCATCATTCTTGCGAGCGAGATCGGTGTCTTGGATGTTGACCCTTCAACTGTGGTGCGTAAGGGACGACTGCGGCCTGGATCGATGCTGCTGGCCGACACGGTTGAGGGACGTTTGATCGAGGACCACGAGCTCAAACAGCAATTGGCGCACCAAGAACCCTGGGGTGACTGGGTTCGTGAGAACCGTATCGAGCTGGAAAAACTCCCCGAGCGTGAGCACATTGTTCACACACCAGCGTCGATTACGAGACGCCAACGCACTTTTGGGTACACGGAGGAAGAGGTGCGGGTTTTGCTTGCACCGATGGGCCAAAACGGTGCCGAGCCATTGGGAGCCATGGGCTCTGACACCCCGATAGCGGCAATCTCAGATCGACCCAGGTTGCTTTTCGACTACTTCACCCAGCAGTTCGCCCAGGTTACGAACCCCCCGTTGGATTCGATTCGGGAGGAGGTTGTCACCTCCATGGCGTGTGGGCTCGGTCCTGAGCGCAACCTCCTCGACGCCACCCCCGCCCACGCCGCTCAGGTTTCGGTGGAGTTCCCGGTCATTGACAACGATGAGCTCGCAAAGATTGAACACATTCGTCTGCCCAGCGGTGAACCCGCCACGGTCACCCTTCAGGGCCTCTATAGAGCCGATGACGGAGCCGAGGGTCTTAGACAGCGACTCGATGAGTTGTGTGAAGAGGCTGACAAGGCGGTGGATTCTGGAGCGCAGTTCGTCGTGCTCAGCGACCGAGATTCAACCCAGGACCTCGCTCCCATTCCTTCGCTGCTGATGCTGTCTGCCGTTCACCATCACCTCATTCGCGGACAGAAGCGGATGCAGGTAGGACTGGTGGTGGAGTCGGGTGATGTCCGAGAAGTCCATCATGTAGCTCTGCTGATCGGCTTCGGCGCCTCTGCGGTGAACCCATATCTCGCGATGGAAAGCGTGGAGCTTCTCGTTCGCCAAGGAATCATCGACGATGTCACTCCGGAAAAGGCGGTAGCCAACGTCATCAAGGCTCTCGGTAAGGGTGTGCTCAAGATTATGAGCAAGATGGGGATTTCTACCGTCGCGTCCTATGCGGGAGCGCAGGCGTTTGAGGCCGTCGGACTTAGTGAAACTCTCGTCGAGCAGTACTTCACCGGCACGACCACCATCTTGGGGGGCGTGGGTCTAGAGATTCTTGCCCAGGAGAACGGCGAGCGCCACCGCAGCGCATATCCCGCTACAACCGTGGCCAACCCGCATCAGCGTCTCTCAGTTGGCGGTGAATACCAGTGGCGGCGTGAAGGTCCACCGCATTTGTTCAATCCCGAAACCGTGTTCAAGTTGCAGCATTCGACCCGTTCGGGACGTTTCGACATCTTCCGTGAGTACACCCGCTCTGTAGACGATCAAGCAGAGCGTTTGATGACCCTAAGAGGCCTGTTCTCTCTCAAGACGGCCGAGCGCACTCCGATTCCCTTGGACGAGGTGGAACCGGCATCCGAAATCATCAGACGCTTCACCACCGGAGCGATGAGCATGGGGGCAATTTCTCCGGAGATGCACGAAACCCTGGCCGAGGCGATGAATGAGCTCGGAGCCAGAAGCAATACCGGCGAGGGAGGAGAATCGCCCGAGCGACTACGAGACCCCAAGCTCCGCAGCAAAATCAAGCAGGTAGCGTCGGGGAGATTTGGTGTTACCAGCTTCTACCTCACGATGGCTGAGGACCTGCAAATCAAAATGGCGCAGGGGGCAAAGCCCGGCGAGGGCGGGCAGCTTCCCTCCAACAAGGTGTACCCCTGGATCGCCTCCTTGCGCCACGGAACCCCGGGTGTGGGTCTGATTTCACCACCGCCTCATCACGACATCTACAGCATCGAGGATCTCAAGCAGCTAATTTTTGACCTCAAGAGGTCCAACCCGAGCGCTCGCGTGCACGTGAAACTCGTGAGCCAGTCAGGCATTGGCGCTGTGGCCACGGGTGTCGCCAAAGCCAAAGCCGACGTCGTCCTGATCTCGGGGCACGATGGTGGCACGGGAGCGAGCCCCCTCAATTCGCTGAAGCACGCGGGAACACCATGGGAGATTGGCCTAGCTGAGGCGCAACAGACTCTCATGCGCAACAACCTCCGTGGGCGGGTGACGGTCCAGGTTGACGGTCAAATGAAGACTGGGCGCGATGTCATAATCGCGGCACTGCTCGGGGCGGAGGAGTACGGATTCGCCACCGCTCCCATGGTTGTGAGCGGCTGCATTCTGATGCGGGTGTGCCACCTGGATACGTGTCCGGTGGGTGTGGCGACCCAGAACCCCATGCTCCGTCAGCGTTTCACGGGCAAACCAGAATTCGTCAAGACTTTCTTCGAGTTCTTAGCTGAGGAAGTTCGCGAATATCTCGCTCAACTCGGATTCCGCTCGCTCGATGAAGCGATCGGACACGTGGAGCTTCTCGACGTCGAGCGCGCGATCTCTCACTGGAAGGCAGATGGTCTCGATCTCTCACCGATTCTCTCCGCTGAGCACGTCACCGAAGGTGTTGCTTCGCGCAGGGTGGAGGAGCAGGACCATGAGATCGCTCAGCACTTTGACAATCAGCTGATTCGAGACGCACAACCCGCGCTCACCGATGGGGGCTCGGTGTCACTGGAGTATGACATTCGCAACACGGAGCGAGCGGTCGGCACGATGCTCGGGCACGAAGTGACGAAGGCTCACGGTGAGCATGGTCTTCCCGCAGACACTATTTCGGTGACTCTGCGAGGATCCGCGGGCCAATCTTTGGGAGCTTTCGTTCCGGGCGGCATCACTTTGACTTTGTGGGGTGACGCTAATGACTACGTGGGTAAGGGTCTCTCGGGTGGCTCGGTGATCGTCCGTCCTCCAGAGGGTTCGCTCTTCCCGCCGGAGCGCAATGTAATTGCGGGCAACGTCATCGGCTATGGCGCGACCTCTGGTTCCCTCTTCATCTCTGGCGTTGTGGGGGAGCGGTTCCTCGTCAGAAACTCGGGTGCTACAGCTGTCGTCGAAGGCGTAGGGGATCATGCCCTCGAATACATGACAGGAGGGTTAGCCGTGATCCTCGGTGAAACCGGTCGTAATCTCGGAGCGGGAATGTCTGGTGGCACGGCATATGTGTGGAAGCTTCGGACCGAGCGGATCAACCGTGATGCTGTCGCGTCGGGTGAACTCGAGATTGGACCCTTGGGTAGCGCCGACAAGGAGATTCTTGTTGACCTGCTGCGTCAACACGAGCGCCTCACCGGCTCGCCATTGGCGGCGCGGATGCTTGGAGACGTGGAGGCCACGGTCGAAAGCTTTGTAAAAGTTACTCCCCGCGACTACCAGGCCATTCTTCGCACTCGCGAGGAAGCCGAGCGCGAAGGACTCGACCCCAACGGGGACGAAGTGTGGACCAGAATTCTGGAGGTTACCGGTGGCTGATCCTCGAGGGTTCATGAAGTATCCGGAGCGCGAACTCCCTGCGCGTCGGCCGGTAGAGGTTCGTATTGGCGACTGGAAAGAGGTTTACGGGCCTCGTGACCCTGGCGCCCTCACCCGGCAAGCGTCGCGGTGCATGGACTGCGGTGTGCCCTTTTGCCATCACGGGTGTCCGCTGGGCAATCTGATTCCCGAGTGGAATGACCTTGTACGGCGAGGC
Source organism: Pontimonas sp. (assembly GCA_049460875.1). Classification (GTDB taxonomy): domain Bacteria; phylum Actinomycetota; class Actinomycetes; order Actinomycetales; family Microbacteriaceae; genus Pontimonas. The sequence goes on from JBMUEW010000021.1 coordinate 8,421, forward strand.
GATGGACGAGCGGCTATAGAGCGACTGCACGAAACCAACAATTTCCCTGAATTCACGGGACGGTTGTGTCCAGCTCCCTGCGAATCTTCGTGTGTCTTGGGGATTAACCAACCGCCGGTCACCATCAAACAAATCGAAGTCTCGATTATCGATAAGGCGTGGGATGAGGGTTGGGTTCATCCCGTCACCCCTGAACGTCTCACGGGAAAGACTGTTGCGGTGGTGGGAAGTGGGCCCGCTGGTCTCGCTGCAGCGCAACAACTCACCCGGGTTGGGCATACGGTGGCGGTATTTGAGCGCGATGACCGCATCGGCGGCCTCCTGCGTTATGGCATTCCAGATTTCAAGATGGAAAAGCGACACCTCGATCAGCGCTTGGCGCAGATGCAGGCAGAGGGAACACGGTTCCGCGCCGGCGTTCAGGTGGGCGTTGATATCTCGTGGAGTGACCTTCGTGATCGCTACGACGCCGTGATTGTTGCAACCGGTGCGAGTGTGCCGCGAGACATCGATATTCCGGGTAGAAACCTTCTCGGGATCCACCACGCCATGGAGTATCTGACGCCATCGAATAAGGCGCAAGCAGGTGACGCACCTGCGGACCTCATCAACGCGGAGGGGCGCCACGTAGTGATCCTCGGTGGTGGGGACACCGGGGCTGATTGCCTGGGCACAGCACACCGACAGAACGCTCTCTCCACGACCATGCTCGCGATCGGCAAGCAGCCACCGAATGAGCGACCCTCGGAGCAGCCCTGGCCCATGGACCCGATCCTCTTTGAGGTTCAAAGTGCCCATGAGGAGGGCGGCGCGAGGGAATACCTTGCCTCGACCGTCGAGTTCCTCGGTAATGACGCTGGCGAGGTTCGAGCTGTCGTGGTCTGCGAAACCGAGTATCGCGACGGGGGTCGGTTCCCCAAGCCCGGTACAGAGCGGGAAATACCAGCGGACCTCGTTCTTCTCGCACTGGGCTATCGGGGTGCGGAACACGACATTGCACAGGAGCAAATCAGCCTCACCGTGGACGAAAAGGGAAACCTCGCGAGGGATGCCTCCTACGCCACGGAGGTCCCTGGCCTGTATATCGCGGGTGATGCAGGCCGAGGAGCATCTCTCATTGTCTGGGCAATTGCGGAGGGCCGTGCGGTCGCGGCCGAGGTCGATCGGTTCCTTGAAGGCAGTACGCTATTACCGGCACCTGTCACAGCCAACGACCGCCCCCTCCACGTCTAGCCGCCAAAGGAATTCATGAGACGCGCCAAAATTGTGGCCACACTTGGTCCTGCAACGTCGACCTACGACGACATCATGTCGGTCCTGGAGGCTGGAGCGAACATCTTCCGAATGAATCTGTCCCATGGCACAAGAGATGTGCATGAGGAGATTTACGGAAATGTGAGGCGTGCCGCTGCAGATGCGGACAAACCCATCGGCGTGCTGGTGGACCTCCAAGGACCCAAGATTCGCCTGGAAAAATTCAGTGCCGGGCCCCATGAGCTTGCACCCGGTGATACCTTCACGATCACCATCCGCGATGTTGAGGGCACCAAGGACCTTGTGGGCACAACGTATAAAGGACTGCCCGGAGACGTCAAAGCAGGCGATACGCTCCTCATCGATGACGGCAAAGTTCGTCTGGAAGCGGTGTCAACCAGCGCTGAGGATGTGGTGACACGGGTCGTCGTGGGTGGCCCTGTGTCCAACAACAAGGGTATTAATCTCCCCGGCGTTGCCGTTTCTGCCCCCGCTCTTTCCGAGAAGGATGAAGACGACTTGCGCTGGGGTCTGGGGCTTGGATGCGATTACGTTGCACTGAGTTTTGTGCGCAGCGCCGCCGATGTCGACCGAGTGCGCGAAATCATGAGGGAGGAAGGTAGGTCCTGCCCCATCATCGCGAAGATCGAAAAGCCCGAAGCGGTCGAGGCCCTCGAAGAAATCGTCGATGCCTTCGATGGCATCATGGTCGCGCGAGGCGATTTGGGTGTTGAGCTTCCCCCAGAGACCGTCCCCATCGTGCAAAAGAGAGCAATTGAGTTCGCCCGCAAGATGGCAAAGCCCGTCATCGTGGCCACGCAGATGCTGGAATCGATGATTGAGGCCCCCGTTCCCACGCGAGCAGAGACTTCCGACGTTGCGAACGCCGTGTTGGATGGGGCCGATGCGGTCATGCTCAGCGGCGAGACCAGTGTAGGTAAGTACCCAGCGGTTACCGTGGCCACGATGGCGCGAATTCTCTCCTCCTCTGAGGAACACGGACTGAGCAGGATCCCTCCCTTGGGTACAAAACCTCGCACGCAGGGTGGCGCAATCACGCTCGCAGCCGCGGAAGTTGCAGAGTTTGTGGAAGCGAAGTTCCTCTGTGTGTTCACCGAATCGGGAGATTCTGCCAGGCGCATGTCGAGACTTCGCTCCCGTATCCCCATGCTGGCGTTCACGCCCTCAGAGGATGCAAGGCGTCGCATCGCGCTGACCTGGGGTATCGAGTCCTTCGCCACTCCGCGTGTGAAGCACACTGACGAGATGTATCCGCAGGTTGATAAGGCGTTACTGGAGAACGGGCTCGCAGAGGTAGGGGACAAGGTGGTCGTGATCTCCGGATCTCCCCCCGGAACCGTCGGAACAACCAACGACCTGCGTGTGCACGTTATCGGTCAGGTCGAGTCCGTCGCCATCGACTAATTCGAGTGTGCCGGATGTGGGATTTGAACCCACACGCCCTTTCGGACAAAGCATTTTGAGTGCTCCGCGTCTGCCATTCCGCCAATCCGGCCTGTCGCACAACACTGTGCGTAATGACCATACCGTAGGCTCGAAGGGTGAGTAACACCGGGTCTCCTACGCCGTCTGCGAAGCGCGTCATCGTGGCGGAAGATGAGTCGTTAATCCGCATCGATGTGGTCGAAACCCTGCGGGATAACGGGTTTGAGGTGATTGCGGAAGCCGCGGATGGCGAAAAAGCCGTGGCCCTTGCAGAGGAACTGAGACCCGACCTTGTGGTCATGGATGTCAAAATGCCCCTGATGGACGGTATCTCGGCAGCGGAGATTCTGACGAAAAAGAAGATTGCACCGGTCGTTCTCTTGACAGCGTTCTCACAACGAGAGCTTGTGGAGCGAGCCAGCGAGGCTGGCGCTCTCGCCTATGTGGTGAAGCCGTTCACCCCCAATGACCTCATTCCCGCGATTGATATTGCTTTGGGGCGCTATGCACAAATTCAAGCGCTCGAAGATGAGGTGGCTGATATGGCGGAGCGTCTCGAAACCCGGAAGATCCTCGATCGCGCAAAAGGAATCCTCAATAACACCATGGGATTGACTGAACCTGAGGCGTTTCGCTGGATTCAAAAAGCCTCGATGGACCGCAGGCTCACCATGAAAGAGGTTGCTCAGACGGTAATCGACCAGCTCGCAGAGAAGTCCGATAATCCTGAAATTTAGACTCCACGGTCTTTGATGTAGTTCGTCATCCGCACGGTCGAGAGACGGCGCCCCTCTTCGTCCCGGATAGTGATCTGGTGGGTAGCTAGCGTTCGGCCCAACACAAGGGCCTCACACGTGGCTTCGACCATTCCCTCTGTAACGGAGCGGGAGTGTGTCGCATTGATTTCGATGCCGACCGCAATCTTGTCGGGCCCAGCGTGAATGGCGGACGACATGGACCCCAATGACTCGGCCAAAACCACGTGGGCACCTCCATGAAGCAGGCCCACCACTTGTCGGTTTCCTTCGACCGGCATTCTGGCCACTGAAAGCTCCGCTCCCAGGGTGACGAGCTGGATTCCCATTTTTCGGGCGAGTTCGCCACCTTCGGTCTCGATGAGACGCTTGATGAGCTCCGGGTCCATACCTTCGGGAAATTCGATCATCGTCTCTCCTCGGCACGGTTGCCGACTTGTAGGCTGAGGCTGTGAGTGACAAGCCTACCTTGATGGTCATTGACGGCCACTCGCTAGCTTTCCGGGCGTTCTACGCGCTCCCTGTCGACAGTTTTGTCTCTCCCGATGGCCAGCACACGAACGCCATTCATGGCTTCATCTCGATGTTCTTAGGGCTGTTGAAGAAGGAAAATCCGACGCATGTGGCTGTCGCGTTCGACATTTCGCGTTTCTCTTTTAGAACCAGGATTTATCCCGAGTACAAGGCAACACGAGGGGAAACACCCTCAGAATTCATCGGCCAGGTTCCACTCCTCCAGGAAGCGCTCGCTGCTATGGGTGTGGTGACTCTGACCAAAGAAGATTACGAAGCGGATGACATTCTCGCCACTCTCGCCCATCAGGGGGGCGAAAGAGGGTTTGATGTTCTCGTCGTCTCGGGTGATCGAGACACTTTTCAACTGGTCACCGACCGCGTCACAGTCCTCTATCCGAGCGCACGGGGAGTATCCGAGCTCAAACGCTACACACCCGAGGCAGTAGAGGAACGCTACGGGATACCACCCCACAAATACCCAGACATTGCCGCGCTTGTGGGGGAGACGAGCGACAATTTGGTCGGGATTGACAAGGTGGGTGAGAAGACCGCGGTCAAGTGGATCACCCAGTACGGCTCCCTCGACGCTGTTCTGGAAAATGCCCACGACATCGGGGGAGTAGTCGGTCAGAATCTTCGAGAACAGCGTGACCGCGCCGTGCGCAATCGCGAGCTAAACCGGCTACTGACCGATGTTGACCTCGATGTCACCCTCGACGACCTTCACCGAGGGGTAATTGACCCTGTCGCTGTTCACGAGGTGTTTACCAAATTGGGGTTCAAAACCCTCAAAACGCGGGTTCTCGAACTCGCAGGTGGCGACACAGCAGAGAGCTCAGACCCTTCGGAGTCTGAATCCTCGGCGATCGAATTGCCCACAGAACGCACCCTTGTCGACGAGGAACTCACAGCCTGGATTGAGCGACATTCGAACGAGCAACTCGGACTATCAGTGAGAGGGTCGGAGGGCGTTCATGAGGTCGGGATTGCCTCCTCCAGTGATGCCATCCGTGTGCCGTGGATTGAGGGGAGTCTGGACCATCAGCCACTCGTTTCTGCACTGACGAGCCATGAGGCGGGCTGGGTGTGTTTCGATGGCAAAGAGCTCCTCAAGAATGCTGAGGTCACCTTCCATAGTGTCTCCCTCACAGGGGACGTCCGTGTCGGCTCGTGGGTGCTCAACCCCTCAGGGAAGCCCCCCAGTATTGCTACCCTCGCATCCGACTTGCTCGGCATCGACATCCCGAAGCCCGATCCTAATCAGCTCGTCCCCGAACAGAACGCTCTTCCCGTGGGGGTTGAGGCCTGGATCGTGAGAGCTCTGTGGCTGCGGTTATGCGAAAACCTCACCGAAGGTGCTTCTAAGGTTCTCCGAGACATTGAGCTTCCTCTTATTTCCGTCCTGGCAGATATGGAAGCCCTAGGCATCGGTAGCGACCATGAAAAATTGGCGTCCATCAGTAGCGACTTGGCCGCAATCAGTTCCCAGCATCAACAGGATGCGTTCGCTGCCATCGGGCACGAGGTCAATCTGGGCTCGCCCAAGCAACTGCAGACGGTCTTGTTTGAAGAACTGAACATGCCCAAGACCCGAGCTACCAAGACGGGATACACCACGGATGCCAAAGCGCTCCACGAGCTCCAGGTCTCCCATCCGCACCCTTTCCTCGATGCGCTTCTGGCGCACCGCGACAGTACGAAGTTGCATCAAATCGTCGAGGGCCTCATCGCCTCCGTGGGCACGGACGGACGGATCCACACCACATTCGATCAGACGGGGACGAGTACCGGACGCCTGTCCTCGTCAGACCCGAATCTGCAGAACATTCCCGTGCGCACGGAGGTAGGAGCGCAAATCAGGTCGACCTTTGTTGCGTCACCAGATGCGGAAGGACTCCTCACCGCTGATTACTCGCAGATCGAAATGCGGATCATGGCCCATCTGTCTGAAGATGCGGGCCTCATCGAGGCCTTCCAGGGCGGCGAAGATCTCCATCGATTTGTGGGAGCTCGGATTTTCGACGTCGCACCTGATGACGTTACTCCACTGATGAGAACCAAAGTAAAGGCGATGAGTTACGGGCTCGCGTATGGCCTCTCGGCCTATGGTTTGGCCCAGCAGTTGGCGATTAGCCCCAGTGAAGCCAAAGATCTCATGACCGAGTACTTCCGGCGTTTTGGAAACGTTCGCGACTACCTGAGGACGGTCGTGGAGAAAGCCAAACAAGATGGCTTCACAGAGACCCTGTTCGGGCGCAGGCGCCCCTTTCCAGACCTCAGTTCCCCAAACCGCATCATCCGGGAAGCAGCGGAGCGTCAAGCCCTCAACGCTCCCATCCAAGGAACAGCGGCCGACATCATCAAGATTGCGATGCGGGATATCTCCCAGCACATAGACACGGCTGGACTGCGTTCACGGATGGTTTTGCAGGTCCACGACGAGTTGGTCTTCGAGGTTATGAAGGGTGAGAGAGCTGAATTGGAGGAGCTTGTCGTCACGAAGATGGCTGGTGCAGCGAAGCTCCTTGTGCCTCTCGACGTTCAGGTAGGTTTTGGACCCAACTGGGACGCCGCCGCACATTAGGTTGTGGAATCACCGACAGCCCAGATACACTGAGGGGTCGCCCAACAGGGGCGATTTACTATGTCCACTGCATTCCGCTTGCGGAGTGCCCGAGTAGAAAACCATTGTCCGTAACTACATGACTTCTAAGACGACCGCCGGTCCAAAGCAAATCGCAATCAACGACATCGGTAGCTCCGATGATTTCTTGGCAGAGGTCGAGAAAACACTGAAATTCTTCAACGACGGAGACCTCATCGAAGGCACCGTCGTCAAGATCGACAGGGACGAGGTTCTCCTCGACGTCGGTTACAAGACTGAGGGCGTAATTCCCTCACGTGAACTTTCCATCAAGCACGACGTCGATCCCACCGAGGTCGTCACTGTCGGCGACGCTGTCGAGGCACTGGTCCTGCAGAAAGAGGACAAAGAAGGTCGCCTCATTCTGTCCAAAAAGCGTGCTCAATATGAGCGGGCATGGGGCGACGTCGAAAAGATTAAGGAAACCGATGGTGTCGTCACTGGCTCCGTCATCGAGGTCGTCAAGGGTGGCCTGATTGTCGATATCGGACTGCGCGGATTCCTCCCCGCCTCGCTGATTGAGCTGCGTCGCGTCCGTGATCTCACCCCCTACCTCGGGCAGGAAGTCGAGGCCAAGATCCTTGAACTCGACAAGAACCGCAACAACGTGGTGCTCTCCCGTCGCGCGCTCCTCGAGGCCAGCCAGAGCGAGAACCGCTCTTCCTTCCTCGAGAATCTCTCCAAAGGCCAGGTTCGCAAGGGTGTTGTGTCGTCCATTGTGAACTTTGGTGCCTTCGTGGACCTCGGCGGTGTCGATGGTCTCGTGCACGTTTCCGAGCTCAGCTGGAAGCACATCGAGCATGCCAGTGAGGTTGTCGAGGTGGGCCAAGAGGTCACGGTCGAGGTTCTCGAGGTCGACATGGACCGCGAACGTGTCTCCTTGTCGCTGAAGGCAACCCAAGAGGACCCCTGGCAGGTCTTCGCCCGCACCCACGCCATCGGACAGATTGCACCGGGTGCTGTGACCAAGCTCGTTCCTTTCGGTGCATTTGTTCGCGTCGCCGATGGCATCGAGGGGCTGGTGCACATTTCAGAGCTCTCTGACAAGCACATTGAACTCGCCGAGCAGGTCGTATCCACTGGGGATCAGGTATTCGTCAAGATCATCGACATCGATCTGGAGCGCCGTCGCATTTCTCTGTCGATTAAGCAGGCCAACGAGGGTGTGGATCCCGAGGGCACGGAGTTCGACCCCGCGCTCTATGGAATGCCGACCGAGTTCGACGACAAAGGGAACTATGCCTACCCCGAAGGCTTCAATGTCGAGACTGGCGAATGGCTGGATGGCTTTGACGACCAGCGCAAGGTGTGGGAGCAGCAATATGCTGACGCCCAGGCCCGCTGGGAATCTCACAAAGCCCAGGTTGCTCACATGGCCTCGATTGTCATCGAACCTGTTGAAGGAGCTGGAGCCGAGGACGACGCTCCCGCGCCTGCTGCGCTCGAGGACGAGCAAGCTGGGACCTTGGCAGATGACGAAGCGCTTTCCGCTCTCCGCGAGAAGCTCGTCGGCACTGAAGAGTAAGAGTCTCCTCGTGTTCACGGGCCTCCACTTGGTCGGTCCGTGTGCGGTTTACCCCTCCCGCTCAGTGCGATGACTGTAGTCGCGCTTACTGGTGGCGTTGGGGCGGGTAAATCGACCGTCGCCGAGGTGCTGTCATCCCGCGGCGCCCACATCATTGACGCTGACGTTCTTGCGAGGAAGGCCGTCGAGCCCGGCTCAAGGGCTCTGGCAGCCATCGTTGCTCGTTTCGGTTCAGACATACTCGATGAGAATGGCCAGCTCAACAGAGGAGCGCTCGGCACCATTGTTTTTGGCGATGCCAGTGCTCGTTCCGCTCTGAATGACATCGTTCATCCGGAAGTGAAGAGGCTTTACGACGAAGCGCTGGCGCACGCTGGCATGGACCACCCCGGGAAGGTCACTGTGTACGTAGTTCCCCTGCTGGCCGAGGCCAGACAGGTCTCCGAGTTTGACTCGGTGATTGTCGTGCACGCACCCGCTGAGATACGTATCCAACGCCTGGTGGAGCACCGGAATCTATCACCTGCGGAGGCACTGGAGCGTGTGGAGGCGCAGGTAACTGATGATGCCAGGCTTGCACTCGCACAGGTTGTTCTTGACGCGTCCGGTGACCTTCACTCAACCAAACACGCGGCGAACCAGCTCTACGAGGAACTTGAGAGATTGTGGCCGGATCGGTTGAACCAGCTACCCGGGCATTTTCCCCGAGACGAGTCCTAGGCTCCCGGTATGGAAGCCACACGCTCGTTTCGACCCTTCGAGGTTGTCTCCGAGTTCACGCCGAGCGGTGACCAGCCCAAGGCACTGGACGAACTAGAGGGCAAAATCCGGGCAGGGGAGTCCGATGTGGTCTTGCTGGGCGCTACCGGTACCGGTAAATCGGCCACCACGGCATGGCTTATCGAACGCCTGCAGCGTCCCGCCCTCGTGTTGGCTCACAACAAGACCTTGGCGGCCCAGCTTGCCAACGAGTTGCGGGACATGTTGCCTCACAACGCGGTCGAGTATTTCGTGTCCTACTACGACTACTACCAACCAGAAGCGTACGTCCCGCAGACCGACACGTTCATTGAGAAGGACAGCTCCATCAACGCCGAAGTAGAGAGGCTCCGTCACTCGACGACGAACTCGCTCCTCAGTCGTCGCGATGTGGTGGTGGTGTCCACGGTGTCCTGCATATACGGACTGGGAGCTCCCGAGGACTACTTCCAAGCGATGGTGCCACTCCAAGTGGGACAACGCGTGTCGAGGGAACACCTGATCAGGGACTTCGTCCAGATGCAGTATGAGCGAAACGACATTGCCTTCGAGCGAGGGACCTTTCGAGTTCGTGGGGACACTATCGAAATCATCCCTGTCTACGAGGAGCTCGCCATCCGTATTGAGATGTTCGGTGACGAAATCGAAACACTGAGCTACTTGCACCCTGTCACTGGAGAAACCCTCTCAGTGGCGGAAACCATCAGCGTTTTCCCCGCAACCCACTACGCAGCTTCCCCCGAGACCATGAAGCGCGCGGTAGCCACCATCAGGGCAGAGCTGGAAGAACGGGTGGCGGAGCTGGAGTCACAAGGCAAACTTCTTGAAGCCCAACGTCTTCGAATGCGCACCACCTATGACCTAGAAATGATGGAGCAGCTTGGCTTTTGCTCGGGTATTGAGAACTATTCACGCCACATCGATGGTCGTGAGCCCGGAGAAGCGCCGAACTGTCTTCTGGACTATTTTCCCGACGACTTTCTCACTGTGATCGATGAGTCACATGTCACGGTGCCACAGATTGGAGGTATGTACGAGGGTGACGCTTCACGCAAACGAACGCTCGTCGAACACGGTTTCCGTCTGCCCAGCGCCATGGATAACCGGCCCTTGCGCTTCGATGAGTTCCTCGAACGGACAGGCCAGAAGCTGTATCTCTCTGCAACACCTGGTCCCTACGAGTTGGGCCTGACCGACGGTGTTGTGGAGCAAATCATTAGACCAACGGGACTAGTAGACCCCAAGATCGTCGTGAAACCGGTCGAGGGTCAGATCGACGACTTGCTTGAATCCATCCGCGTTCGTGTCGATCGTGATGAGCGCGTGTTGGTGACGACCCTGACGAAGAAGATGGCAGAAGACCTCACCGACTACCTCGATGACGCTGGGGTGAAGGTGCGATACCTGCACTCCGATGTCGACACACTGAGGAGAGTTGAACTACTGACCGAACTTCGTGCCGGTGTCTTTGACGTTCTGGTCGGTATCAATCTTCTGAGAGAGGGCCTTGACCTGCCTGAAGTGTCCCTCGTAGCGATTCTCGATGCAGACAAAGAGGGATTCCTGCGTTCGGGCACCTCTCTCATCCAGACCATAGGCCGGGCCGCGCGTAACGTGTCGGGAGAGGTCCATATGTACGCCTCGAGCGTCACCAAGTCCATGGGTCACGCCATCGGTGAGACCGAACGTCGTCGAGAAAAGCAACTCGCCTACAACGCTGAAAATGGTATTGATCCTGCGCCTCTGCGCAAGAAGATTGCCGATATCACCTCTGTGCTCGCGAGAGAGAAGGCCGACACCGAGCAGTTGGTCTCCGCTGCTCCAGAGAAAGCTGGGGAAGGTTTCGCGCGACCCGAGCTAGTCAAGAGTGGCCCAGACGAACTCTCCGGCCTCATCGCAACACTCACCGACCAAATGATGCAGGCGTCGGGAGAGCTCAAGTTTGAATTAGCGGCCAAAATTCGAGACGAGGTTCTCGAACTCAAGCGCGAGCTACGGGAAATGGTGGGGGCCCAAGGCTGAGTCCTGGCACAGACCTCACTGCCTACACTTGAACACGTGCCTATTGAGACCCCCAAGTCGTCCTCTGTAGTGCACGTTAAGGGCGCCAGGGTCCACAATCTGAAGAGCGTCGACGTCACTCTTCCTCGGGACTCGCTCGTGGTGTTTACCGGGCTATCGGGCTCGGGTAAGTCCTCGCTCGCTTTTGACACCATCTTCGCCGAGGGACAGCGCAGATACGTGGAGTCACTCTCCGCCTACGCCCGTCAGTTCTTAGGACAAGTTGACCGTCCCGACGTGGATGTCATTGAGGGTCTCAGTCCGGCAGTGTCGATCGACCAAAAGTCCACCAACAGAAACCCGCGGTCCACGGTGGGGACTATTACGGAAATTTATGACTACCTTCGACTCCTGTGGGCCCGAACAGGGATACCCCACTGTGTCGAATGCGGGCAACCCATTCGGCGTCAGAGCGTGCAAGACATTGCTGACTCCATCCTCAAAGGTGATTCTGGGAGGCGTTTTCAGATACTTGCGCCTGTCGTGGCCGGCAGGAAAGGAGAGTTCGTCGACCTTCTTCGCTCCCTGAATTCACAAGGATTCGCTCGTGCGCGTATCGACGGTGACGTCGTCAGCCTGGGTGAACCTCCGAAGCTCGCCAAAACGAAGAAGCACGATATCGACGTGGTGGTAGACCGTTTGGTCCTGGGGGAGGACATTGCCGGGCGCCTCACCGACTCTCTGGAGACAGGACTCAAACTCTCTGATGGCGTCGTGATTGTCCATGGAGTCGATGACGATTCCGAACAAACCTATAGTGAAAAATTGAGCTGTCCGAGCGGGTGCACTGTAGGGCTAACCGAAATAGAACCGCGTACATTCTCGTTTAATTCTCCCTTTGGGGCCTGCCCTTCGTGTTCCGGTTTGGGTTTCACTCAAGCCGTCGATCCCGCGATGGTGATCGGTGACCCAGAGCTCAGCATTGAGCAAGGTGCCATCCGTCCGTGGACTCAGTCAGGGAAGGGCCTTTATGGCTACTTCCGAAATCTCCTGCGAAGCCTCGCGGACGAGCTGGACTTTTCACTCGATACCCCGTGGTCTCAGCTAACCGAGACAATCCAGGATGCTGTGCTGCACGGAAACAACTTTGAGCTAGTTGTTCGTTATCGCAACCGCTTTGGTCGCGACGTCAAGTACTCGTCCGGGTTCGAGGGAGTCATCCCCTACATTGAGCGCAAGTATCAGGAAACCGATAGCGAATGGAGTAAGCAGCGCTTCGCTGACTACATGCGCGAGGTGCAGTGCACCTCCTGTAAGGGCAAGCGTCTGCGTCCAGAAATCCTGGCCGTGACGGTGGGAGGCCTTTCCATCTCGGATGTAGCGGACCTCAGCCTGCTGGAGGCACACGAATTCATG
>JBMUEW010000022.1:0-20182 GCA_049460875.1 Pontimonas sp.
TCGCCTGGGCAAGAACATCACCAGCCACCTGGGCTTCGTCTATCCAATGGGCCCACCCCTCGACAAGCTCAGTACCCCATTCGTTTGTCACAAATGACGCGACGGAGTCCTTGGTCGCGAGCGGGAGCTTTCCCAGAGAGTTGCCATCGAGATAACACTGGTCAGAGTCAGCGTGAAAGAACTCCGCACGAAACGATGCGAGCGGGTCTTGGCGATCGAGAATTTCTGCTGTGGAGCGCTCCGTTGCCGCTCCCGGTAGTTCTACCGTCATTCCCCCAGCTTAGGGTTCAGGTCTCCGCGATCTATCCGAATTTTCCGGAGACATAATCCTCGGTCGCCTTGACAGAGGGATTAGAAAACATTTTCTCCGTGGTGTCGTATTCGATGAGTTTGCCGGGCATACCCGTTCCGGCGATATTGAAAAACGCAGTCATGTCACTGACGCGGCTCGCTTGTTGCATGTTGTGGGTCACAATAACGATGGTGTAGTCAGACTTCAGTTCCTCGATGAGGTCTTCTATCGCGAGAGTAGAGATGGGGTCCAGTGCCGAGCACGGTTCGTCCATCAAAATGACCTCGGGCTCGACCGCGATGGCTCGAGCGATACACAGCCTCTGTTGCTGTCCCCCGGAAATACCGGAACCCGGTTTATCGAGGCGATCTTTCACCTCTTCCCACAAGTTTGCCCCGCGCAAGGATTTCTCCACCAAATCGTCCGCATCAGACTTGGAGATCCGTCGGTTATTGAGCTTCACCCCGGCGAGCACATTATCCCTAATCGACATAGTGGGGAATGGGTTGGGGCGCTGGAAGACCATGCCGACCTGCCTCCGAACGAGAACGGGATCCACATCGTCCCCGTAGAGGTCGTTCCCGTCCACCAAGACCTGACCTTCGACATACGCACCTGGAATAACTTCATGCATTCGATTTAACGTGCGAATGAGTGTGGACTTTCCGCACCCGGAGGGACCAATGAACGCGGTCACACTTCGAGGCGCGATGTCCATGGTGACGCCCTCAACGGCCCGAAACTTGCCGTAATAGACGTTCAGGTCTTTGATTTCAATTCGCATCGACATGAGTGATTCCTAGTACTTTCCTATCGGCTCATCTTGGGGGCAAAAATGTGAGCAATGAGGCGGGCGCCGAGGTTCAAGACCATAACAATCAGAATCAGAGTCAGAGCCCCTGCCCATGCCCGGTCCAAATAGGCCTCGGGGTTCGACCCTTGGGCAACATACGAGTAGTAGACAAAGTTCGGCAGGCTCTGCATTCGGTCTTGGAACAAATTGAAGTTGAAGTCATTGGAGAATCCGGCAGCGATCAGTAATGGTGCTGTTTCGCCTATGACGCGAGCAATAGCAAGCATGATTCCAGTCGTGATACCCGCGATAGAGGTTGGAAGCACAACCTTCAGAATGGTCAACCACTTGGGGACCCCCAGAGCATATGAAGCTTCGCGAAGCTCATTCGGGACGAGCCTCAGCATTTCTTCGCTCGACCTCACCACGATGGGAATCATAAGAACAGTCAGCGCGGCTGATCCGGAGATTCCTACCCGCGTTCCTGGCCCCAGCAGGATTTCAAATAGCGAGTAAGCGAAGAGTCCTGCAACGATGGAGGGAATACCTGTCATGACGTCGACAAAGAAGGTTATCCACTTGGTCAATCGTTTCCCGGAGCCATATTCCACGAGGTAAATCGAGGTCAATAACCCGATAGGAACAGAGACGGCGCTTGCGGCCAGAGTCATGATGAGTGTCCCCACCATCGCGTGCGCAGCCCCGCCTCCTTCACCAACCACGTTGCGCATGGACAGCGTGAAGAAGTCAGCATCGAATCGAATCACACCATTAGTGACCACCGTCAGGATGAGTGACACCAAAGGAGTCAAAGCAATAAGAAATGCTGTGGTGACGAGAATCCCCGCGAGACGATCAATAGCCTTCCGACGACCCTCCACCCTCAGTGAGGCGACAAAGACGAGAAGAGCAAAAATAATGATTCCCACCATCGCGACGAGCGCAATATTGATTTCATACTCTTCGTCTCCAGTCGGACGAAGAACCGTGAAAAGTAGCCACGAGAGAATTACCGCTGCCACGGCGGTCACGCTGAAGAAATAGGTGGGAAGTGTGACGCCCTTAAAAGTGTTGACAGGACGAGGCGCGGAATAGAGGTTCGTCATCAGTTCGCACCAGAGAAGTCAGCTCGGCGATTAACAATCCACCGCGCGATGGAATTAACCACGAGCGTAATTGCGAAGAGAATCAGGCCCGATGCAATAAGGGCATTGACATTGAGGCCATAGGCCTCGGGGAAACTGAGTGCCACGTTGGCAGCGATAGTAGAAGGGTTAACCGAACTGATCAGGTTCACCGTTATCACACCAGTCGCCGAGAGAACCATCGCAACGGCGAGGGTTTCTCCCAAGGCTCGACCGAGACCCAACATTGCCGCAGAGATTATTCCTCCCCGCCCTACAGGTAACACGACCGTACGAATCATTTCCCACCGCGTGGAGCCCAGTGCAAGAGAGGCCTCCTCATAGAGGACTGGTGTCTGTAGAAAGACCTCGCGAGAGACCGCGGTAATAATCGGCAGGACCATGACGCCCAGGACAACTGCAGCAGTCAAAATGGTTCGACCCGTTCCAGATGCTGGCCCCTCGAAGAAAGGGATAAAACTGAGATTCTCCGCAAGCCAGGTGTAAGAGGGCTGGAGTGCGGGAGCAAGTACCGCTCCTCCCCACAGCCCATACACAACAGAGGGAACCGCAGCGAGGAGATCGACAACATACCCGAGGGTGGTGGCAATTCGGCGGGGTGCGTAGTGCGAAATAAAGAGTGCGATACCAATAGCAAGCGGAAAAGCCATGAGGAGCGCCAGCGCGGCCGCCCACAGTGTCCCGAACACAAGAGGGAAGACCCACTGCCAGAAATTTTCTCCATCAAAGAGTCCAACCTCGGACGGGTCTGCTGCCAGGGCGGGGAAACCCTCAACAAGAAGAAAAGCAGAAACAGCGGCGAGCATAACGAGGATAAAGGTTCCAGCGCTTCTCGCGGAGCCAGAAAATATCCGATCGCCGGGGCGCTCTGAGGCTCTGCCTCCGGCTGTGCGAGCTAGAGCTCTCTCAGCTGGTTCATCTGCCATAGGGTCCACTCGCCATTAATAATGCGTCACGGTAGAAGAAGATGGGGGTGTTATCACTTTCGAGTGTAGAGGGTGGTGTCCACGAAAATTTCTCGTGGGCACCACCCTCTCCGTGGCTGGGTTACTGAAGGGTACTGAGGATTGCCTCTGCTTTTGCACGAGTGTCAGCTGACACCGGTGCGTTGCCTGCGTTGGCTTGGGCAGCAAGCTGACCCTCTTCGCTCATCACGTAGGAGACGTAACCTTTGACGAGGTCCACGACGCTGTCGTCCTGATAGTCGTTGCAACCAATGAGATAGCTGACCAGAACAATTGGGTACGTTCCCGAAGAAGCTGTCGCGCGATCAAGCTCAATAGCGAGATCATTGGCTCCACGCTCGCCAGGATCAGCAAGGGGGGACGCGTCCACAATTTTGGCCGCCGCTTCTGGGCTGTAGGGCACATACTCCGATCCAACCTTCACGGACACTACCCCGAGGTTTCCCGCGCGGGAGGCGTCAGCGTAACCAATAGTTCCAGTGCCGTTGGTGACAGCGTCAACAACTCCAGAGGTTTGAGGCGCACCTTCCCCGCCCCACTCTTCGGGCCATGCCTCGAAGGAACCTGCATTTTCTCCACCAACAAGCCAGTAGTCCGGTGACGCCTTGGACATGTAGTCCGTAAAGTTAGCGGTAGTGCCCGACTCATCAGAACGGTGTACCGCGGTAATGGCGAGATCGGGCAAATCAACACCGGGATTCTGGCCTGCAATAGCCGAATCATTCCAATTGCCAATCTGGCCTGTGAAGATCTGAGCCAAAGTGTCCGCATCAAGGTTGAGAGAGCTAATGCCCTCGAGATTGAAGATAACGGCAATCGGCGAAATATAAGCGGGAATTTGCCAGATTCCGGCGTCAGCGACACACGAACCAAAATTGCCCTCGGCAATCTCGTCAACTTTGAACGCTCGGTCGGAACCAGCAAAAGACGAGGCTCCGCTTTGGAAAGTTTCCCGCCCTCCACCTGAACCGATGGGGTCGTAGGTCACGGTGACCTCAGGGTTCTCGGTTTGGAATCCCGCTACCCATGCTTCCTGGGCGGCGCCCTGAGAGGATGCTCCTGCTCCAATCAGACTCCTGCTTGCCGCTCCTGAGCCAGAATCAGCGTTACCCGCGCACGCGGACAAGGCAAAGGTGGCAGAAACAACGAGAGCCACGCTTGCGAGGCTCTTGGTGCGTGTGTTCATGGTGTGAATACCGGTCCTTCGTTATCAGAGTTACGGAATGACACTTGATGTGCCGGAAAGTAATCTCCCGGTTCGAGTTGACCCCCATGGTGATTTCGGGTGAACAGTAGGTGAACAATAGAGGGTCTCTATCTGTGACAAAGTGTTGACATGAGCGACAAGCCTGCGGTCGTAACCCTCACCCCATCGCCTGCGATTGATCGAACCTATGTTCTCGATTCCCTTACCCCCGGAGAAGTCCACCGGGCTCATGACGTTCACTCTGAATTAGCCGGTAAAGGTGTCAACGTAACTCGCAATCTTCGAACAGCGGGAGTGGCTTCGATTGCGGTCTTACCGATGCTAAATGAGGAATCTGTCGCGTTCGGCGACGACCAGATTCGTCTCTACCCCGTCGCATCGAGAATCAGAATAAACATCACCGTTCTGGACCGTGCGGGTCAGACCACCAAGATTAATGAGGCAGCGAATCCGCTGGCTGCGCATGAGTGGTCAGGTCTATGTGACGTGGCTCTGAACTTGGCCGAAGAATCGTCCACGCCCTGGCTACTACTCGCCGGAACTATCCCCAATGACCCGTCGGGAGGTCCGCTTGCTCTGAGGGCTCTCTTCGAGCAAGCCCGCGAACGTGAAATCCTCGTTGCACTGGACACTTCAGGATCCGCGTTGCTTGAACTCGCTCGCGCAGGTCTCCCTGACCTCATCAAGCCAAACGCTCCCGAGCTAGCTGAGTGTGTCGGTCGCTCTCTCCGCAGTCTCGGTGACGTGGTGTCTGCCGCCCGCGAAGTCCACGAGTGGGGAGTCGCCCATGTGCTGGTGTCCCTCGGGCCAGATGGAATGGTGGGCGTCTCGTCTTCGGGAGTAGTCCATGCATCTACGGCACCGGTGACGGTGCGAAACACGATTGGTGCTGGGGACGCAAGTGTGGCGGGATTTTTTTCACACTTTGTGAGTCACCCCGATGAATTCGCGACGTCGGTTGGAACTGCTGTCGCGTGGGGGGCTCTCAAAGTTCAAGAGGTGAGCTCTCAGTTGCACAGCTTGGAGGGTCTGCCCGAGGTATCAATCACCACCTCACCAGACCTTGATCGAGACCTACAAGAACCGGGGCTTATTTAACCTTCAAGCAGCCAATTATGGTTTTTTGTGGTTTTGATTGTGGTTATTTGTGGTTTTGTGCTACTTTCCTGTCAGGTAATTCATAGAAACCTGAAGGACAACAACGATGTTGGCAGAAGAACGACGACTCTTGATCGTCGACTGGACGCGTAATGAGGGTCGCCTCAACGCTGCCGAAGCTGCCATCAAACTCAACGTCGCTACCGAGACAGTCCGCCGTGATCTCGACGTTCTCCAACGGCGAGGTGCCCTGCGGAAAGTCCACGGCGGGGCAATTGCGATGGAGCGTTTCGCTCACGAGTACACCATCCCCGAGCGACAGAATCTCAATCCGGATGCCAAGAAGCGCATTGCCGAGACTGCGGCTCAATACATTCCCGAAGAAGGGTGCATCTTCGTAGATGGTGGAACCACGACCGATTTCCTGGCTCCGGCACTTCGGAATCGACCGGACCTTCTCGTGGTCACCAACAGCGTCACCCTCGCGTCACAGATTGCCGATAGTTCGACCAAGACCTACATGCTCTCCGGTCGGGTTCGACCTACCACGTTGAGCTCCGTCGGGGCTCGGACAGTAGAAGACCTCAGTCAGCTCAATGCTGTGGTGGCGTTTGTGGGAGCGAACGGAATTTCCAAAGACTTGCGTATCACGGCTTTCGACACCGATGAGGCACTCGTCAAGAAGGTCTTCATCTCCCACTCGGCCGAGACAATTCTGCTGGCTGACAACAGCAAGTTCGGTTCAACGTATCCAGCATCCTTCGGAGAGCCCTCAGATTTTGATCGACTCGTCACCGACTTGGAGGCAGATTCCTCATTTATTGAGGGGTTCACCAAGCGTGGCGTCGAAGTGGTGGTCGCATGAGACACCACACACTAGGTTTCGTTCCCAGCCCTGGGAGCGGAAGCGCACGAGAAGCCAGAGAGGGGTGCTTATTCTCCCTGAGCTCCCCACTCTGGCAACTCGGGCAAACAATACAACCTCTCGAAGGAAGGTAGTACCAATGAGTGAATTTATTCCCTCTGGCGCCGACGGTCAAAGTGGCTGGCGCGCTGGATTGCAGAAGCTCGGCGGCAACCTCGCGGGAATGGTGATTCCGAACATCGGAGCCTTCATTGCCTGGGGTCTGCTGACGGCTCTGTTTATCCCAACAGGGTGGTTGCCTAACGAGAACTTCTCGTCCATGGTCGGCCCCATGATTCTGAACCTGCTTCCGATTCTTATCGGATACACGGGTGGTCGAATCGTTCACGGTCAGCGCGGTGCGGTGATCGGTGCGGTTGCAACCGTCGGTGTGATTGTGGGATCGGATATCCCCATGTTCCTCGGCGCCATGATTATTGGTCCGTTGATGGCATGGATCCTCAAGTACATCGACAAAGTACTTGACCCCATCACCCCTCCCGGCTTCGAAATGCTTATTGGCAACTTCTCGCTGGGTATCGCCGGAATGCTCGGCGCCATGCTCGGATACTTGGGAATTGGACCGATTGTTACGGCCATTACCAATGTTCTGGGTAACGGTGTGAGCTGGCTCGTGGACAACTCTCTTCTCCCCATCGCATCAGTGCTGATTGAGCCGGCGAAGATTCTGTTCATGAACAACGCGATCAACCACGGTGTTCTGGGACCGCTCGGTGTGGTTCAGGCTGAGGAGACGGGTAAGTCCCTCCTCTTCATGCTCGAGACCAACCCTGGTCCTGGTCTGGGAATCCTCGTGGCCTTCTGGCTCGCTGGACCCAAACTGCTCCGTGGCTCCGCACCCGGTGCCATCATCATCCACTTCCTCGGTGGAATCCATGAGATCTACTTCCCCTACGTGCTGCTGAAGCCTCAGGTTGTCCTGGGTGCCATCGTCGGTGGCGCTGTGGGTGTTGCAACCTTCATGGTGACTGGCGTGGGACTGGTAGCTACACCGTCGCCCGGATCGATCTTTGCCTACCTGGCAGTGACCCCTCCCGGTAACCACCTCGGTGTGCTACTCGGTATCGTTCTCTCCGCCGCTGCGTCCTTCGTTGTGTCGTGGTTCATCCTGAGGCTCTCGAAGGTTGACTCCTCCGAGGCTGAGTTTGAAGCCGCCAAGCAGCGCAGCAAAGAGATGAAGGCTGGCAAGTAGCCATGGCCTCCGTATCGGCGAGTGACGTCAAGCAAATTGTTGTTGCCTGCGAAGCGGGCATGGGCTCCAGCGTTATGGTCGCCCGGCAATTAGCGAAGCAACTCAAGAGTCAAGGAATCACCGTGGTGCACTCCCCGGTGAACCAACTGGCGGAAACACCGCACGAGATCGTGCTTGTTCACCGGGGCCTGAGTGCCCGGGCAAAGCAAGCCGTTCCCGATTCGGTCGTGATCATCTTCGACATGTTCTTAGGTGATCTCAACATTGCCAAGCTGGTCGGGGCTCTTCAGAACGGAGACACCATCTCTGATGGCTGATTTGCTCCAACTGGCCGGTATCACGCTAGGTGCGACGGCCTCCTCGAGAGAGGAGGCCGTCCGCATCTGCGGCTCGCTTCTGGTGGAACTGGGTGCAGTTTCTCCCGAATACGCAGAGGCGATGTGGGAGCGGGAACAAATCTTCCCCTCCGAACTCGGTGATGGCTTTGCCATCCCCCACGGCACCGACGAGTCTCGACAGTTCGTGAACTTCGACCAACTCGTATTTGTTCGATTCACCACACCCATAACCTGGGTGAATGAAGAAATCTCGGTCTGCGTGGGAATCGCCTCGCAAGGAGACGGCCATGTCGAAATTCTCGGAAACCTAGCGGATCTTCTGATGGACGAAGACTCCGCTCACACACTTCTCACTACTGATGACCCAGAGGTCATCAAAGACCTGATTCTGAAAGGCGCATAGATTATGAAGGCGGCACTGTTCCGGGGACCGGGCGACTTGAGCGTCATCGACGTTGACACTCCGAGTCCCTCAGCAGACGAGCTCAAAATTCGTGTTGAGTCCTGCGCTACGTGTGGAACAGATGCCAAGATTTTCCACCACGGACACCCCCGTCTCGACCCACCCCAGATCATCGGCCACGAGATTGCCGGAGAAATCATTGAAGTGGGAAGCAACACCTCGGGTTACACCGTCGGCCAAAGGGTTCAGATCATCGCAGCCGTGCCGTGTGAAGAGTGCTGGGCTTGTAAGGCTGGCAAACAGGGTATTTGCATCAACCAAACTTCTATGGGGTACCAGTACGCCGGTGGTTTTGCCGAGGAAATGATTGTGCCGCAATCCGTCATCAATGCTGACGGTGTCAACACGATTCCTGATGGTCTGAGTTTTGATGAAGCTTCTGTTGCGGAGCCTCTGGCGTGTGCGCTGAATGCACAGCGTCTGGTCCACGTGGGCCAAGGCGACACTGTTCTCGTGATGGGAGCAGGACCTATTGGCTGCCTACACATCAGGTTGGCTCGAGCACTCGGCGCCACGAAGGTCATGCTCGCCGACATTAACGGCGGGCGCTTAAAACTCTCCGCCGACGCGGTCAAGCCCGACCGTGCCATCGACATGTCATCGGAGAACATTGAGGAGATTGTCGCGTCGGAGACCGGAGGTATCGGACCCAGTGTCATCATCACGGCGGCTCCTTCAGGACAGGCACAGGAGCAGGCAATCTCGATGGTTGCCCCCGGTGGTCGAGTGAGCTTCTTCGGTGGGCTACCTAAGGACAAGCCCTTCATCCAGGTCGACTCCAACGTCGTCCACTACAAGGAGCTCATCCTCGCTGGCGCCAACGGCTCATCTCCGGCTCAGAACAAGGAGGCACTCGAGTTGATTGCCTCCGGTGCTGTTCCCGTCGCAGACCTCATCACCCATCGGCTCCCTCTCGACCAGGTCGAGGACGCCATCAAAGCAGTAACGTCTGGGGAAGCAATCAAGGTCGTCATCAAACCCCAGGGGGTCAGCTCATGAGCTCACACGTTCACACCATCACCGTCGAAGACCCCATCGGGCTCCACGCAAGGCCTGTCGGTCAGATCGTGACCCTGGTGCGAGAGAAGGGTGCAACTGTGACCCTTCGTGGCGCCAGTGGTGCGGAAGCTGCTGCCACATCAGCTCTCAAAATGCTGGCGCTCAAAGTCAAGACAGGTGAATCTCTCGACATCATCATCGAATCAGCCGGGGCGTCAGACCCGGAGGCTCTCGCGGGTGAGATCGAGAATCTCATCAATCAGGGCTAAGCACGAGATTTCTCTCTGATGGAACTCACCGGAATCGGGGTCGGATCTCAGGCGGCTGTCGGGGATGTCTTCATCCTGAGAACCTCGGACGAGGTCTTCGAGCATCGGAAGACCACCCACACTCCTGACGAGGAAGCCAGCATTCTCGGAACAGCCATAGCCACCACTGCCGCGACAGTTCGTGAAGAGTCTGCCACTGCCGATGCCACCGCCCAGGAAATCCTCGATGCTCTTCTCATCATTCTGGAAGACCCTGAGCTCCAGGAGATGGCCAAGGTCCATCTCGACGAGGGTGATGACGCTCCTACTGGCCTATTCAAAGCTCTTGATGAATTTGCTGAGCTCATGGGAGATGACGAGGACTTTCAATCTCGTGTGGGGGACCTTCGCGGAATAGCAGCGCGGATTTCGGCATGGACGAGAGGGCTCGCAGCCGGCCCTGGCATCCCGGAGAAGGGTGCGTGGGTGATTGTTGCTGAAGACCTCACCCCTCTCGAGACGTCCCAGTTTGGCGACTCTGTCGTCGGGGTCATCACTGAACTGGGTGGGCCCACGTCTCACACAGCGATTATTTGCCGAGCACTCGGCATTCCAGCCTTAGTCAGCGCACACGGGGCGATGTCTCTGGAACAAGACACCAGCGTGCTCGTTGACCCTGAGGGAAACAGGGCCGTTGTGGGTGGAGACATCTCCAGCGCAACGACAGCAATTTCCTTCATTCCCCAAGCCGATGCTCCGCTGATTACTGTCAGGGCCAATATTGGAGGCCTGGCTGACGCGGAAAAAGCATCAGAAACCTCAGCCCGCGGTGTCGGGCTCTTTCGAACTGAAGTTCTCTACCTCTCTGTTACCACGATGCCGAGCGTCGAAGAACAAACCGCTCTCTACACGGATGTCCTTAAAGCAGCACCCGCCGGGAAAATCATCATTCGGACCATTGATGCGGGAAGCGACAAGCCCGTTCCCTTCCTCGACCTTCCCGAGGAAGAAAACCCTGCCTTGGGTGTTCGGGGTTTTCGACTCGCAGAGGGACACCGAGAGTTCCAGCAGTCACAGTTACGCGCAATCGCAGAGGCCATTGAAGCGACCGGTCGGGACGTCGGTGTGATGGCACCGATGGTCTCTACCGTGGCAGAGGTGAGAGATTTCACAGCCCTTTGTGACGAGGCTGGCATTACCCAGGTGGGCATCATGATTGAAACCCCCGCCATCGTGCCCGTTATGCCCGATCTTCAGGGTCTGCTGAGTTTTGTCAGCATCGGAACGAACGACCTCTCGCAGTATCTGTTCGCCGCCGACCGCATGCACCCTCGATTGGGAGCGCTCAACGACCCGTGGCAACCGGGGTTACTCAGGACCGTTCGCAGCATCGCGGAAGCTGCCCGTGGATTGGACATCCCCGTCGGAGTCTGTGGGGAGAGCGCAGCGAATCCTCTGCTCTCTATAGTCTTCGCTGGATTAGGCATTAGCTCCGTCAGTGTGGCTCCCAGCGCTGTCGATGACGTGAGCACAGCGCTCAGTGCGATCGATACCGGTGCTGCCGAAAAAGCTGCAAGGGTTGCTCTCCAAGCGAGTACGCCGGGCGAGGCTGAGGCCGCCGTTCGCGCACTCTTTTCGTAGACCTCACCGGCGTAGTCTGGGTGGACTGAAAGGACGGTCTCACGTGCGAGCAATTCAGATATCCAGCAACGGAGGACCTGAGGTTCTTGCTGTCTCGGATATTCCTGAGCCCGCGGGGAGTGACTCCGATCTCATCGTCGATGTTGTGGCAGCTGGAGTGAACTTCATCGATATTTATCAACGTGAGGGTCTTTACCCGCTCCCACTGCCCTATACCCCCGGCCTCGAGGGAGCTGGTGTTGTCCGGTCGGTAGGGAGCGCGGTTACACAGTTTTCACCCGGCGATCGGGTCGCATGGACTGGACACCTGGGTAGCTATGCAGAAGTTGTCGCCCTGCCAGAGGACAAAGCTGTCATGGTTCCTGAGGGCATCGAACTGCAGACGGCAGCGGGAATCATGCTTCAAGGTCTGACAGCCCACTATCTGGTTACCAGTGTTTACCCGGTATCTGCTGGTGACACTGCCCTCGTTCACGCCGCTGCAGGTGGGGTGGGATTGCTGTTGTGTCAGATGATTCGCGCCCGAGGAGGGACAGTCATCGGGACAGTGTCCACTGAGGTGAAGGCCGAGGCAGCTCGAGGGGCCGGAGCGCACCATGTCATCCGCTACGACCGCGAAGACATTGCTCCCACGGTTCGCGACATCACCTCAGGGAAGGGAGTACAGGTTGTTTATGACGGGGTGGGGAAAACCACCTTTGACGCGAGTCTGGACTCTCTGGCGCCGCGCGGGGTTCTCGCTCTTTTTGGTCAATCCAGCGGACCCGTGGGTTCGTTCGATCCTCAGATTCTGAACCAGAAAGGGTCGCTGTTTCTCACCCGGCCAAGCCTCACCCACTACACCCAGGATTCCAAAGAACTCCGCTGGCGAGCATCCGAAGTATTCCAGGGCTTGGAGGATGAAACTCTCTCCTTCTCGCTGCACGGAACGTATCCACTCGAGCACGCGTCGCAAGCGCATGAAGACCTTGCAGCTCGTCTCACTTCAGGCAAAGTGGTTCTCACTCTCTAGGCTTCGCAGTAGCTGCCTAGGAGACCCCTTTCGGACTACCTTTAGAGCATGAAAATTCTGCTCATTGGCGCCGGTGGCGTTGGTAACTCTCTCGCAAAACTTCTCGCCACACGAGCCTTCTTCGAAGCCGTCGTTGTCGCTGACTACGACATCTCTCGAGCAGAGGGTGTGCTCGAGTGGATTGCCCATCGATTTCCCGAAGCTTCCCCCAAATTTAGCGCCGCCCAGATCGATGCCTCGTCCGCGTCGAACGTGACGGAAGCAGCCCGCACACACGGCTCCACCGTCGTGATGAATGCTGTGGAGCCCTCGTTTGTGGAAGCTATTTTTGATGGCGCGTTGGCGGCTGGCTGTGACTATATGGATATGGCGATGAGCCTGTCCCACCCCCACCCCACCGACCCTCATCAGAAACCTGGGATCAAGCTCGGGGATTACCAGTTCGAAAAGTCTGGTGAGTGGGACACAGCCGGTCGTCTCGCTCTCGTGGGCATGGGTGTTGAGCCGGGAATCTCGGATGTCTTCGCCCGATATGCGGCAGACCACCTCTTTAGCGAGATTGATGAAATCGGTGTCCGAGATGGCGCCAACCTCGTCGTCACCGACGACGAAGGTCGCGAAATTTTTGCCCCCTCGTTCAGTATCTGGACGACCATCGAAGAATGCCTCAACCCGCCATTGATCTGGGAGAAAGACGCAGGGTGGTTCACCACGGCTCCCTTTAGTGAACCGGAAGTCTTTAACTTCCCCGCGGGAATTGGACCCGTCGAGTGTGTCAATGTCGAACACGAAGAAGTGGCTCTCGTGCCTCGTTATCTCGATGCCAAAAGGGTCACCTTCAAATACGGACTCGGCGACGAATTCATCGGAGTGCTCAAAACCCTCAATCTGATGGGGCTGGATTCCACAGATCCGATTTCGGTCCGCACCGCCCCCGATGCCGAAGGCAAGCGCTCGGTGGCTTCGGTGTCCCCCAGAGACCTTGTGGCGGCGGTGCTCCCTGACCCTGCGACATTGGGTGAGCGCATGAGTGGCACAACCTGTGCGGGAACGTGGGTGACTGGAAAAGGTCCTGACGGTTCACCGCGTGAGGTGTATCTGTATCACGCGATCGATAATGCCTGGACTATGGAGCACTACGACGCACAGTGCGTCGTCTGGCAAACCGCCCTCGCACCCGCCCTCGCGCTTGAGCTACTCGCCACCGGTGTGTGGTCTGGCACCGGAGTCCACGGCCCAGAAGCCTTCGATGCGAAACCCTTCCTCGATCTCATGGCCAAGCCTGAGGCAGAAGGTGGATATGGCCAAGCCTGGGGGCTGGACGAGCGCTAACGGGGTGTGAAACGGAGCGACAAACACGAGAGCCCCCCGTCAATTTTCTGGCACTCCGAGTTATCCAACTCGATAACAACAAAACCCGCTTCCCGCACCCGCTCGGCGGTCACAGGGAACCCACGGGGCATAAAGACAACATCATTCACACGAATGCTGTTTGCAGCAGGCTCTTCACCCTCGGCAACATCAATCACCGTGTAACCCTCAAAGCACCCACTCCGGGAGAGCCTCGGGGTCGAGAGAATCGTGGACCCATCCAGCAGAGAGCAATCTGATTTGAAATGGAGCACACCGGGAGGAGTCGTCACCTCTCGAACCGTGTAACCCCAGTCGGCCACAGAACGTCGGAGCTCCTCTATCCCCAAGGAATCCGTTCTCTCAGATTTCCCGACGAGAATCTCCGACTCGGTAGTCAAAATATCCCCACCCTCGATGAAACCCGGTCCTTCAAGTGTCCGAACCTCGGTGTATACCTCTTCGAGGTGCGGGGTCATGGCGAGGGACTCGCCAAAGCGCGTCGGCGCACCGGGACGCAAGACAATGGCACCTTCTTGCAGGCAGAGGGCAGTGTCCTCCACAAATAAGGAGTCGGGAAAGTCTTCGAGAGCGTCCACGACCCGAACCTCGAGGCCCGCCTGCTTCAGAGCATGAACGTACGCGTCGTGGTGAGCCATCATCAACGCCACATCGGGGTTTCCAACATCCTCGGCCCGGAGGCCATCCACAGCACTGGCCGGTGGGGTTCTGGTGATGGCGTGGGTAAAGCGAAACGAGCGCTCAGGCATTAGCCGAACTTACTGGCGGTGAGCTTCTTCCGAGGCCACCAGAATTTGTCCCCCGTAATGAAGGCCAACGCAGGAACCACAACGGTCCGGACAAGGAGGGTATCGATCAGAACTCCGATACCCACGATGATGCCGACCTGGAAGAGAGCAATCAAGGGAAGGACCCCCAGCACTGCGAACACAGCGGCCAACAGGATTCCCGCACTAGTAATGACCCCACCCGTGGCTCCCAAAGCTTTGATCATCGCCTGCCGTGTCGGTTGGCGAACACTGTCGGCCAAGTTCGCAGACTCTTCTCGTGCCCTCGAGACCAGGAAGATGTTGTAGTCAACTCCCAGAGCAACCAGGAACAAGAAGGAGTAGAGGAAGACACTGAAGTCCAGCCCCGACATTCCAAACACGTTTTGGAAAATCAACCACGCAGCGCCCATCGCCGAGAAGAACGAGAGCACCACACTTCCCAGGAGGAGAATCGGAGCGAGCAAGGCCCTCAAGAGGAGTACCAAGACAATAAATACGAGCACGAGGATGAGCGGAATGACCAGAAGCTGGTCTCGCTCGTAGGCCTGCTTCACTGCGAGGCGCGTCGCATCATCCCCGCCGACGAGAGCGTTCGCGCCGGGAACAGACTGAACGTTCTCTCGCAGCGTCTCGATGGCCGCATACGCTTCCTCGCTACCACCCTCTGCGTCGAGGACAACATCGATCCGAGAGAAATCATCGTTCTGATCCACGACCTCAGCTGACGCGACCAATGGTGAGTCAAGTGCGGCATCGATGACATCGTCTGCGTAGTCGTTGACCGCGATGACCTGGGTGGGAGCGCTCGCCCCCGCCGGGAAAGCTTCTCCCAAAACTTCAATACCGGTGACGGCTTCCGGCTTCACGCGGAACTGTTCCGTTTCCGGAATCCCAATCGTGATTCCACTCGAGCCGACGGTCAACCCCCCGAGGAGGGCACTACCCAGAATCGCGACGGTGACGGGACGCTTGCTCACACCTTTACCGAGCTTTGCCCACCACCCGGTCTCCGACTTGTTGACTCCGCCAAATTTGGGAACAAACGGCCAGAAAAGACCCCGACCGAAAACCACAATCGCTGCCGGCAAGACACCCAAAGCAGCAATCATGGCGACGACGATTCCACTTGCACAGACCAGTCCTAGTGCCCGGTTCCCGCCGAGCTCGGCAAAGCTCAGGGTCAAGAGTGCGAGTGCAACGGTCCCACCTGAGGCAAGAATTGCCGGACCAGCACCCTTCACCGCTCTGGTCATCGCCTCGTGACGGTCCTCAATAAGAAGTAGCTCCTCCTTGTATCGGGCGATGAGCAGCAGTGCATAGTTCGTTCCGGCGCCAAACACGAGGACCGAGAGGATGCCGGTGATGGAGCCATCTGCCGTGATGTTGAAGAATGCCGCAACGTTGCGTCCAATTTGACCAGCCATGCCATCGGCTGTTCCCACAACGAGCAGTGGGACGATCCACAGAATGGGGCTTCGATAGGTGACGAGCAACAGCACAATAACAATGAGCACTGTGGCCAGAAGCAAGGTGAAATCTGCTCCGGCGAACACTCCTGCAAGATCCACCTGGAATCCCTCAGGACCGGTCACGTAGGCCTCGACACCAGGAAGCGTTTCCTCCCCAATGAGGGTTCGAATCTCGGCGACGCGCTCTGCCCGCTCATCGACATCATCGATTTCATCCATGGGGATAGTGACGACAGCTGTCGTGTTGTCGTCCGAAATCGTCGCAGGTGGCACGAAAGCTTCGCCCATGACCTCCAAGTTCGAAAACTCTGTGAACAGTTCATTCACGCCGCCGGTGGGCATCTGAATCATGGGGTCAAACTCGCCCTGCAACCACACAACCTCGTCATCGGTGAATTCACCCGATGATTTCGCCAGCACCACAACCGCTGCAGTCCCCTCAGAACCCGGCATGTCCGCCAGAGCCTGGTCGACCAGAATCACCTCGGAATCATCGGGTAACCCGTTGTCAGGGCTGACGTTGGACTCTTCCGCAGCGAAAACGGTGAAAGAAAGAGCGGCAAAGATGAGCCCAATGAGGAGCGTGACCCACGCTGTTTTGGGACCGGTAATGAATCGAATAATGGCGTTCACCTACCAAAACTTACTCCTGAATGGGCACCGCACTGCGCAAACGTCCAGCTACCCCTGTCACAGTGGAACGCGAGGAGGACACACCATGAAGCTCATTCCTTGGCTGGTTGGCATTGTTCTCCTGGCGAGCTCATGCGCAGTCACTGAGAATACGGAAGTTCCCGAACCGACCAGTCCGGGAGAATCTCAGTCGGACAATTCGTCGAATCTCACGGCTCCCGCGCCCTGTGATGTTGGCAATGATCGTGCCATGAGCGCCACCATTGGGGCGCAAATCGATGCCCTCCGGACGGGAAATTTCTCTGAAGCGTATTCCTGGGCCGCGCCCGCCTTCCAGCAGAACGTCACCGAGGAGATGTTCGAGAACGTAATTCGGGAGGGCTATTCCAGCTTGCTGGAGTCCCGCTCACACACTTTGAGCGACTGTGTGTTGTTTCCACGAGATTTGGGGAACACTGTCGTGACCGTTACGACAGTCTCCGGAGAGGTTTACACCTACTACTACGAACTCAACAACACCACTGAAGGCTGGCGCATCTTGGGGGCCGCAGAGATACCACCCGTGAGTTCGGGCGCCTAAACCTCCCCGCGCCACGGCGGACTGGGTTCTAACTCCTCGGACCGGGGCAAGCTCTCGGGAAGCGACGCCGTCAGCGCATCTCGCTCCTCATCGCTCAGGGTGAGGTTTGCCGCTGACACGGCATCCCGGATGGACTCCACCCGCGTCGCGCCAGGAATGGGGATGATGACGGGTGAGTACGCCAGCAGCCAGGAGAGAACCAGGGATTCAGGGCTGACCTGCTTTTCCTGGGCCATCGTGACAAAAGCACCGGTTTCCCCACTCGTGATGCGATTGACCTTTTTGGAACCACCGAGTGGTGACCACGGCAAGAAGGCGATCCCGTGCTCCTCGCATAACTCCAGCACGTCCAGATCATGGCGATAGAGGGGGCTGAACTCGTTCTGAACTGAGATGAGCCCGCCATCTCCAGGGCCACCACCGATGTCGAGGGCTTTCTTCAGATGAGCCGCTGAGTAATTTGAGACACCTATTTCGCGAACCAATCCGCGACTCTTGAGCTCCAAGACATTCTCGAACTGCGTCTCGAAAGGAATCGAGGGGTCAAGCCGGTGGTGTTGCCACAAGTCAATAACATCAACCCCGAGACGCTCTCGGGATCGCTCCGCCGCACCCACCAAGTAGTCGAGGGAGCCGTTTCGGCCCCACTTCTCACCGTCGCTTCGGGTGATGCCTCCCTTGGTCGCAATGAGGACCGAACCTTTTCGCTCTGGTGAGGCGTCCCATCCCGCCAGAGCTTCGGCCAGAAAAAGCTCGTTGTGTCCGACCTTGTCCCACGCGGGAGCATAAATGTCGGCGGTATCGAGCAGAGTCACACCCGCATCGAGTCCGGCCTGGATCCCTGGAATCGCACTCGATAACCTCAATTCTGGGTCGACAGCGGCTCCCTTAGGCCACGACACGTTCATGCATCCGAGCCCAATCGGAAATACCTGCCAGGGACCGAGCGCTCTGTTCGTCATGATTGTTCTCCTTCGGGAATCGGCATGATGTCCACCATCATGGGGTCGGGTAATTCAATGACTCCCTCCTCGACGGAGATTACCGCAGAGGCATTCCACGGTTCATCCCCGTGCCTCATGATGTACCCCGGAACGAGCCAGGCGACGCCCTGGGCGTCCCAAATCAACAAGGGTGCCTCTTCCGCGGCCTCGACCGTGACGGTAATGACGTCACCAGGCTCGAGGGACAGTGGTTCGTCGAAGGAATGGCTGTCCTCAAAAACGCTGTCAAATCCCGAATGGTAGAGGGGTGCGGGGCTACCCCACCATTGGCCGGACTCGAGTCTCTCCAGTGCGTCCCGGGGGCTCACGGTTTCGAAAACGCCCCGTGGTTGGGGTATCGCAGCGTGACCTGACACCGACGCAAGCGTGGGGCCTGGTGCAAAAAACACACTCCACTCGAGTGCAGTATCTGCTCCCTCAATGGTTTGAATCGCACTCAACCCAACGCCCCATTCGTCGTTCGCCAGGACCGTCACCTCCGAAGAATTGACGTTGAGGCCCGATTTCTGGAACAGCTCTACAGCCATGTCCGTCGCTTCGGCGACACTGGGTAGCGGCCCACTTGGCTCAGGGTTTTCACATTCGAACCCTCCGGGTTCCTCCGAGCTCTCTTCAGGTTCAATCTCCCTGCACGTGGGCTGCTGGTAGGCATCGGGATCGCTGTAGTACCAGGGCCCCGTGCCACTCCAGGTGAGATTGAGGGTCGGGCCGCTCCAATCTTCAGGCCCTAGAACGTAGCCTGGCCACAGCTCGTCAAAATACTGACTCTCTACTGGTGCGCCCTCAAGCCCATAGACCTCACCCAATCCAGCAAGGATGTCGAGTGGGTCTCCCGATAACTCCAGCTGGTACACGACTCCAGATCCGGGTGAATCGGATAAATCAGCTCCGGCGACGTACTCATAGTCGATATACATCGCAGATTCTCCCCACGATTCAGCCGACGCAGCACCGGAATCACTCAACACAATCAGGGGGCCTGGAGAGGGTGGAAAGAGCACGGTCACGATGGTCCCCAAAACCACGGTGACGATGGCCAGAGTCGCCACAAAAAGGTTTTCTCCGCTCTCCCTCAGTCTCGCCAGCAGACCGTGACCCTCGCTGGGCACTGCAGATTCACCGGACATCGGGGCCTCCTGGTGATACGGGCGAGCGTGGGGGTAGCGAGCTCTCTCACATCGAGTGTAGAACCAGGGAAACACGGCGAGGTGCCGGCAGGTGGGAGAATCGCCATGATGACAAAGGTGACTCAATTCCTCCGACAGTATCCGTGGGTTGTTGCTGCAACCGTGGTGGGAATCCTCGGAGTTGTGGCCAATCTTGCTGTCGGTGAGCAGGTCGCCCGCTGGCTCGTGACAGGCTTTGCGGCAGTGGTTGGGCTCCATCAAGGAGCGCAAATGGTTCGGTCACTGCTCAACAAACAGTGGGGTCTCGACGTCCTCGCCATCACCGCCATCGTTGGTGCCCTCCGGGCGATACGAGAGACGAATCCGCGCACGAAACACCGCGCAGTAGACTCGATGGGTGTCCAGCGAGCAAGAGTTTGAGCCACATCGGCTGAACTTTGCGCCCCGGCTCAACTGGCTAAGGGCTGGAATCCTGGGGGCTAACGATGGAATTGTTTCCATCGCTGCCCTGGTCGTCGGAGTGGCAGCCGCCACATCCGACCCGGGACCAATACTCATCGCCGGCACCGCAGGGATCATTGCTGGGTCACTATCTATGGCGCTCGGTGAGTTCGTTTCCGTCTCATCACAACGAGACAGCGAAGCATCCCTGATCAAACGTGAGCGCCAAGAACTGGAGGAGCATCCGGAAGCTGAACTCCAAGAGCTGGCAGAGCTCTATCAGCAGCGGGGTCTCAGTGCATCGACCGCAGCCCTCGTCGCCAGGGAGCTCACCGAACACGATGCCGTTGCTGCACATCTGGAAGCGGAGCTCGGGATCAACGAACTAGAACTCACAAACCCTTGGCACGCCGCAGTCTCCTCAGCGCTCGCTTTCCTCGCGGGATCGATACTGCCCATGGTTGCCATT
>JBMUEW010000023.1:0-19886 GCA_049460875.1 Pontimonas sp.
GGCCGGGATAGGGGTTGCGTTCAGGTCAACACCGCGCAGCATGGCTGCGGTGTCTGCCAAGCTCCACAGGAATCCCGGGAAACCCTGGAACTCGACTTCTCGGCGTGCTGTGTCGGCAAAATCAAAAATCGGAGCCTCCATTGCGAAGGCGGTTACGTTATCTGACTTAGCGGGCAAAATTGCGGTTGCGATTGCTCCGCCCGACACTCCAAACATGCCGATTTTGTCGGGAGAAATTCCTTTGTCAGCGACCAGCCATTGGGCGACAGCAGCAAAGTCATCAGATTCGTCTTGACCAGCGGAGTGGCGACCATCAACACAGGTGGAGTTACCCGTGTCACGTTGGTCCACCAGCAGAACGTTGAATCCTTCTTTCGCGAGCATGGCTGAGGGTAAGAGGGCGTTGTAGTCCCTGCGAGATGTTCCATACCCGTGGGTGACGATGACCGTTTCCTGCGCAACGGGGTAGGAGGCCTTAATCCACCACGCCTCTAGCGTGATGTCGTCTCCAACGGGAATGGTGACGGTCTCGATCGGAATGTCACTGAGCCACCAGTCAGAGAGGTCGTAACCCACCCACTGGTTCCATCCTTCTCCCGGGAAGGGACCTTCGAGCGGAGTCGTGAACTGCTCGGGGGTGTTATCAACATCGTCGGCATTGATGCCACACGGGACACTGGTCCCGGTTCGATAGACGTAATCGCCGAGCGCCAGGGCTCCTCCTCCACCGACGACGAGTAGTCCTCCCAGACCGAGAGCAACCCAGCTTCGTGCACGCATGCCTTCGAGGGTATCCCGAGGGCGTGAATCACCCAACCCCTGGGTTGTTCTTAGCCGGGGCTGTTGTCGCTAAATTCCCACAAATACAGGGCAGCGTAGGAGCGAAACGGTCTCCACCGTTCCGCAATTTTTGACACATCTGCATCTTCACCGAAGTGCGCCCAGACCGCCTTGCGCAGGCCCAAGTCACCGGGTGACCAGATATCGGGATGTCCCATTCCAAAAATCAGGAACATCTCTGCGGTCCACGGACCAATGCCTTTCAGCGCTGTCAGTTGGGACACGACGACATCGCTCTCGGCGGTGGCGAGTTCGTGGGGATCGATCTCGCCACGTGCAAAAGCTTCTGCCATTCCAATCACGTAGGAGGCTTTTGATCGAGAGAGTCCGTGTTCTCGAAGCTCTTCCACCGTTGCTCCAGAGAGCACGGTCGGATTGTGAGGACCGAGCGCGGCCGTGAGTCTGGCTTCAATGGTGTCGGCCGCTTTGACGGAGAGCTGTTGACCCAGAATTGACGAGACCAGAACCGAGAAGTAATCCTCTGGCTTTTTGGGGGTGATGTCGGGCGGGGTGTGCCGAGGAATCAGCGTCGCCATCACCTCACACACGGAGGAGAGGTGTGCCTGAGCTTCTGCGAGATGTTGACCCATCTCTCACCCAAACCTGGTCGTCTTGTAGGGGGATCCGGAGGAGTCGTAAGTCGTCCACTCTCCGCTTTGCTCACCCTGTCGGAAAGAACCTTGGCGCATCAGAGTTCCGTCTTTGCGGTAGAAACTCCACGCGCCATGCATCTGGCCCTCCTTGTATTTCCCTCGCGCCTTCAGCACACCATTTCCATAGAGCTCGAGGAACTCTCCCGATTTTTTGGGAAAGGAAGAATTGATTGCCCGGATGCGCGCGTCAACAACTGCTTGCAGAAAGCTCTTCGGGGGAGCTTTTTCTTTGTCGAAATGGATGGTTCCCTTCGTGACCGTGTATCCCGCGAGGGCATCTCCCATTAGTTCCATCACCTCAGGACCCGGGAACAAGCTGTTGTGATTCTGAAAACCCAGCAGTGATGTCACGATGATTCCCTCGCAGCGAAACGTCGGCATACCCCAGGACATATCGTGCTCAGAGTGGGGAAGCAATGCTTCGAGAGTGTGGTGCACACTCCAGAGAGCCGCCGACTGCTTCTCGGGAAAAGAATCCAACACCTCTGCAATGGTGGTCATGGCCCTTCTTTCCTCTCGAGTAAGTCTGGACCATCGCCTCGAAGAGGGGCTACTTCATAGTGATCCCAGCGGTCGGCGTTCGCTGCTGCACGCTCAGACACTTCCGCAATGAGGGGTGCTCCCTCGGTATGGGAGGGATCAAGCCACCGGTCGTAGTCGTCTGGCTCAACAGCGATGGGCATACGGTCGTGAATCGGAGCGAGGATGCCTGCGCTATCGCGAGTGAGGATGGTTGCCGTGGCGAGCAATTCGCCACTGGCGGGATTGGTCCACCAGGAATAGAGGCCGGCCAGACCCACGACCGGTTGGTCGGGGCGGTACATCGCATGGGGGGCTTTCGATCCCCCCAAGCTGGTCCACTCGTAATACGCCGAAATGGGGACGATACAGCGGTGACTTTGTACCGACCCCCGGAAGGTGGGCTTTTCGGCAGCCGTTTCTGATCGGGCGTTGAACGTTGGATACTTCAGCGTTAGTTCTCTCGACCAGGAGGGAACCAGGGACCACCGGGCGGGACCGATGAGGCGCTCTCCGGACTCTGTCGTCACCACCAGGGGAATCGTCGTGGTGGGGGCGATATTCCATCGGGGAAACCAGTCGGGGAAGCGATTGGTCTGCGCGAGAAACTCCACCACAAGGGCATCCGTGGTCTGGTCCAGAGCAAAACGTCCACACACCCTTCAAGTCTGGACTCTCGAGCCCTACTCTGGGTAGATGGGAACAGACGATTTCATTACCCCGGGGATGCGTGAACAACTCGATGCGCCGTCGTTTCAGGGTCTCGCCACCTTCGGAATGCGCCCCTTTGTTGCTGATGCGAACGATCTCGACACCATCCAGCCCGATATCGGAGTGGTGGGAGCCCCGTGGGATGACAGCACGACCAACCGACCTGGTGCGCGTTTTGGACCCCGGGCACTCCGCGCGAATGCTTATGACCCTGGCACCTATCACCTCGATCTCGGCATCGAAATCTTTGACCACCTCAACGTCGTCGACTTTGGTGACGCCATCACCAGTCATGGCCAGTGGGAGAAATCGAAAGCCAGTATTTATGAGCGCGTGAGCGCGCTCACCACTCGAGGCATCACCCCCGTGATTCTCGGAGGAGATCACTCGGTCACCTGGCCGAGTGCCACTGCTGTCGCGGAAGCGCATGGCTTTGGCAACGTGGCGATGATTCATTTCGATGCGCACGCCGATACCGCGAACGAAATAGAAGGAAACTTCGCAAGTCACGGTGCGATGATGCGCCGGCTTGTCGAATCTGGAGCTATCCCGGGTGACCGCTTCTTGCAACTGGGGCTCCGTGGTTATTGGCCAGGAGAAGAAGACCAGAAGTGGATGCGGGAGAACAACCTCAAGCACTACATGATGCAGGAGTTTTGGGAGCGAGGGGCGATGCCGGTCCTCGATGATGTCATCGCTGAAGCTCGGAAACGAGCTCCCAAGGCGTATATCTCGATTGATATTGACGTCTTGGATCCTGGGTTCGCTCCGGCGACGGGAACACCAGAACCCGGTGGCTTTGCTCCCATCGATCTGTTACGGATTGTTCGACGACTCACCCTCGAGCTCGACGTTGTGGGGTTCGATGTGATGGAGGTCGCTCCTGCCTATGACAGTGCGGACATCACCGTCAATAACGCCCACCGTTTGATTTGGGAATTCTTTGCCGCCATGGCGGTCAAGAAGAGGGACAAGTCCTAGCCACGTAGCGGCAACGCGATGCCGATCGCGATAAACACTGCACCGAAGGTCTGATTGACGCGAGTGCCAAACTTTGCCAGGAACGGCTGGATTTTTTCCGACCCCAGAGCAATGACGGTTTCGGTGACAATCTCGATTCCCACAAACGTAACCGTCATGATCGCGAATTGAATTAACAGGGGGGAGTCGGTGACGAGGAACTGGGGGAGAAAAGCGACAAAAAACAGAATGCCTTTCGGATTGGTCACCGCGGCGAGGAGGCCCTGTCGAAACACTGCTGTCCCGGTCACGAGGGGACCTGTCGCCTTGGGGGTACTCCCGATTGCTGGTGATTGCCACACCTGGATCCCCAACCAGATGAGGTAGGCACCACCGACCCATTTCAAGACGATAAGCAGTTGCGCTGATGCTGCCAGAAGTGCCCCAATTCCAAAGAGCGAGAGTGCTATCACCAGGACAAACCCGAGCGCCCCACCGGCGATGGTGAACGTTGTTTTCTTCAGCCCATACAACGCTCCGTGTGTCAGCGCGAGCAAACCATTAGGGCCCGGTGTGAGGGAAAGACCCAGCGCAGCGGCGCTATATAGAAGCCAGGTTCCCAGGTCCACCTGCTCAGTATGAGGCTTGCGAATCCTTTATGACCACAGCGTGTGGTAGTCGTGTCCGAGGCCTCGAATGAGAAGTCGGAGTGCTGATGCGGACATCCCCACTACCGCCCACGGGTCACCTTCAATATGGCTGATTAACGCTGCACCTCTGGCGTCCAGAGTGAAGGCTCCGGCGACATTGAGGGGTTCCCCGGTCTTGACATATGCGTCGATTTCGGCGTCGGTGATGTTGTCAGCGAAATGCACAGTGGCGTGACTGACGCGACCGAGTCCACCGTGGTGGGATCCGTCACTGTTATCGACCACCCAGAGTCCCGAGTAGAGGGTGCCGGATCGACCTCGCATCGCTTGCCAGCGCTCCTTCGCGACGGACGCTTTCAGTGGTTTACCCAGTAGCTCGCCACCAAACTCAAACACAGAGTCGCCTCCGATGATGAGACCTTTTCGGGAAGGCTTGACGACACTCTCTGCCTTGAGTTTGGCCAAGGTGAGAGCAACATTGGAAGCGGTCCGTTCGATAGTCATCGCCTCGACAGCCTTCTTTTCATCGACATCGGGGGCGACGACGGTTGCTTTCAACCCGATGTCGGAGAGGATCTTTTTTCTCGCAGGGGAGGTCGACGCGAGATACAGACTGGTCACGGTTACTTTTCTCTCCTGACAAAGGTGGCAATGGTTTCCATGTGGTGAGTGTGGGGGAAGAGATCCCACGCCTCTATAAACACCATGTCATAGCCGGCCTTGTCGAGTAAACCTGAGTCCCGACCCAAAGCCACGGGATCGCA
The DNA here is from genome assembly GCA_049460875.1 of Pontimonas sp. GTDB lineage: Bacteria > Actinomycetota > Actinomycetes > Actinomycetales > Microbacteriaceae > Pontimonas. The sequence goes on from JBMUEW010000023.1 coordinate 5,098, forward strand.
CGCCACATAGACGATCTGAGCTGGGCGAAGGGTCTCCAGTGAAGAAATCACATCAGACTTTGCACCGCTCCGCGGTGGGTCAAGAATGACGGTGGCTGACTGCCACGCTCCAGCCGCGGTCGCATCGTGTTCTGCCGCTTCGCGCCGAAGCCAGCGGTCGACTCGGTCAGCGACTACCTCGAGGTGAGCTGTGTCGCCCAGGTTTTGCTGGAGATAAGGCAAAGCATGCTCGTCAGACTCCACGCCCACCAGGTTTATCTCGCCAGGCGAGAGCTCAGCTAGAGCCGCTCCTAGGAGTCCCACTCCGCAATACAGGTCAGCATTTCGGGCCTGTGGATCGAAGAGCTCTGGTCGCACTGCTCGCGTCAGGGCACCTTGAAGGACCTCGGGCGCCTGGTGATGAACTTGCCAGAACGTGTGGTCATTGAGATGGAATTCGGTACCGGCGACAAATTCGCTCAATTCCTGGGGCTTCTGGTTATCGATGATGAGCCGCACTCCAGAGGACGCATCCACCACGCGGATGCTCGTTGAGCCCTGATAGGTGGAGTCCAAGACTCCGCACCGTTGGATGTTCTCGCTGGCCAGAGGAAGAGAAGCGACGGGGATGACGGTGTGAGACTTCTCGGCATAGGGGCCTAGCTTCCCCATTGAGTCAGCGTGGAGGGTAATCCTCGTGCGCCACGCCACACCGTTGTTCTGGTCGTCACCGGGGACACCCTTGACCTCCACGGAGTCCACGAGGTCTCCCTCGAGTCCACCAAAGCGGCGGAGGGAATCGCGCAGAATCTCTGTCTTGAGGGTGCGCTGATGAGAAAGCTCGATGTGCCCGTAGTCTGCTCCACCCGCACGAGCAGCCCAGGGTCGAGAAATGTCGGCTTCAGGCCAGATATGGGGAACCCGGTGGGGACTCGGGGTGAGAACACGCAGTGGTTGCGCTCGCCACAGGGACTTCTTCGAGTCCTCCACGATTTCGACTTCGACAACCTCACCCGGGACGACGCCTGGCGTGAAGACGACTCTGCCGTCGATTCGACCTATTCCGGATCCACCATGGGCCATTGTCGTGATGTCGAGCTCGTGGGTGGCCATCAGGCAAGCCTAGGAGCTGTGAGGCAGAATGAGCGACGGACTATTCGAAAGGACTTCATTGTGGATGTAGTGGGATACGCAGTACACGGCGAGCGCGAGAAGCTTGCACCGTGGACCTTTAGTCGGCGTGACGTTGGCCCAGCAGACGTGGCTGTTGCTATCGAATGGTCGGGGGTATGTCACTCGGACATCCACACGGGTCGAAGCGAGTGGGGTGATGTCATGTTCCCCTGCGTTCCCGGTCACGAAATCGTAGGACGTGTCACCGAGGTCGGTTCCGAGGTCACCCAGTTCTCAGTCGGTCAACGCGTCGGCGTGGGTGTCTACGTGGATTCCTGCCGGGAGTGTGTGCACTGTCGCTCGGGCATGAGCAACTACTGCGTCAAAGGAATGATCGGCACCTACAACAACCCCGAGCGAGAGGGCGATGGCTACACACTCGGTGGGTATGCCACAGGAATTGTCGTCGACCACGGTTATGTGGTCAACGTTCCAGAGTCCCTCGATCCCGCGGGAGCGGCACCGCTGCTGTGCGCGGGTATTACCTTGTATTCCCCGCTCAAAGAGTGGGGTGCGGGGCCTGGAAAGAAGGTTGGCATCATCGGCCTTGGAGGTCTCGGTCACATGGGAGTGAAGTTTGCGAAGGCCCTCGGCGCCCACGTAACCGTGCTCTCGCACTCTGCATCAAAAAAGGATGACGCTCTGGGTATGGGAGCGGATGACTTCATTGTCACCACCGATGAGTCGGTTTTTGAGACCCACCAGAAGCAGTTTGATCTTCTGATCAATACGGTGTCAGCTCCGATTGACCTGAACCTGTATCTCGAATTACTGGGTCTCGATGGGACCCTTGTCATGGTCGGTCTTGCCCCCGAGCCGTATCCGATTAAGGCTTTTTCGATGTTGGCGCAGCGGCGGCGTATTGCGGGAAGCATGATCGGCCCGGTGTCGGAGCTTCAAGAGATGTTGGATTTCGCTGCCGAGCACAACATCGTTTCTGACGTTGAGGTCATCAATGCCGACTACATCAACGAAGCGTGGGATCGGGTCGTCGACAGCGATGTTCGGTACCGCTTCGTCATTGATGCCAGCACGTTCGCTAGCTCGTGATGTGAGAGACGAGTCCCTGGAAGATGCGCACATCGTCCAGGTTCTCCTCCGGGTGCCATTGGACGGCTAGGCCGAAGGGGTAATCCTCCATTTCGACCGCCTGAATCGTGCCATCAAATCCTCGAGCGCTTACCGTGAGGCCTGGTGCAACCTGGTCAATCGCTTGATGGTGATAGACGTGTCCTGGCACTTCGGTCTCGCCAAGGATGGTGTGGAGAAGACTGCCCTCCGTGATGGTCATGGGTTCTGGGTGAAACACCCCATCTCCCACCCGATACCGGTCGTGCCCGACCACGTCGGGTAGGTGCTGGTGGAGCGTTCCCCCGAGGTGGACATTCAACATCTGAGCACCCCGGCAGATCCCGAGAATGGGCATACCCATCTCTCTGGCTGAGTTCAGCAGGGTGTCTTCTAGGGAGTCCCGGAGGTCCTCAGAGTCTGCCGTGTGAGGCCCTCGCTCTTGGCCATAGCGCGAGGGATTGATGTCCGCTCCGCCTGTGATGATGAGGCCATCGAGTCCGGATAACACTGAGGTGGCCTGCTCGGAGGTGAGCGGTTGCGGGGGAATCATGACGGCGAGACCACCCGCCCTCGTGACCGACTCGATGTATTGCGAAGGCAAAACGGCGAGTTCACCGTCGTAGATGGTCATCTGGCCCGGTGTTCGATAGGTCGACAGACCAATGCGAGGTGTCGTCACGGTAGCCGGGGCTCCTCAATGTTCAGAGTGTCGTGGGTTCTGTCCGCTACTCTAAGCGAGCTCCACCAGAGGAAAGTGATTGTGACAGAAGCCTTCATTCAGGCCAGCAACCTGGTCAAGACCTATACCGCGGGTAAACGGGTCGTCAAAGCTCTCGATGATCTTTCTCTCAGCGTTCCCCGCGGGACCGTGCAAGCCCTTCTGGGTCCCAACGGTGCGGGAAAGACAACGACCGTGAAAGTCTTGACCACCCTGATTCGACCGGATTCTGGGTCAGCAACCCTCGGTGGGGTGGATGTGTTAGCGCAGCCCGATCAGGTTCGACGCATGATCGGTGTGAGCGGTCAATACGCGGCCGTCGATGAAAACATGACCGGGTTTGAAAACCTCGACATGGTCGGCAGGCTCTATCACCTCTCTCCCGAGGAGTCACGTCGACGAGCGCGAGAGCTCATCGAGATGTTTGACCTCGTGGAGGCTGGGGATCGCCCGGTCAAAGGATTCTCTGGAGGTATGCGTCGGCGCATCGACCTCGCGGGGGCGCTTGTGGTGAATCCCCCCGTGTTGTTCCTCGATGAGCCCACGACGGGTCTCGACCCCCGGAGCCGGCTGGCACTGTGGGATGTCATCAAACGTTTGGTCTCCGATGGCACCACCGTCTTGCTCACGACCCAGTATTTGGAGGAAGCGGACCAGCTTGCCGACAACATCGCGGTCATTGACGAGGGCAAGGTCATCGCTCAGGGAACGAGCGATGAGCTCAAGCTCTTGGTCGGTGGGCAGCGAGTCGAGATTACGGTCCATGATCCAGGTGATGTGGAGCGAGCGAAAGATGTCCTCGCCCCTCACGTGACGGGAGAGATTGCGACCGGTGCTGATGAGCGCACCCTCGTGGGACCAGTCGACAACGCAGCCAAGTCACTCCAGGCGGTCCTAAAAGCCATGGCTGATGCCGGTATTGAGCTTAATGACGCGGGAATGCGCCGGCCCACGCTCGATGATGTGTTCTTACAGCTCACCGGACACAAGGCGGAAGAGGTGAGCGCATGACAACTCTCACTCCTCGTGGAACCCCGGTGACTCGTTTCCTCTCTGATGGATGGGTGACGACAAAGCGCAACCTGCTGAAGATCAAGCGGGTTCCCGACATTCTCGTGTTCACCCTGATTCAGCCGATCATGTTCGTGCTGCTCTTCACCTATGTCTATGGCGGTGTTATTGAGATACCGGGAAGCTCCTACGCCGAATTCTTGATGGCGGGAATCTTCGCCCAAACCGTGGTCTTTGGTTCGACCTATTCGGGTTCAGCGATGGCACAAGACTTGAAAGACGGGATTATCGACAGGTTTCGCACCCTCCCGATGAGCCCCGCAGCGGTTCTGGTGGGTCGAACCAACGGTGACATGTTCATCAACGCAAGCTCCATGGTCGTCATGATGGTCACCGGTTTTATCGTTGGGTGGCGGGTTCGCTCCAGCTTCCTCGAAGCAGTTCTTGCCGTGGTCTTGCTGTTGTTGTTCGCCTACTCCTTCTCCTGGGTGATGGCGTTTATTGGCATGAGCGTTCGAAGCCCCGAAATCATCAACAATGTCTCCTTCCTGGTGCTCTTTCCGCTGACCTTTATTTCGAATGCCTTTGTTCCCTCCGAAACGCTCCCCACCCCGCTTCGAGTCTTTGCGGAGTGGAACCCCGTGTCTGCGTTGGTGCAGGCAGCGAGAGAGCTCTTTGGGAACACCGCACCTGGCACTCCGGTGGGTGATGCGTGGACGAGTCAAAACCCGATTCTGACGGTGCTTCTGGGGATGGCCGTGATGTTGGCCATTTTTGTTCCGCTGTCGATCAGAAAGTTCCAGTCGATTAGTTCCCGGTAGTGTTTCTCCGATGAGCGACCCGAAGGATACGTCCGCCGAGTATGAGGCGGAAGCCACAGAGCGCTGGGGGGCGACGGAGGCTTTCCAAGAGTCCCAGAGGCGACTGTCCTCCTACTCCACGGTTGATAAGAAGAACGCTCAAGCCGCTCAAGAAGAAGCCTTGCAAGGGGTCATCGACGCCATGGATCAAGGTTTACCTCCGACCAGCACAGAGGCCACCGGCGCTGCCGAGCACTGCCGGCAGGAGATCTCCCGATGGTATTTCGAGTGCTCACCCGAGATGCACACTCAGCTCGCCACCATGTATGTGACAGATCCCCGTTTCCGAGCGTTCTACGAAACCCGGAGAGAAGGCTTAGCGCAGTACTTTCACGACGCTATACACGCGGCACACCGCGACTAGTGCTCGAGGCTCAATTCCACCCGGACGTGGTGGTCTGATGTCGCTGGACCGTCATAAACCCCTCGCAGCGGAGGAACATCTGTGTAGTCGCGCCCGCGACCCACGATGACGTGACGATCGCCCACCTCTTTTCGGTTGGTCGGGTCAAAGCCACGAAAAGCACCTGACCACCATTCCACCCACGCGTGAGATTCTCCTTCCACCACATCGCCGATCTCAGCATCATCGACCGGGTGAAGGTATCCGCTGACATAGCGCGCGGGAATTCCCGCACTGCGGAGGGCACCCACCGTGATGTGGGAGATGTCCTGGCACACACCCTGCTTGTCCTTCCACGCTTCAGCGGCACTCGAATGGACTTGGGTGACACCCGGCACATATGACATCTCGTCGTTGATCCATTCGCAAATCTCTCGCGCAGCCTGGTCCGGGGTTTCCGAGGCGGCCGCAATCTTGTGAGCACCCTTGATGACGTCCTTCGGCGGTTTCGTCAACGGCGTGAGGGTGAGAAGCTCCGTGAGTTCCGCTGAGGCCTGGGGTGCCAACTTGATTTCGCCCCATTCCAGGCCCTCGGTAACGGGAGGTCGCGGATTAATCTCGACCAAGCTCTCCGCGACAATCGAAAGCTCCTGGTGGGGAGTGAGAATCTCGATTGAGGTGACCCTCGTTCCCCAATAGTCCGTGAATTGGTGCTGGCTCGAGAGAGGGGTAATCACCAACTGAGAGGACAACAAGAATTGTCGGTCACTCATGTCGGGGCGCATGCGGGTCTCGTTATAGGAAGCCTGGACCTCCGCCTCGTAGGTAAATGAGGTGGTGTGTTTGACACGCAGGCGACTCATGCGTCCTCCCTCACCCACACCGGTGCTTGGAGGACGGGGAAGTAGCGCTGGCGGATTGCTTCGCTCACATCAGACACTCCCGCCTGAATGGAGTCCATGTTTTCGGTGAGGTCCGCGATGATGCGGGTGATCGGGGAAAACTCCAGGTCGGATCGGATCTGACCGAGCACGCGAAGTGCCTGATCACTCACGCCAGCTCGCTCGGAGCGGGGCTCGATGTCATTGAGGCATTTTTCCGCCCTGATCAGCGAGTAGAGGATCGAGCGGGGAAAGAGGCGGTCAAGAATGAGGAACTCGGCTGCGTTTTCGGCCGAAGGCATACCGCGGTAGGTCCGCAGATACGCCTCATAGCCACCGCACGATCTCAAGATGGTGGTCCACGATGGTCCACCCGCCTCAACAAGAGCTGAGGTGGAGAGCAGCCTTGCGGTCATATCCGCCCGCTCGATGCTGCGGCCCAAAGTGAAAAACGACCAGGCTTCATCCCGACTCGCCGAGGATCCGACGGTGCCCACTGCGAGTGCGCTGCGCTCACGCACCCACGCAAAGAACTCGTGCACCTTGTCCGGGGCGACTTTCTTCGGAACCCTCGAGCGCGTGGTGTTCAACACCTCCCACAACTCGGTGGAGACGACCTCGCGCGCTCTGCGTGCGTTCTCCCTGGCCTGGTCGAGGCAATACGCGATAGAGGCCGGGGACTCCCGATCCACGCCGAGGGTGACCAGGAGGTCTGCCCTTGTTACCGGAGAATCATCGCTCGCGTGGGATCCCATCACACCGAGAAGTGCTCGACACGCGATGTCCTCCTCAACCCAGGGGTCCTCCAGAAGCAGCTGCAGGTGGACATCGAGGATGCGAGCTGTTCCATCGGCTCGCTCCACATAGCGACCGATCCAGAAAAGGCTTTCGGCTATTCGACTGAGCACGATCCGCCCTCCTGTTGCTGTTGCTGTTGCTGGTCTCGCCGCTTCGCGTCCTCAGCGGGCGAGTGTTGAGGGGTCGTGGGATGGGATTCGTAGGCGGCGAGCTGAGCGGGGGTGATGACGGGAATGGCTTGAGTCACGGTGGCCTGCTCCATCACGATGGCTTTCACATCGTGTTCGGTCGCTGCAGAGACCCGACCACCGAGCACCCACGTGTCCTTCGAGCCCCCACCTTGCGAACTATTCACCACAAGCTCACCCTCGGGCAGCGCAACGCGTGTCAGCCCACCGGGCAACACCCACACGTCACGGCCGTCGTTGACCGCGAATGGCCTGAGATCCGCGTGGCGGGGGCGTAATCCCTCATCCACCAGGGTGGGAATTGTCGAAAACGCGATGACGTCCTGGGCAATCCAGCCCCGGGGATCAGCTGAGAGAGTTTTCTTGAGTTCCGCAAGCTTCTTCTTGCTCGCTGCCGGTCCTACGACGAGCCCCTTGCCTCCGGAGCCATCGACCGGTTTGACGACGAGTTCGTCGAGGCGGTCGAGCACTTCCTCGAGAGAATCGGGATCTTCGAGCCGCCAGGTGTCGACGTTGGGGAGGAGGGGTTCCTCGGCGAGGTAGTAGCGAATCAGGTCGGGGACATAGGTATAGACGAGCTTGTCATCGGCAACACCGTTGCCCACTGCATTGGCAATGGTGACGTTGCCGAGCCTGGCGGCCAACATCAAACCAGGAGCACCCAGCAGGGAATCGACCCGGAACTCAAGCGGGTCGAGGAATTCATCATCAACTCTTCGGTAAATGACATCGACCCGTGTGGGACCGGCGGTGGTGCGCATCCACACCCGACCACCTGAGCAGAAAAGGTCTCTGCCTTCCACAAGTTCGACACCCATGAGGCGAGCCAGAAGTGTGTGCTCAAAGTAGGCCGAGTTATAAACACCGGGGGTCAACACCACGATGGTCGGATCTTCCACACCGTTGGGTGCCGCCGCTCGGAGAGCCTGGAGAAGCTGGAAGGGGTAGTCACCGACGGGTTTGACCCGCATGCTGACAAAAAGCTCGGGCAAGGTTTGGGCCATCACGCGACGGTTCGAGATGACGTAGCTCACGCCGCTCGGAACCCGAACATTGTCCTCGAGGACCCGCCACACTCCCGCTTCGTCTCGAATCAGGTCGATGCCGGAGACCTGAATGCGAACCTGGTTTGCCGCCACGACGTTGTGGGCAGCGCGAAGGAAATGCTCGGATGAGGTAATCACCCGGGCGGGAATGATGTTGTCTCGAATTGCTGCCTGGGCGCCATAAATATCGGCCAAGAATGCTTCGAGGGCTCGAACTCGTTGCTGGATTCCAGCCTCCAAGCCCGACCATTCGTCCTGCGAAATCACCCGAGGAACCGCATCGAGAGGGAAGGGTCGCTCCTCACCCGCAAAGTCGAAGGTGACGCCTTGGGCAAGGTAGGAGCTGGCGAGGGATTCGGTGCGACCCCGCAACTCATCGCGACTCATCTGCGACAGCGCCTCATGGACCATCCCGTAGGGCGCTCGCGGCGACTTGGCGCCAGCAAACATCTCATCGAAGGGCGCCCGTGACCCAGGGAGGACTCGTGTGTCCCGATAACCCTCGAAGAGGTCAGCCATAGAAACACAGTACTCCTGGCGATATGTCAGGGGTGTTTCAGTCGCCCTGCCTACACTGAAGCCCATGCCCCGGCGCGCACTCACCAAGAATGGGTTTGAGCCCAAGACGTGTGCGCGCTGCGGCCTGCCTTTTGAGTGGCGGAAGAAATGGGCGAAGAACTGGGACCAAGTCCTTTACTGCTCCGAAAAGTGTCGCCGAGGGAGTACTCACGGATGAGCACGGTGACTCTGGTGACATCGGTGTTTCTCTCGAAAGCGGAAGCACTCGCCGTTCTCGAAGACGCACTCCAGGTCCCCTGGAATGTCGATGATCCCTCTGACGTGACCCTCACTCTGAACAACGGCGTGGTGCTCAGTATCGAAGTTCCTAAATTCGGTGAGGACCTGCCTCTCACCCTGGATCTGCACCATCCAGATGACGCGATACTCCGCGACGTATGCGACCACGTGACCCACACCCTCGAGACAACACTCGGGTGGTCACTCCACGAAATTCCTACGGCAGAAGCCGGTTAGGACCCCTGAAGAGGAACGTCGTTTCTCGAATACTCGATTGCTCCAGCATGAGCATCATGACGCGGGCAAGGCCCATTCCAAAACCACCGTGCGGGGGGACTCCGTGGCGGAAGAAATCGAAGTAGCTCTGAAGCTCCTCGAGATCCATACCCTTGTCTTTGGCCTGTGATTCGAGCACGTCAATCCGGTGTTCACGCTGGGCTCCCGTCGAAATCTCCGTGCCTCGATACAGGAGGTCATACGACTTGGTGAGAGCATCGTTGTCCGCGTGACGCATGTGATAAAACGGCCGGATGCTGCTGTCATAGTCGGTCACAAACACAAACGGGTGACCGTGGGTTTCCTCGATGTAGGCAGAGAGTCTGCGCTCGGCCTCGGGATCAAGATCCCCGTCAGCCCGAGGAATGTCATACCCACCCGAGGCCACGATTTCCCTGGCCTCCTGGAGAGTTACGCGGGGGAAGGGAGTGGAGGGCACCGCGAGCTCAACGCCCAGCACTTCGCTGATCTGTGGCCCATATGTCTCCACCACCGCGGAGATGCCTGCCACCAAGACCCGCTCGTGCATGTCCATGACGTCGTGGTGAGAATCCACCCAACTCATTTCTGCATCAACACTGGTGAATTCGGTTGCATGCCTGGCGGTAAATGAGGGGTCAGCTCGGAACGCAGGCGCAATCTCGAACACCGCGCCAAAACCTGCCGGTTGGGCCATCTGCTTAAAGAACTGGGGGCTTTGAGCCAGGTAGGCGGTGGTGTCGAAATATCCAACCTCAAAGAGTTCCGCGCGAGACTCGCTGGCGCTGGCCATGAATTTAGGAGTGTGGATTTCAATCCAGTTGTTGTCCACCCACCACGAGCGCATTCCGTGCTCAAACGCAGTCTGCGCCCGGAAAATCAGGTTTGCCCCGGGCCTGCGCAAATCAAGGAAGCGCCAATCCATGCGCTTATCAACACTGGAATCCTCGGCGATGGGAGGCTCAGGTTCGGCGGCTCCGGTCACCTCGAGTGAGCCAATCTTGACTTCAAGACCACCGAGTTTTACTCGCTCATCGAGTTTGAGATCACCCGTAACCGTGATGAACGACCCCGCGGAAAGCTCCGAAATAGCGTCCGTGAGGGCTCGGCGCTCCGGGGATGAACCTGCCTCCGGGTCGTCCTCGCGGAGTGCTGGGTTCACCAGCTGCGCGCTGCCGGATTCATCCCGAAGAATGATGAATTGCACCTTCTTTTGGTCGCGAACCGTTTCAACAAAGCCACCTACGGTGACAGCTGAGCCATCGGCGGTGTGGGCAAGGTCGGCAATGCGGGTGCGGGTACTCACGAGAGTTGAGTCTAGCCCGGACCCAGATTCTCCCGAGCTTGCGCCTCCTAGACTGAGAGGGTGCCCGCAGACCTCCTTCACTTTGTTCGGCATGGTGAAGTTCACAACCCCGAGCGCATTTTGTATGGCCGTCTCGAAGGCTATGGGCTGAGCACCAAAGGACATCAAATGGCTGCTCGCACAGCGAGCGCACTCGCCACGAGGCCGATCGCCAGGATTGTGTCCAGTCCCTTGCAGCGAGCACAGGAATCGGCAGCTCCACTCTCGAGCCAGCTGGGGCTCTCCGTAGAGATTGATGAGCGCCTGAACGAAGGCCTCAACCATTTCCAGGGCACCAGACTTTCTGCCGCACGGCTGCTTACAGACCCTTCCGCGTGGGCGGCACTCCACAACCCCTTCAAGCCCAGTTGGGGTGAGCCCTACAGGGACATCGCTGAGCGCATGCTCGCCGTTGCCGAAGACGCCTGGAACTCTGTGGAGGAAGGCGAAGTGGTGTTAGTCACTCATCAGGTCGCCATCTGGATTTTGCACCGGAGCGTCGCGGGTATCCCGCTACCCCACCTGCCCTCCCAGCGTCGGTGTTCACTCTCCAGCATCACCACCATCAAGAAGATTGGTGAGCGGTGGAAAGAGGAGAGCTACCGTGAACCAGCGGCTGACCTCCTCGAGGATGCGATAGATCTGGGAGCGGTGTAGGTGAGGGCAGGTCTAGCCCTGGGTCTTGCGGTTGTAGGGCTGCTGCTCGGTGGGTGTGCCAGCGAGAGCGATGACCTTGCCGAGCAATATCGGGCAGGGACTGGTCAGAACTACATTTCAGGTGATGGCGCTCTCACCGTGGTCGCACCGGACTCCAGAGCTTCTGGCATCGAATTTCAAGGACCACTCGACACGGGTGGGGTTTTCGCGAGCGCCGATTACCCAGGCCAAGTGATGGTCGTGAACTTTTGGTATGCGGGGTGTCCGCCGTGTCGACTCGAAGCTCCCGATCTCGAAGCGCTCCACCAAGAATTCCTGGACGACGGTGTCGTGTTTGTCGGAGTCAACATCATCGATCAAGCGCCCACGGCTCTCGCGTTTGCCGAGGAGTTTGGAGTGACCTACCCCTCCATCATCGACACCAACGATGGTTCGGTGCGACTGGCGTTTGCTGGACAAGTTGCCCCCAACGCTGTTCCGACAACGCTGGTGATGGATCAGCAGGGTCGCATTGCCGCCAGGATTTCAGGACTCTTGACCGAGCCGGACGTGCTCGCGGAGTTGATTCGCGATGTCCAGGGTGAGGTGGCGGGACCATGAGCTCGATCGGCGAGCTGGTGTTCTCCGGACCGCTCCTCCTTGCACTCCCGGTCGCGATTGCCGCAGGGTTTGTCGCCTTCGCGTCGCCCTGCGTTTTGCCGCTCGTTCCCGGATACCTCGGCTACGTCAGCGGGTTTAGTGGTTCCTCCACCACGAATCGGCCTACAGCCAGGCTCGTGGTGGGGGTCGTGCTCTTCATCCTCGGGTTTTCTGCGGTGTTTATTTCTTTCTCTATTGTTTTTGCCTCGCTTGGAGCAGCACTTATTTCCTGGGTCGACGTCATCCTTCGAGTTGCAGGACTCCTGCTGATTCTCATGGGGTTTGTCTTCATCGGGCAGGTCTCGTTCTTGCAAAGAACGACCAAACTCCCTCTGGGTAGTGCGAATGGTTTCCTCGGTGCACCCATCCTGGGCGTGGTGTTCGGACTGGGGTGGGCTCCTTGTATTGGCCCCACCCTGATAGCGGTGAATACTCTGGCGTTTAGCGTGGGCGATATTCCCCGGGCAACTGCTCTAGCGATCGCCTACTGCCTGGGGTTGGGTATTCCCTTCCTCTTGATTGCCCTGGGCTTTGGGTGGGTCACCGGTGCCGTGGCGTGGCTCAAACAACACATCCGGGCCATCAACATCACAGGCGGTGTCATCCTGATGGCGATTGGTATGGCGATGGTGTCCGGTGTCTGGCAGATGTGGATGTCGAGTCTTCAGGCGGTGATCGGTGGAACCACTACGCCCCTCTGATTACGACGATGGCGCACCCGAGAGGCCTATCCAACAACCCTCCCTCGGGTGGGTGGGTTTCGGGCGTTTCATGTGGCGCCAGCTCACCAGCATGCGAACAGCACTCGTGCTGTTATTGCTTTTGGCTCTCGCCTCCATCCCAGGTTCCCTGGTCCCGCAGCGCTCCAGTGACCCCAATGGCGTGGTGCAGTTTCGCCGCGATGACCCTGAGCTTTTTGAGATTCTCGATGCCCTGCAACTGTTTGACACCTTCACCTCAGTCTGGTTCTCGGCGATCTATCTTCTGCTCTTTATCTCCCTGGTCGGATGCATTCTTCCTCGCACCTCGCACCACCTGAAGGCACTCACGTCTCCTCCCCCGGACACCCCTGCTCGACTGGAACGATTCGAGCACTACCGCAAGGAAACAGCCGAGGGAGACCCTGCAGAGTTGTTGGATGCAGCGCGGGAGACTCTTGCCTCTCTCGGTTATCGGGTCAAGGTGGAGGGCACCAGTGTGTCGGGGGAGCGGGGGTATCTGAGGGAGACTGCGAACCTCGTCTTCCATTTCGCCTTGGTCGGAATCCTGGTGGGTCTCGCCCTCGGAACCGGGTTCAAATACCAGGGACAACGTGTCCTGGTCGAGGGTCAAACGTTTACCAATCAGTTGACCAGCTACGACTCTTTCAACCCTGGTCGCTTCTTTAGCGACTCGTCACTGGAGCCCTACTCGCTGACGCTCAACTCCTTCACCCCGACCTACCAGTTCGATCTCACCTCCGGGTTTGCCAACCCCCTCGATTTTGTCGCTGATATCACTCTGCGGGATGCGGAGGGAGCCAGGGACCTCGAGCTCCGGGTCAACGAGCCCATCGATTACGCCGGCACCTCGGTCTATCTCCTGGGCAACGGTTTTGCACCCTGGATTACGGTCTACTCACCCTCCGGAGACGTGGTCTTTAGCCAACCGGTGGCCTTCCTTCCCCAAGACTCCAATCTGACGAGTCTGGGTGTGGTGAAAATTCCCGATGGTCTTTCCACCCAACTGGGCATGATCGGGTTCTTCTATCCCTCTGCCGTAGCACTCGAAACTGGCGCCCTGACGTCTGTCTATCCAGAGCCCGATCAGCCCGTATTGACACTGAATGTGTTTCGAGGCGATTTGGGTCTGGACGAGGGGATTCCGCGGAACGTCTACTCACTCGATACTGATGCGCTCACCCAGGTGACCGGTGGTGACACGGGAGTTGATTCCTTGGTCATGGGGCTGGGTGAGCGTGCCGAGATACCTGGTGGTCTGGGGTCTGTGGAATTCACCGAACTTCGACGCTTTGTCAGCGTCGATGTCCACCGTGATCCCACTCAGTTGCCCGTGGCGATATCGGCGGTGTTCATCATGGCCGGATTGATCATGACGTTGTTTGTGACGAGGCGCCGCGCCTGGATCAAGATCACACCGGGGAAGAAAGGTCAGGCAACGCTCGAATTTGCGGTTCTTGCCCGGGGCGAAGACCCCGGCCTCCAGAGTGGTCTGGACGATGTAGTCGAAGCTTTTTCTCAGAGCACGAAATCTAGACTGAGCTCGTGATGCTGGATTTCGCCTATCTCTCGCTCGTGGGTGTGTACTCAGCGATGGCGGTCTACACACTGGCGTTTCTCGCCTTCACCTGGGATCTCGCAACACGGTCGGCGAAAAAGCCGGTTCCGGTCATGGCAGGTGGGGGAAGAGAGGCTGAGGCTCCGGCAGCACCGTCCACCTGGGGGCCCTTCCAGCGCATCGGGCTCACTCTGAGCGTCTTCGCGTGGATTATCCATCTCCTGGCGACCATTGGTCGAGGGATTGCGGGTAACCGGGTGCCCTGGGCCAACATGTTTGAGTTTGGCCTTACCTCCACCCTTCTGATTGTCGCGGTGTTCCTCGGAACCCTGTTCTGGAAAGACCTCGGATACCTCGGTGCCTACATCACCGGTTTTGTTCTCCTGGCACTCGGTGTGGTGACGGTGAACTTCTATGTCGACGTGGTCCCCCTACCTCCTGCTCTCCAGTCGGGATGGCTCGTCATTCACGTCTTCGTTGCGAGCACGGCGACAGCGTTTTTCGCCTTGGGTGCAGCACTCTCGGTTCTTCAGCTGGTCCGCGCTCGATATGAGGCCAACCAGATGGCGAAAGCCCGCATCATGAACACGTTGCCAGGGTCTTCCGTCATGGAGTCACTGGCCTATCGATTGAACGTGGTCGGCTTCGTGTTGTGGAGCTTTACCCTGATCGCAGGTGCGATCTGGGCTGAACGTGCGTGGGGTCGCTACTGGGGGTGGGATGTCAAAGAAGTCTGGACCTTCATCATTT
>JBMUEW010000024.1:0-18864 GCA_049460875.1 Pontimonas sp.
TAGCGTGCCGCCCTGTCACGGCGGAGGTCGCGGGTTCAAGTCCCGTCAGGGTCGCGGTAGCGAAAGAGCCTCTCTCACGAGAGGCTCTTTTCCACCAAGGCTCTGTAGCTCAGTTGGTAGAGCGTTCGACTGAAAATCGAAAGGTCACCGGATCGATGCCGGTCGGAGCCACGGTTAACTCTCGCTGGGGATAACACGCTCTCCTGTCCATTCTCGCGGCTCCTATAGTCGAGCTCATGACTACGAGGAGACAGTTGACTATCACTACGGCTAAGGGATACGTCGGAGCATTCTCCGCGTTGCAATGAGGACCCCACCGAGAACCGCCGGGATACCCCCACCCGGGTGGACACTCGATCCCACTCGCCACAGCCAGGGGGTGAGGGGGGAGTTATAGGGCGGTGTGTGAAAAGGGCCACTGCGCCACCACGGTGCAGGTGCTCCATAGAGAGCACCCCCCACCGCGCCGAAGCTCGCGAAGTACTCAGGATGAAGAATCTGGTAATCCGTCATCCGCTCGACAATTCCGCGATCGAGGCCCAACATGGCGGAAAAGCGTCGAGACTCGCTCTGAACGAAATCATCCTCGAGAGTTGCGGACATCCCGTTGGGGGGAGCGGTCAATAAGAGTGCGGCCACAGGTTTGTCGTTCGGATAAATGGAGTTCGCGCGGTAGTAATTCAAGAAAGCCATCGTTTGGGAGGGGACATCTCGATTCCCCAAGTCGTCAAAGAGTGTCGCAGGCTGATCGGGCATCATCACAGAGTGGGTCACGATGTCATCGGGAAGCTCCTCATCGAGCACACCAAAGATGGCCACTCCCGAACACGAGAGCGCTTTCGGAGCTGGCGCAGTCTTGCCTAGTAACCGTTCGAGGATTCCACCATCGAGGGCGCTCACCACGTAATCCGCGGTGTAGGAATCGAGACGTGTAGTGACCAGCCCTTTTCGCACCGAGACAACTGGCTCGCTCGTGCGAATCGTCACCCCGGCGTGAAGGGCGAGTGCTTCCAAACCGCGGGCAATTTCATACACTCCACCGCGGGGGACGAACACACCATCGCTCGCCATCACCGCAGCCATGCTGGCGTACAGGGCCAGTGTCTGATCCGGCGCTACACCCGCATTCAACGTGTGAATGGCGACCACATCTTTGACGTCCTGGGGCATCCAGGACAGTGAATCCAAATAGGACTGCGTCGTGAGCGTGCTCCCGTAACGCGAAAGCAGGCGAGTGACGGCCCCCAAGATTCTGAGATCAGTGGGGTCAGTGGTCAACAAGTGTGTAATCGCTGGGCCCAATTGACCGTTTTCTTGCTCAAAGCGCGCCCACGCCTCGTGCCACGGGTGGCCCTGCTCCACCGGCAGGTTAGCCTGCTGATCCTTGAAGTAGTACCGACCCACTTCCGGTAGCCGTTCCAGCGTGATACCGGCAATATCCCTCGCCTTGTCCCCCGGTGGCCCGACCGCGTCATAGGTATCCAGGACTTGCTCGAGGACATCGGGGAAGGTCACCAACGACGGTCCGGTATCAATTCGTTGACCCGCAACCTCAATCCGGCGACTCTTTCCCCCTACCCAGTCCTGTCCTTCGATGAGGGTGACCTCGTGTCCGGCGCGGGCAAGAAGAGCCGATGTGGCAAGACCACCGAGTCCTGCCCCAATGACGACGATGCGGGAGCTCACGATGCCGGGTACAGACCCCAGGCCAGGCCGACCACAAGTTGGACACCCGCTACCGCACCGGCGACGTACGGGAACGCGACCGAATAGCGATAGAGCCTGCGGGCGTCAGAAATCGTCGGTTTACGCCACTGGGCAATCACCAGCCAACCCGCCAGCAGAGCATTCACGATGGCGACCGGAAGATTCACCAGAGCAAAAAGGATGGTGGACACCGTCCACCAGAAGGCCGACCACACCAGGGACCCCTTTATGCCAAACGCGACCGCGGTGGTTCGAATACCCGCCTCGCTGTCTTCGTCAATGTCTTGGATCGCGTCATACACGTGCTTCGCCATGGACCATGCCATCAATCCGACGGCCGCTGCCCATACGGGCTCAGCACCCAGCGCAAAGGGAACAAACACCAGGGGGAACGCATAATCAGCATTGGAAATCGAATCAAGAATCGGCCGTCCCTTGAAACGCAACGGTGTCGCTGAGTACTGCCAGAACGAGAACGCGTACAGAGCCATCCAGGCAACGGCTTCCCAGGGCAGCGTGAGAGCGAAATAGATAAGGAAGGGAGCGTTGGTGAGGATGACTCCCCAGCCGATCATGCGTGTCTCGTGGGGCTTGATTTTTGCCCCGCCATAGCCACCTTTGCGGTCGTTATCGGCATCAGTGTCCTGGTCGTAGATGTCGTTGATGCCATAAATCAGCAAATTGAAGGGGAACGTCACCCAAATCAGGATCGGAACAATCGCCCAGGTCCACAGCTCACCAGCGAGCCACATCCCGATAACCGTTGTCCCAATCGTGTTGACCCACAGGACAGGGCGCGAAATCTCGACGAGACGGCGAATCACCTGTTCACTCTAGCGGGGAGGGCTTTCCGGCCCTTTACAGCTTCGGCTTCAGAGGCCCCCGGTGAAGCTTGTGCTGCATAGCCTGAGCGACGGGCTTCATTTGGATCAAATCCAGGTTCACGTGAGCAGGGGATTCGAGCGCGTAGCGCACGACATCCGCCACATCCTCCGCGACTAACGGGTGCTCCACTCCCTCGTAGAGCGCCTCCGTTCGCGCAGTATCTCCGCCAAAACGGTTGAGCGTGAATTCCTCGGTCTTCACCATTCCCGGAGCAATCTCCACGACGCGCAACGGCTCACCGGAGAGCTCTAGGCGCAACCCGACGAGCATGGAGTGCACCGCGGCTTTGGCCGCGGTGT
This sequence comes from Pontimonas sp., assembly GCA_049460875.1. Lineage (GTDB taxonomy): Bacteria > Actinomycetota > Actinomycetes > Actinomycetales > Microbacteriaceae > Pontimonas. The sequence continues at coordinate 2,892 of JBMUEW010000024.1, forward strand.
AACCGGCATCACCTTCATAGCTCAAAAATGCCGCTGTCGAGGAGATTGTCACAATGTCTGCAACACCTACTTCAGCCGAGGCCCTGCGCAAAGACGGCAACAGGGCTTTGGTAACTCGCTGAACCCCTAAGACATTGACCTCATACATGCGAGCCCAGTCCTCGGGATCTGCCTCATCAATCGGGTCCATGCCCACCGCCCCGCCAGCGTTGTTGACGAGCGCGGAAATATCACCAGAGGATGCCACGTGCTCCGCCAATGCCTGCACATCGGCGTCAGAGGTGACATCCGCAACGACAACCTCGCACCCTGTTTCCTTACGCAACGTCTCCAGCCTGTCGGCCCTGCGCGCCACTGCGATAACGGACCAACCGCGCGTGGTGAGGAGTCGAACCGTGGCGGCCCCAATTCCAGAACTCGCCCCGGTGACGAGTACTCGCCTCGAGTAAGTCTCAGTGTTCACTATCGAGCCCTAGGGAACCAGATGACAAAATCCATTCTCGAATGTCGCGCTTGTCGATCAGGCCCTTCGCCCAGAACGGATCAGGGTCTAATACTGCTTCGACATCTGCCACAGAATCCGCCTCAAAAAGGAGCAAGGCACTGGGCTCACTGCCACCTTCGGTGCGCCCACTAGCGATTAATCCACCATCGCCGAGGAGTGTGGCAATGTATTCGCGATGAGCCGGGCGATGCTCGGCAATCATGTCTGGCTTATCGGCGTAGTGGTACACCACCGCATATATCGCCACGGGGCAAACCCTAGAGAGCCTTAACGGCGCCCAGCACTTTAGTCAGAGAGTCTTTCGCGTCACCGAACAACAACGTGGTGTTGGGTTCATAGAGAAGCTCATTCTCAATACCCGCGAAGCCTGGTCGCATGGAGCGTTTCAGGAAGACGACCTGCTGGGCATCACCGGCGTTCAGAATGGGCATTCCATAAATCGGTGACCCGGGAGTCGACTTCGCAGCTGGGTTGACCACGTCGTTGGCACCCACCACGAGACAAACATCCGCCGTCTTGAACTGGGGATTGACCTCGTCCATCTCCTGGAGAACTTCGTAGGGGACATTGGCTTCTGCGAGCAGCACGTTCATGTGCCCGGGCATGCGACCCGCGACCGGGTGGATACCGAACACAACTTCGATGCCCTTCTCCTCGAGCGCCTTGGTCAGCTCATACATGGTGTGCTGAGCCTGCGCGACCGCGAGACCGTAACCGGGAACAACAATCACTCGCTGGGCGTAACCCAGAAGGATGGCGACATCCTCGGCCGAACCGGATTTCACGGGGCGATCCGAGACTTCGGTGGAGCCCGCAGTTGACCCACCCTTGAACGCACCAAAGATGATGTTGTTCACGCTGCGTCCCATGGCGCTGGCCATTGCTCTGGTGAGAATGGTTCCCGACGCTCCCACCAGTGTTCCCGCAACAAGGAGAAGGGTGTTGTCCAACACAAGACCGGAGGCAGCAACGGCGAGACCAGTCAGAGCGTTGAGCAACGAGATCACGATGGGCACGTCAGCTCCACCCACGGGGAGAACCAGCAAGACACCCATCACAAGACCAACTGCCATCAGCAGGCTCGCGACCACAAAGTTGCTGTCCATGATCACAATCACGGCACCGGTAAGAGCCGCAATCGTGAGAACACCCATCACGTATTGCTGACCCTTGAACAAGACCGGCCTCGTGGTCATGATTTCTTGAAGCTTCAAGAACGTGATGACTGAACCGGAGAACGAAACGCTACCCACAAAAATGGTGAACGCGACGGCAAGCAAGAATCCAAAAGTGTCGGCTGCAAAAAGTTCCAGCAGCGCCACAATGCCGGCTGCTCCACCTCCCACACCATTGAACAGCGCAACAAGCTGGGGCATCTGGGTCATCTTGACCATGCGCGAAGCAGGGATCGAGATGATGGTTCCAATACCAATCACGAGCAGGATCCAGCCGACGTTCTTGAGCTCCTCCGCGATAAACACGGTCACGACACCCACCAGGGCACCGACGGCTCCGATGATGTTTCCTCGGCGGGCAGACTTGGGTGAAGAGAGGCCTTTCAGCGCGAGGATGAAGGCAACCGCGGCAAAGAGATAGAGGAGTGCCTCGACCTCAGGGGTAATGAGACTCATCAGGCTTGTCCTTCCTGGGTCTTCTTCTTACCCGAGAACATTTCCAACATGCGGTCGGTGACGACAAAACCACCCACCAGGTTCACCGTTGCCATCAAAACGGCAAGGAGAGCAAGCGCCAGCATCCAGGCGTTATCGGCGTGACCAGCAACGATGATCGAACCGACGAGGATAATGCCGTGAATCGCATTGGCGCCAGACATCAGAGGCGTGTGCAGAGTGCTCGACACTTTGGAGACCACCTCGAACCCGACAAAGACTGCCAGGACAAAGTAGGTAAGAATCTTGATTTCTTCCATTACTTCTTGCCTTTCCCTGCGCTCTTAGCCGGCGCGAGAGCTTCCGCTGTGGGCTGGTGACGAATCTCTCCCGCATGGGTGAGACACGCACCGGCGACTACTTCGTCCTCAAAATCAGGCTGAACCTTCTTGTCCTTCACCATGAGCTCGAGGAGGTTGGAGATGTTCTTGGCATAAAGCCGGGAGGCGTCATACGCCATCGCGGAGGGGACATCCTTCATTCCCACCAGCGTCACGGTCCCTCCCGCTTTACCGACCTTGACTGCGATGTCGACACCAGGCTTTGATCCTTCAACGTTTCCACCGGTCTCCGCGGCGAGGTCGATAATGACCGATCCAGGTTTCATGTCCTTCATCATCTTGGCGGTAATGAGACGTGGAGCTGGACGACCGGGGATAGCGGCAGTCGTAATAATCACATCGGCCGCGGTCACATACGGAGTAAGCAGTTCTTGCTGACGCTTCACGCGATCCGCTGCAAGCTCCTTCGCATACCCGCCGGCACCATCGGCTGCGACATCCAGGTCTAGCTCGATAAACGTTCCACCCATGGAGCGAACCTCATCGGCTGAGGCGGAGCGAACATCGTAGGCGTTGACCTTGGCGCCCAAACGTTTCGCCGTGGCAATGGCCTGAAGACCCGCAACACCGGCACCCAAGACCAATACAGTCGCCGGCGGAACAGTTCCTGCCGCCGTCATATAGAGGGGGAAGAATCTCGGCAAACGCATCGCAGCCTCGAGGACACAGCGATAACCCGCCACCAGTGCCTGCGACGTCAGCGCATCCATCGACTGAGCACGCGAAATTCGAGGAACCAATTCGAGAGCAAACGAGGTGACCTTCTGGTCGCGGAGCGCCTTCACCGCCGCCGTTTCCGAAGCGGGTGAGGCCAGCCCAATCGTGATCGCGGTCTTCTTAAGCTTCTTGATGGTCGCTGGCGCGAGGGGTCGGACGTGAGCGAGGACATCGACTGACCCCACGTTGAGTGAGGTGGCAATGGTCGCGCCTACCTGCTTGTAGGACTCGTCGGGATAGCCTGCGGCCACACCTGCACCCTTCTGAACGGTGACTTTGAGTCCTGCGCCTATCAGCTGCTTGACGGACTCCGGTGTCGCGGCGACTCTGTTCTCGCCAGAAATGGGCTCTTTGGGAACTCCAACAATCATGAAATTTCACCCTTGCGGTCAGTGATTCCCTCGGGATTTCCCCAAGGGTGAGCGGAATCAACCGTACCAGCTAACCCTGAGCGTTAGGGCTCAAAAGCCTTACCTCCGCAGTGAGCGCGGAGCCTCATGTCACGCCAGCCTGAGTTTGGGGAAAAAACGCCCAGTCGCAGAAATGTACTCCGTGTAGCCTTCGTACTTTTCCGCCAGCATCCGCTCCTCCCCCAACGCCTTCACCGTGAGAACCCCCCAGAGGAGAAGAAATCCGATGATGTGCGCGAGCGAAGCCTGGAACACGACGACCCCGGCCGCCGCGAGGAGTACCCCGGTATAGATCGGATGACGGACATAACGATAGAAGCCACCCGTGATGAGTTCACCCTCTGCCTTGGGAATAGGCAAGGGAGTGAGGTTCGGGCCTAACTTCATACCCGCAAGCGCGGCAATAACCACACCCATCATCACTACGACCCCTCCCGCAACAGCGGAGAAAACACCTCGAGACCAGAGATCTCCCGCAGGGAGGATGACGAGAGCGGCCAACAGCCCGAACTGAGCACCAACGAGTGCCCAACCGGTGGAGGGAGTCATACCCCTAAGCTAAGCCTTTTTCGTATGCCCGAGCTTCTTCTTGGCGGGCGTGCTCGTCACCGGTCGCAATCGGAGCCCGAATATGTCCCTCGGCCAGACCGAAACTGTCAACGAGGTCGAGAGCGTGCGGGCGAAGACGAGGTAGCAAACGGTGGTTGATGTAGTCGGTGATGGCCTCCGCGCGATGAGCGCTCAGGCGACCCTTCATCAGGTACCAGTCCCGATGCTTCTCAATCAAGGTAAAGCCGTGGAGGTCACGCAACCACCGCATTACCTGTTTGTTGGCGCCTTCCTCCATGCGATCCACCGCATGCGTGAACGCTTCCCACACGACCAGTTCAGCGTGAGCCCATGCGGCGTCAATCAGCGCACTCTGGTGCTTGTTCATTAGCTCCGCTGCCTCTTTCGGGGGAAGCTTGCTGGCGGGTTTCAGGTGATCGGCAATCTCAGCAACCATGCTGTGCACTCGATCGGTGAGCAGCTGCCTCTGTGAAGCAGTGCTTCTGACATACCCGATTGACCGGGCTGTGGAGCCAAAGTCAGCGACATTCTGAGCAAGCCTGCGCAGACCCGAACGGTTGAATGCTGCGTCTCCTACCTGGTCTGCCAGGTATCCAGCCATCGTTCCAAAATCGGCACCCTTGAACTGCTTGGCATAGTCACCGAGAAGACGCTTGGCAACAAGTTGAAGCAACACAGTGTTGTCGCCTTCAAAGGTGGCGTAGACATCCATGTCTCCGTGGAGTGTGGAGAGTCTGTTCTCCGCCAGGTAACCCTGACCACCGCATGACTCACGGGCCGCCTGAATGATGTCGAGAGCTGACCAGGTCGCATAGGGCTTGAGTGCCGCAGCCAGAGTCTCGAGATCCTGGCGCTCTTCCTCGGTGTCGCGTGCTCCACTAAAGACGTCGTGGAAGCTCGCGAGCAGCTCGTCCTGTGCGAACACCATTGCGTATGCGTTGGCGAGACGGGGAAGCAGTCGACGCTGGTGCTGCTGATAATCCATGAGCACCTGTTCGGTGTCCGTCCCCGGGACCGGGAACTGACGACGCACGACGGCGTATTTCACGGCTATGGTCATCGCCAACTGGGTTGCCACTGACGCGGCTCCCACCAGGGACACACGACCCTGAACGAGGGTTCCCAGAATGGTGAAGAAACGACGACCTCTGCTCTCGATCGGAGAGGAGTACACGCCGTTTTCGTCGACCGAGCCATAGCGATCAAGCAGGTTCTCGCGCGGAACGCGAACGTTGGTGAAGTGGAGTCGACCATTGTCGATTCCGTTCAGCCCACCCTTGGGTCCATCGTCATCGCCGCCGACGCCAGGGAGGAAACCGTTCTCGTCTCGAAGCGGGACATAGAGAGCGTGGACACCGTGATTTTCTCCGCCCACGATGAGTTGGGCGAACACGACCGCTGCTTTGCCATGGAGTGCGGCGTTACCGATGTAGTCCTTCCACGCTCCGCGATGGGGAGTGTGGAGGACAAAGTCACCCGTCTTCTCGTCATACGTGGCCGTCGTTGCAATAGAGGCCACATCGGACCCGTGGCCCGTCTCTGTCATGGCAAAGCATCCAGGAGTCTCGAGGGACATGATGCCTGGCAAGTACTTCAGGTGATGCTTCTCGGTTCCCAGGTGCATAACGGCTGCACCAAAGAGACCCCACTGAACCCCCGACTTAATTTGGAGAGAGGGATCAGCGAGAACTAACTGCTCAAAGTTGGCGATATTCCCACCGGGGTCAGCCTTTCCACCCACGCTTTCTGGGAAGGACAGCAACACCCCGCCACCCTCCACGAGAAGGCCTAATTGCTCGAGGACCCGGGCACGGTGCTCGGGGATCGGTTGGCCCTCGATCTTCCACATGTCAGGACGCTCGCAGAGCGCACGAGCTCGCCGCCTAGTCTCCGCCCAACGGCCAAGCAAGTACTCGCCGAGTGCAGCCGTATCGAGAGAGAGCTCTTCGCTCGCAGGAAAAGCCTCAGTTTTCGAAGAAGTTTCCGTGGTGACGGACATGACACACTCCTTGGTGCTTCCGAAGAAATCTGAGAAAAGGATACGCCGGGACCCTGAAACCCTCCAGAGGAATAGGTTCGGCACACCATCGGAGGGTGAAACTCTTGCCACCTCTTTGTTGATGTCCTACTACGCGGACTCTCGGGAGTTAGCGCTTGGCGAACACGAGTTGGGGAAAAATACCCCATGGGGTATCGTAGTGCGGACACGAAAGGACTCCACATGCCCACGATTGATCTGACATACGAAGACTTTGAAAAGACCGTCACCTCAGATGGCATCACTCTTGTCGATTTCTGGGCGAGCTGGTGTGGACCGTGTGTTGCCTTTGCGCCCGTCTTTGAAGCTGCCAGCAACGAGCACACTGATGTCACGTTCGGGAAAGTCGACACGGAAGCGCAACCCGCGCTCTCCCAAGCCGCGAATATTCGCTCCATCCCGACCTTGATGGCTTTCCGCGATGGAATCCTGGTGTTCTCACAACCCGGCGCCCTGCCCGCACCCGCCCTCGAAGAGGTCATCACCGCGGTGAAAGGGCTGGACATGGATGATGTCCGCAAGCAGGTCGAAGAGGCTCAAGCTGCGGAGGCCGCTAAGCAGTCCTAGAGCTCGTTTCGAGACCGGAAGGTCCTACGGACCTTCTCGACGAGGGTTGTTGCTGGTGGTTCGTTGTATCCATCGGCGCGCTCCTGGCCTGACAGGGCAGCAATCGCGTCCATCACCTCGTCGGTGGCGTGTCGCCGTGCTCGACCCGAGTCGGCCTTACCGTGGCGGGAAAGGTCGAGAGGCTCCCCAAACTGGATGGTGACCTTGGCGGGACGGATTCCTTTCGTCCCAATGGGTTGGACCTTATCTGTACCGGAGAGTGCAACCGGAACAACAGGCACGCCCGCATTCAAAGCAAGCCACGCCACACCCGTCTTGCCTCGATAAAGGCGGCCATCTCGGGACCTCGTTCCCTCCGGATAGATCGCAAAAGCTTCGCCCTCATGAAGCAAGCCTAAGCCCGCGTCCAAAGCCTGCTGTGCCGCTTGTCCCACCCCTCGAGTGACCGGTATTGCGCCGATGCTCCGAAAAAATGTCTTCGACAGGAATCCCTTGACACCTTTGCCAGTGAAGTAACTGTCCTTCGCAAGAAACGAAACCGGTCGTGGCGCGAACAACGTGATGATGACACTGTCAATAAAGGACAAGTGGTTACTGGCCAAAATGACCGGGCCGGTGCGGGGCACGTTCTTTCGCCCCACGATCTTGGCGCGAAACAGCCCCCTGGCCACAGGGCCCAGGGTGAGACGACTCACCTGCTTCAGCATGAAAAAAGCCTAGAGGCGTTTCCCTGGTTTCTTTATTTTCGCCGGGATTCCTACCGCTAATGCGCCAGCTGGCACGTCATCCAGTACGACAGCCTTCGCCCCAATAGTTGCTCCATCGCCCACGGTAATCGGACCCAACAGGGTTGCTCCCGATCCGATCGTGACGCCGTTACCCACCGCGGGGTGACGTCGCCCCTGGCTTTCCTCCCTCGCCTGGGCAACCTTTCCGCCAAGGGTCACTCCGTGATAGATCAAGCAGTCATCCCCGACCGTCGCTGTCTCTCCAATGACGACGCCCATACCGTGGTCAATGACGAGGCGACGGCCCAGTGTGGCGCCGGGATGAATCTCAATTCCCGTGAAGGTCCGCGAAATATTCGAGAGGATTCTCGCGATAAGGAACCATTCCCAGCGCCAAAACCACGATGCGACCCGGTGCCACCACAGCGCGTGAACACCAGGAGACGTCAGAAACACCTCGAGGTTGTTGCGCGCGGCAGGGTCACGCTCGCGCACCGCGGCAAGATCCTCGCCCATGCGGCTGGAATGAGTCATGTTAGGTATCGAGGCCCTCGTAGAGAACGGTGGAGAGGTAGCGCTCTCCAAAGCTTGCCAGAATCACGACGATGGTTGAGCCAGCGAGCTCAGGTCGCTTCGCCAACTCCACCGCCGCGTGGGCCGTCGCTCCTGAGGAAATACCGCCCAGGATTCCCTCTTCGGCACCCAAGCGTCGCGCCATATCAACAGCTTGCTGACTGGTGACATCAATGACCTCGTCGTAGACCTCACGGTCCAGGATGGCCGGAACAAAATTCGCACCGATTCCTTGAATCTTGTGAGGCCCAGCCTCACCTCCATTGAGCAGTGGAGACTCAAGAGGTTCCACACCGACCACGTGCAGGCCCGGCTTCCGCTCTTTGAGCACCTGGCCGGTCCCCGTCAAGGTTCCCCCGGTTCCCACACCGGCGACAAAAACATCGACGGCGCCATCGGTGTCGCGCCAAATCTCCTCCGCAGTGGTCTTGCGGTGAATCTCGGGGTTGGCAGGGTTTTCAAACTGCCTGGCCAATACAGCCCCTGGAATTTCGGCCGCGATCTCGATGGCCTTATTGACCGCACCGGTCATTCCCTCGGGACCCGGCGTAAGAACGAGGGTTGCCCCATAGGCGCGCAGGAGCATACGACGCTCGCTACTCATCGTTTCTGGCATCGCCAACACTGCCTTGTAACCCCTCGCGGCAGCCACCATGGCCAAAGCAATACCCGTGTTACCACTCGTGGCTTCCACGATCGTTCCGCCGGGCTGCAACTCACCCGATGCTTCAGCCGCGTCGACGACCGCGATAGCGAGGCGATCCTTCACCGATGAGGAGGGGTTATAAAACTCGAGCTTGGCGAGCACTGTTGCTCCCGCCCCCTCAGTCACCCGATTCAGACGAACGAGTGGAGTGTTACCAAACGCTTCCGTGATGTTTCCATACACAAGTGACACGAGTTTTCCTCCTAGAGACCCCAACCGGGAATCCTTACAGGGTATTCCCGAATGGGCTGAACATCTTCTCGGAAGGTAATACTGTTACGACGATGAAAGCTTCTCCGTGCTGACCGTTGCACTCGGACTCATTGGGGCGTTGGCCTACGGGGGAGCCGATTTCTACGGCGGACTAGCCTCAAGGCGATCGTCCACCATCCTCACCACTCTCGGTGTCGCACTCGTTGGGCTCGTGGGACTGGCGCTGACGTCACCCTTTGTGCAGGCGGTCTCGAGTTACGACGCGTGGTTCTATGGTGCGGCGTCCGGTCTCGCGGGGGCGATCGGAATCGGACTTCTGTATGGCAGTTTGGCCATCGGGCCGATGAGCATCCTGTCACCCGCGACTGCGTTCATCTCTGCGATTGTTCCTGTCAGTGTCGGGATATCGATGGGAGAGGGAGGCGGGTGGTCATTCACTCTCGCCATAATTCTCGCGCTGATAGCGATCATCTTGGTCGGCTTTGTTCCGGAGCAAGGAGCGGTCCGCCCTCGGCCGATTGGACTTCTGATGGCTGCCGGCTCTGGAACCTTTATCGGATTTACCGTCATCCTGATTGATCTCTCGCCTGCAGACTCAGGCCTCATCCCTTTGCTCGCCAACAGAATGGTGTCCTCCACCGCTCTCATCCTCGCCACTGCGTTCCTCGTGCTCACACGAGTTGTGCGCGCTCAGACTCCGCGCCTACCGGGGCTCGTCCAGATCCGGACGGTTTGGACGATGATTGTCATTGCCGGAGTCCTGGATGTTCTGGCCAACGTGGCCGTGATCTACGGTCTTCGGTCGGGAGCGCTCTCCGTTGTCTCAGTGCTGATTGCGCTCTATCCTGCCGGCACGATTCTTTTAGCCAACGTAGTACTCAAAGAGCGCATCGCTCCCCTCCAGTGGGCAGGCCTCTCGCTGGCGCTCACCGCCAGCGCCCTGCTCGCCCTCTAAGCGGGCAAGAGCGCGGGCTGAGGCTTCGCGCTTCTCTCTTCGAGCTCACACGAAATGCCAGCTTGCTCCAACAGTTCAACGAGTCGGCGTGATCGGGACCGCGTGGTTAACGTGATGACCCGGCCCTCTCGCCCTGCGCGCCCTGTGCGGCCCGCGCGGTGAACGTACGATTTGAAATCATCGGGCTGATCTACTTGAACAACGGTGTCAATGTCATCGACGTGGATGCCACGAGCAGCAACATCTGTTGCCACGAGCACGTTAACGCGACCCGAAGTGAGCTTCTCAAGGTTTCTCGTGCGCCGGGCTTGGTTCAAGTCCCCATGAAGACTCACCGCCGGAATTCCATGGTCATCGAGATAATCCGTGAGGTCTTCCGCGAACGCCCTGGTCCTGGTGAACATCAGCACTTTGCCAGGACCCTGGGCAAGCTCCAGGACAACGTCTCGTTTCTGACGCTGGTCGACGACCCAGACCTGGTGATCAATACTCGAGGTTTCTTGGTTTTCTCCCTCGACCTCAAAGACAGCGGGGTTCGGGAGGAACTCGGCCACAATGTCGGCAACACCAGCATCGAGAGTCGCAGAGAACAACAAACGTTGACCCTGTGGTGAGGTGGCTCGAAGGATTCGGCCCACAGGCTCGATGAAGCCAAGCTCCGACATGTGATCTGCTTCATCAATCACGGAAATGACGACCTCCGAGACGTCGAGCTTTCCTCTGGCCATCAGGTCTTCAATCCGACCTGGAGTTCCGATCACGATGTCGACACCGCGCTCCAGGGCACCAATCTGTCGCCCCAGAGGAACACCGCCATAGACCTGCGTGGTGAACAATCCGACACTCCGGGCAATCGGCTGCACCGTTCGATCGATTTGAAGAGCAAGCTCCCTGGTGGGAGCAAGAATCAATGCACGGGGTGCTCGTCCGACAGCGCGCTTGACACCTTTCTTGGTAAGCCTCAATAGACGCTCCACCAGCGGTGCGCTAAACGCAATGGTCTTCCCCGAACCTGTTCGACCACGCCCCAAAACATGGCGACCGGATAACGCCGCGGGAATGGTGACAGCCTGCAAGGCAAAAGGAGTTGTCGCTCCTTGAGCCCGAATAGCTTCCGTTATCCGCTCTCCCAGACCCAAGTCACCAAACTCGAGACCCTCTCCCGCATCCGAAGCGACAGGTGTCGCTTCTAGTCGCTGATGTGCAACTACGGACGCGGGCTTACGCTGCGATTCCCTCCGAGGAGCACGCTGAGTATGTCCACCCCGCGGGGCACGAGCATCGTGGTGACGGGGCGCTTGCCGCTCCTCCGCACCAGTCCGGCGCTTGTGCTGAGGAATCGAGGAGCGCTGAGTCGAGCGAGTCGACCCGCCGTCTCGAGATTCCGAAAAATCTGACTTTCCCGAGGGCTTCCGACGACGCCCTGACTGAGCCTGGTCAGCTGAGGCGTGACTCTTCGGTCTGCGCTTTTTCTGATCCTGGAAGGACGTGCGTTTCTTGGGTGGGCGCCATGAGGGCGCCTTTTTAGGCGAGGGCATGAATACAGTGAGCTTTCTTTGTGATCAATGGGGAGAAGAGGTGTCGTACGTGACACCAGGCCCTGATCACCACTAGCCAGACCGGGGCTGTTTCGTCTACACATGCGGCCGCGCTCACGATTGTGAGGCGATGGCCCACGAGGTGCGCCTCCGATGGCGTTCTCTTGTTCCAAAGACGAGGGTAGCACTCATGCACCACGATGGGCGAGCACAATATTTCCGGCCGGGCGTAGAGTAATCGGGTGCGCCGAGGACTCCATTACGCCAGGCGCTGGACGCAACTCCTTTCTGGGCTCTTTCTTTTTGGCTTTGCCGCCGCGATGATGCTGCGTGCTCGGATCGGAGTGGACCCGTGGACCGTCTTTGCCGAGGGGTTCCACGTGACCTGGGGTTTTGGTTTCGGGTGGGTCATCGTGATCAGTGGAATCGTCGTTCTCCTCATTTGGATTCCGCTTCGTCAGCGACCAGGTATCGGAACCGTTCTTAACGCGCTTCTGGTGGGACCTTCCATGGAAGTCGGTCTCGCCTTAGTGGAGACACCCGAGACGCTGGTCCAGCGGTCATTCCTGTTTGCAACGGGTTTGCTGATGATGGGAATTGCGAGTGGTCTCTATATCGGCGCGCGATTTGGGCCTGGGCCTCGGGATGGACTCATGGTGGGTTTCCACGCCCGATTCGGCTACCCCATGTGGGCGGTGCGCACCGTGGTAGAGGTGACCGTGTTGATTATTGGGTGGAGCCTCGGCGGCACCTTTGGCGTCGGAACAGTCCTCTTTGCCATTGCGATAGGGCCGCTCGCTCAGCGAGCGATTGCCGTCTTCACCGTCCCGGTTTACTCGGCAAAGCCCACTGGAAGATAGAGATCTTGCACTCGATTCTCGAGAGCCGTGTGATCGTTGCGGGTGTAGAGCCCACAGCGCTCCTGGCTGCAATCCACGTTCTCATCAGCGCTGGAGGGAATTTCGATGTACGCCGTGAACGCACCGGTTTGTCGGTCATCAAAACTCCTGGCTCCGAACAATCGCCACGCCCAGTCATCATTCACCCAGTTTGAGGCTGCGAATTCAATGGCGCCCTCGTTGATGTCACCGTCCTCTTCGGTTCCGGGGACACCACCCAGGCACGGTCCTGGTCGCTGATCGGCAGCATCCGGAACCTTACACACCGCAACATAGATTCCCGTGGTCGGGTCATAACCGGAACCAGACACCACAATCCGGTCCCCCGCCACGAGCTCCGACAAGTCTCGGCTCTCGCGGTTCGACAAAACTGCCGACAGTGTTCGTTCTCGACCGTCATCCCCCGTGGCCGTGACACTGAGCGGGAAACCCTCGACATCGAGGGGTTGACCCGATGATCCTTCGGGGGAGCTGGTGAGAAGGGGAAGAACAATCCACGCGGCCGCAACCACTGCAATGCCGAGAAGTATTGCCCCTGCCCACCCCAGCCCGCGAAGAAACCGTCTACGTGGGGAGGCCATGGGCTCAGTCTATTTCTGAGCAGAGAGTAGCCTTCACGTGTGCGTTTTCGAGAGGCTCTTGCGGTCGCCATCGGTGGGGCTGTGGGAACTCTCGCCCGAGTCGGAGCCCTCGAGGCGAGCGAGCATCTCCTGTGGGGAGAGCTCCTGGCCACCCTCGTGGTCAATGCCCTGGGGGCCTTCGGGTTAGCTTTTGTCGTGAGTCGAGGTTTGCCCGAGTTTGCTCCGTGGATGTACCAGGGCATCACGGTGGGGTTCCTCGGCTCGTACACCACCTTCTCGGCTATTGCTCTCATCACCACCTCTGAGTGGGGAGCTATTGGCATCGGCTACCTCGTCCTCACACTCGTTGTTGGGGTGCTCATGGTTGTTCTTGGACGATTGCTCGGTCGTGCGTCACGCAAGCAGGCGACGACATGACACCGCTCGCTCTCCTCGCCACCGTGTCCCTGGGCGCTCTCGGGGCTTTGCTTCGATGGTGGATTAGCCACCAACTCTCGAGGGCGCCGTGGTGGTCGCTGGGCATTGTCAACGTGACGGGGTCAGCCGGAATAGGAGTGGTGGCAGCTCTTCCCGAGACGATGTGGACCTATCCGCTGATGGTCGGTTTAGCCGGTGCTCTGACGACTTTTTCCACACTGGCGCTCATCATGACCCCCTCAACAAAGGTGAAGTTGATGAGCCGAGTTCTCCTCCCCCTCAGTGTTCACGTGATCCTCGGAATCCTCGCCTGTGCCGCAGGATTTGCCGGTGTTCACGCTCTCCTCTGAGTCCCGAAGCCATAAGGCTCTGCGTGATAAACTCCCTGCAATCTCTCGCCCTGAGTCGGAATCTTCTGGGCGTGGTGCTCTCGTCGAAAGAAGCAAAGGGGTGACCCATGGGTCGCGGTCGGCAAAAAGCAAAGCACACCAAAGTGGCGCGTGAACTGAAGTATTACTCGCCGGATACCGACCTGTCTCAGCTGGAGAAGGAACTTTCTGCCTCGCAGAATGACGATCAATACGAGGACAAGTGGGCGGACTACGACGAGGCCGACGAGGAGTCTGCGTAAGTTCCGACGAGTCGGACAGCTCCGCCCTCAACACCTTTAGCGCTGGTCACACTTCCCTCTGAAGCAGTGGGGTCCGCTTTCTCCACAACACCTATCTGCCAGGCACGATGACCGGACTCCTGCAATGACTGGGTCACCGCAGAAGCATGTTGGCTCTCGACCAGTGCCACCATGCCGACACCCATGTTCCAGGTGTCTTCGACCTGAGAGACCTGGAAGCCACCGGCGTCGGCCAAGACCTGCATGACCGAAGGTGGTGTCCACGTGGATCGGTCTACATCGATGGCCATCCCCACGGGAAGGACGCGAGAAAGATTCTGGGCGAGCCCTCCACCTGTCACATGGCTCAGCATGTGAAGCGCACCGGGGTGAGCATCGATGAGCTTCAGCATCGCTGAGGTGTAGAGCATCGTGGGCTCAAGAAGCTCAAGACCCAATTCCCGTGAAAACTCTGGCCTGGTGGCGTGAAGGTCCCACCCTTGATCGGCCACAATCTTGCGCACCAAGGAGAAGCCATTGCTATGCAGGCCACTCGAGGCCACCGCGATAGCCACATCTCCAACGCGCACTGTGCTGGGGTCGAGCATGTCCTCGGATTCCACGACTCCCGTTGCGGCTCCGGCAACGTCATAGTCATCGACACCGAGAAGCCCTGGGTGTTCGGCAGTTTCGCCACCGACTAAGGAGACCCCGCAGCTAGATGCTGCCTCGGCAATACCTCGGACAATGTCGGCAATGCGACCCGGGACAACGCGACCACACGCGATGTAGTCAGTCATAAATAACGGCGTTGCACCCACCACCACGATGTCATCGACCACCATGCCGACCAGGTCCCACCCGATGGTGTCGTGGACGTCCATGGCCTGAGCAATGGCAACCTTCGTTCCCACCCCATCAGTGGACGTGGCAAGAATCGGATGGCGATAGGACGAGAGAAAAGACGCGTCATACAGGCCGGCAAAACCGCCAACACCGCCGATCACCCGAGATGAATGGCTGGCCACAACGGCCGATTTCATGAGCTCTACCGCTTTGTCCCCAGCAGAGGTGTCCACTCCGCTTGACTGATAGGGAGAGGGCTCTGTCACCCCCACAGTCTATGGGAGCGCTCTCGAGCGCTTGTGGAAAACTTTGACGCCCGATTGCAAGGCGCTCTTAGCCTTCGGGGATGACCCACCAGAGCCCATCCAGACGACCCGCGTTCTCCTCGACCACCTCGTGGGTGGGAATAATTCTGTTGGGTGCGGGACTCACCCAGGTTGGCTTACCCGCCTCCGAGGCCTCTGCACCTGGACCCCAAACGGCAAGCATTGAGTACAGCAGTATTGACAACTCCTTCGGTGTTCTCAGCGGAGGTCAGCAGCGAGATTTCACCACGGGACTCTATGGCTGGCAGGGAACAGCATTTGCGTCGCTCGGAATGATGGGAATCGAATGGACTACCGCAACAGGTAGCGAGGCCAGACTCGATTTCTCTCCCGACTCCGGCACCGCTTCGCCTTCGCCAGGGGGTGACTCGTCATGGACGGCACCTGGCTACCTCAGTGCCAATCCCAATAATCAGATTTACACCAACAACACCATCAGTATCAGCGGAAACCAAGCCCGCTTTTCCCAGCGTCACCGTTCACTCTCCGACGAGTCAGCGACCAATCGACGGCTCTACTGGGTCGCCGAGCTAGCTGCCGGTTATGACCCCGTCTTCAGCGGAGCGGGGACCTCCACCCTGCTGATTTCCGACAGGTTACAAGCGCACCCGACCATCATCATCCACGTCACCAGTGCGGCAGGATCACCTCTCTTCGCCGGGAGCACCTCGATGTACACCCCGTTGGTCGATGGCGACACTGCTCCGACTCTGTACTTAGCGCCGGGTGACGCGACTGATTTCACCATGGAGATCACGGTAGG
>JBMUEW010000025.1:0-16648 GCA_049460875.1 Pontimonas sp.
CCCCACACCCCACGATGTCGCCCTCAGGTGTTGTCGCAACGGTGAACTCTTGAACCGCTTCATAGAGCACGACGAGGTCTTTGCCGAGCAAAACCCTGGACTCCACCAGGGGTTCAATGAGCGCCGAAATAGCTCGAATATCCGCCGTGCGGGCACGGCGAATCGTCCAGTTCTGAGGCTCTACCACCAGAAAAGCGTAGCGCTTAGGACTCGAGCACTCCCGCTTCCACTGGTTCCTCTTCACGCTTCTTGCTGGTGAACGTGAACTCAGTGCCATCGAAGTCCACCGTGATGTGTTCGCCCGGGTTCAACTCACCCTGGAGAATGCGCTCACTGAGCGGGTCCTCAACGTTCTGCTGGACAGCGCGACGCAGCGGCCTTGCACCCAGTGTGGGATCCCAACCCAACACGATGAGCTGCTTCTTGGCCTCATCCGACACCGTCATCGTCATGTCGCGATCGAGCAGACGGTCACCCAGTCGCTTGATAAACAAGTGCACAATCTGCATGAGCTCGTCCTGGTTGAGCTGCGGGAAGACGATGGTCTCATCAACACGGTTGAGGAACTCGGGCTTGAAGTTCTTCTTCAACTCCTCCACAACCTTCGCGCGCATCGACTGGTAGCTCGCCTCACTGTCACCCTCGAGGGTGAATCCGACCGGGCCTCCCGTGATGTCCTTGGTTCCCAGGTTGGTCGTCATGATGATGACGGTGTTCTTGAAGTCGACCACGCGACCTTGACCATCGGTCAGGCGACCCTCCTCCAACACTTGCAAGAGAGAGTTGAAGATATCCGGGTGTGCCTTCTCGATTTCGTCGAACAGAACCACGCTGAAGGGCTTGCGACGGACCTTCTCAGTCAGCTGACCGCCGTCTTCGAAGCCCACGAATCCTGGAGGGGCACCGAACAGACGCGACACCGTGTGCTTCTCGCCAAACTCGGACATGTCCAGTGCAATGAGGGCGTCCTCGTCATCGAACAGGAACTCCGCCAAAGCCTTGGCAAGCTCGGTCTTTCCCACGCCGGTCGGACCGGCGAAGATGAACGAACCGCTGGGGCGCTTCGGGTCTTTCAGACCAGCCCGGGTCCGGCGAATTGTCTTGGAGAGCACCGAAATGGCCTGCTCCTGACCAATCACCCGCTCGTGGAGAGCCTTCTCCATGAACATCAGACGCGCGGTCTCCTCCTCGGTGAGCTTGAACACCGGGATACCAGTAGCAGCGGCGAGAACCTCAGCGATCACGCCCTCATCGACGACACCGGTTCCGCCGGCTTCACCACTGCGCCACTTTTTCTCCAGCTGGAGACGCTCACCCAACAGGGTCTTCTCTTCGTCACGCAGGGAGGCAGCCTTCTCGAAGTCTTGACCTTCGATGGCAGCTTCCTTCCGGGAGCGGACATCGGCGATCTTCTCGTCAAACTCTCTAAGCTCCGGCGGGCTCGACAAAATCGAGAGACGCAAACGCGCACCAGCCTCATCAATCAGGTCGATGGCCTTATCCGGCAAGAAACGATCTTGAACGTAGCGGTCGGAAAGATTGACGGCCGCCTCGATAGCGCCATCGGTGATCGACACTCGGTGGAACGCCTCGTACTTATCGCGCAGACCCTTCAAAATGTTGATCGTGTGAGCGGGGCTCGGCTGGTGAACCTGGACCGACTGGAAACGCCGCTCCAGGGCAGCATCCTTCTCAAAGTGCTTGCGGTACTCATCGAGCGTGGTCGCTCCCACCGTCTGAAGCTCGCCGCGAGCGAGCAGCGGCTTCAAAATACTGGCTGCGTCAATCGCGCCCTCCGCTGCCCCCGCACCCACGAGAGTGTGAATCTCGTCAATAAAGACGATGATGTCGCCGCGCGTGCGAATCTCCTTCGTGACCTTCTTCAGCCGCTCCTCAAAATCACCGCGGTAACGAGACCCAGCAATCAGAGAGCCCAAATCCAGGGAGTAGAGCTGCTTGTCCTTCAAAGTCTCGGGGACATCGCCCTTCACGATGGCTTGCGCAAGACCCTCCACCACTGCGGTCTTACCCACACCGGGCTCACCCACGAGCACCGGGTTGTTTTTTGAGCGACGGGAGAGAATCTGCATGACCCGCTCCATCTCACGCTCACGACCAATGACCGGATCGAGCTTCCCCTCGCGAGCAGCCTGAGTCAGGTTTCGCCCAAACTGATCCAGCACCTGGGAGCCCTTGTCACTGCCGACAGACTCTGAGCCACCCACGGACACCGGGTCCTTACCCTGGTAGCCCGAGAGCAACTGAATGACCTGTTGGCGAACACGGTTCAAATCCGCACCCAGCTTCACCAAAACCTGGGCGGCGACACCCTCACCCTCTCGAATCAGACCCAGCAGGATGTGCTCAGTTCCGATGTAGTTGTGGCCCAGCTGCAGGGCTTCGCGGAGACTCAGCTCCAAAACTTTTTTGGCGCGCGGAGTAAACGGGATGTGACCGGTCGGCGCTTGCTGACCCTGGCCAATAATCTCTTGAACCTGCTCGCGGACAGCCTCCAACGAAATCTCGAGAGACTCGAGTGCTTTCGCCGCGACGCCTTCACCCTCGTGGATCAACCCCAGGAGGATGTGCTCGGTACCGATGTAGTTGTGGTTCAGCATCTTGGCTTCTTCCTGCGCCAAGACCACGACTCGGCGAGCCCGGTCGGTAAACCTCTCAAACATCTTTTTCACTCCTTATCGGCGAGACACCTCGCCCACGCTCGTGACCACGAGAATATGCGCTCGCCTCGACCCGTGGGGCTGTGTTCGCCCCTAGCGTGAGATGTCAGCAAACCTCAGGTTTGACTACCTAAGCTTTTAGCTGTGGCGAGCGCCCCCAAGAAGTCTGCATTCCCCCCTGCGAGGGTGGGCCTGATGATTATGGTGGGCGGACTCGTCGTCATGGTGGCCCTGGGCGGGCTTCTGAGTTAGGACACCGGGATGATCGAAAACTTTTGGGCCAACGCCCTCTTCTCGGTGACCCCGACCATCCTGATTGGCCTGATCTTCTGGTTCATCATGCGTGCGATTCTCACCGCCGATCGCGGTGAGCGCGAAACGTACAAAAAGGTGGAGCGCGAAGAGCGCGCCAAGCGCGGGCTACCCCTCGACGACTAGGCCGACTTCACGAGCGGGAAGAGCACTGTCTCGCGAATTCCGAGACCCGTGATCGCCATCAAGAGCCGGTCAATACCCATACCCATTCCGCCCGTGGGAGGCATGCCGTGCTCCAGTGCACGAAGGAAATCCTCATCCACCTTCATGGCCTCGAGATCGCCTTTAGCGCCCAGTTGCGCTTGCTCGATAAACCGTTCCCGTTGGATGACGGGGTCCACGAGTTCTGAGTATCCGGTGGCGAGCTCAAAACCTCGAACATAGAGATCCCACTTCTCGACGACACCGGGGATGGAGCGATGAGCCCGCACCAGAGGTGAGGTGTCGACGGGATAGTCCATCACGAAGGTGGGTTTACTCAAGGACTCCTTCACAAAGTGTTCCCACAGCTCCTCGACGTATTTCCCGTGGGTGGGCTGGGCGACCTCGATGTCCAGCTTCTTTGCCATGGCTTCGAGGTCCGCAACCGACGTATCCGGCGTGATCGTCGTGCCACTAGCGTCACTGAGACTCTCATACACACTGAGTCGATCCCACTGACCACCCAGGTCATACTCTGTGCCATCGGCCCACGTCACTGTGGTGGACCCTGCCACCGCAAGCGCAGCATTCTGAATCAGCTCCTGGGTCAAATCTGCCATCTGGTGGTAGTCGCCGTAGGCCTGATAGGCCTCCAACATGGCGAATTCCGGGCTGTGGGTGGAATCTGCCCCCTCGTTGCGGAAATTACGGTTGATTTCGAAGACTCGTTCGATACCTCCGACGACCGCGCGCTTGAGATACAACTCGGGAGCGATGCGCAAGAAAAGATCGGTGCTAAAGGCATTGGAATGTGTCACGAAGGGCCTAGCAGAGGCGCCACCGTGCTGGACCTGCAACATGGGGGTTTCGACCTCGAGGTAGTCGTGCTCCGCAAACGTTGCCCGAAGGGAGGCATTCACCTGCGCGCGGGCTTTCACGGTGGTGCGAGCTTGCTCACGAACAATGAGATCCAGGTAGCGCTGGCGAACCCGAGTCTCCTCGTTGAGTTCACTGTGAAGATTGGGAAGCGGCATGAGAGCTTTCGAGGCAATCTGCCACTGCGCGACCATCACGGAGAGCTCTCCGCGCTTGGAGGCGATGACCTCACCCGAGACGAAGACGTGATCACCCAAGTCAACGAGGTCTTTCAGGAGCTCAAAAGACTCCTCGCCCACCTCAGCAAACGAGACCATCGCTTGAAGGCGCTCACCAGAGCCCTCTTGGAGTGAGAGGAAGGCGAGCTTTCCTGTGACCCGCATATGGACTACTCGCCCGGCGACACCAACTACCTCGCCCGTGGAGGCTTCGGGCTCTACATCGGGATGCGCATGCCGAACAGCAGAAATTGTCGTCGTAACGGGCACCGAAACCGGAAAAGGTTCGACACCGGTCTCGAGCATCTGCTCGCGCTTGCCCAAACGAACGGCGTGCTGTTCGTCAATGTCCTCGGCTTCAGGCTCGAGGTGGGGGCCATCATTCATGGGTGCTGTAATTCCTCCCAGTGGGCGCTGTCTTGGCTAGCCTACTGACCAAAGTGGATGAGGCGGTTGTCTATCAAGCGCACGCCTCCGACTGTGACGGCGACAATGAGGCGAACCTCCTGCGGGGTGTGTCCTTCATCAACCAGGGTGAAGGTCGTCGGGTCGACCACGTCCACATAGTCAACGGTTAATCCAGGAGCAGCGTCGAGAACCTCACGGGCACGGAGCCTCGCGTGATGAGCATCCTTCGCTCCGGCAGCGGCCTCGACAGCTTCCGGTATGGCAAGGGCATGATGAGCAGCTTCTTCACCGAGCAAAGCATTTCGGCTCGACAGTGCGAGACCCTCGGAATCCCTGACCGTGTCGACGTCCACAATGTGCACAGGCATCTGCTCATCGCGCACCATCTGCTGTACGAGGAACAGTTGTTGTGCATCCTTGCATCCAAAAACCGCCACATCGGGCTCTACACACTCGAAAAGCCTGGCGACCACGGTGAGCACACCATCGAAGTGCCCCGGGCGTGAAGCCCCCTCAAACATTTCGCCGATCGGACCCGCACGGTGGGTTACTGCGGCGTCCAGACCCTCGGGATAGACCACCTCCACACTCGGGGCAAAAATCACATCCACGAGCGTGTCAGCGAGGAAGGCTTCGTCGGCCTGCAGTGAGCGCGGGTATTCGTCAAAGCCCTCATCCGACGAAAACTGGAGCGGATTGACAAAGATGCTCACCACACAGCGATCTGCTTCACCGGTTGCGCGAGTCACCAGCGCTTTATGTCCCTCATGAAGGGAACCCATGGTGGGAACAAGCGCGACCGTCTCACCGGCGTTGCGCCAGGCTTCTCGAATCCCTTGGAGCTCCTCAAGAGAACGAACGATCGCCGGCATTAGTCGTCGCCTCCCAATTCTCGTTCGTTACCCGCAAATAGTCGAAGGGCGTTGTCCATACTGGAGCTCACCAGGGGCTGCATCACGACACCGGGGTTGTTGATACCGGCGGCCTTGAGTCGACTCGCCGCTTCGTGAATGGTCGTGTGGGAAAAACTGGTGGCGAGCGCAATCGCCGAGGCAACCTGAGGCCGGTTCTCTTCTTCGACCACCACGGGTTCCATCCCCATTTCCACTGCCAAAGCACTCGCGATGGGTTCTGCAACAGCCGGAGCAGTGATCACGCACCATGCTCCCGACATACGGGCCAAATCCATGCTGGTTCCCGTGAATTCCATCAAGGGGTGCAGCGTGAGCGGAATTGCTCCCTGAGCTCTCGCGCTATCCAGCACACCCAGGCCGTGAGCAATAGACGTGTGAAGGAGGAGCTGACCGCTCACCCATGCCTCCTGGAGGCTCAATCCCTCGATGAATCCCGGGAGCTCCTGGTCGGGAAGAGCCATCACCACCAGTTCGCTGTGAGCGACGAGGTGGAGCGGGTCATGGAAACTCACACCGGGGAGAATCGCCTCAACCCGGTCTTTCGACTCCTCCGAGGGAGACGTAATTCCCACGATGCTGTGGCCCGCTCGAGCGAGTGCTGCTCCCAGAAGAGGGCCGACGCGGCCGGCACCCATGATGCCCACCCTGAGTCTCGTGGAATTCACGCTGGTGACCTTTGCCCTCGCCGCCGTGGTGTCGTGGTGTTAATTGCGCTGACGGTCCGCGCATGAACAGTGTCCCACCAGCGACCGGCGACGTCATTATCGAGACCGAGGATGCGTGTGGAGACCGGTCCATCCACACAGTCCACGGCAAACGCAGAAAGTCCCAGCGCTCGGTGCCATGGGCCTCGGGACACACTGGAGCTTTGAACTCTGGCCAAGGGCACCAGAGCGAGCTTGGAGATCCATCGACCAAAGCGCAACGCAAGGACATTGTTAATCATCGCGCTGCCGGTCACACTGTGGCTTAAGGGAATGCGAAAACGAGCTTTCGAGGATGCCACCACGATGAATTCTTCCGCCAGTCCAGCGTCAGCCCACTTCGAATGCGGTGATTCCAGAAGCACCATCACCTGATCGAGATCGCTGCTCGTGGCCACCGGCGGGAGACACAGCTCCACCATGCGCACGACCTCGTGCCTTGTTGCGACCGGATGGAGCAGGGTGTGGGCAGGGGTCTTCTTATTGGCTGACCCCGGTGACGAGGCGAGATTCGCATCAATGCGCCACCACCCTAAGATGCGCCACGGCCACGGTTGAGAGATTTGCAGGGCATGAATCCGTCCGGGGGGAATGGTCTCCACGCTGGTAGAGAGCAAACCCAAAGACACTCGAACATCACCTTCGAGGGAGTCGATGACAAAGTTGCCCACCCGAAAGAAACGGTCCGCCAGATACACAACGAAGCCAGCAATCACCGCAATGGGGCCAAGCCAGGCGGCTACCTCATCTGTACTGACAGCTGCAATCGTCACCGCAACGAAACCCACTCCAAAAATTACCGATTCGACACTCACCACAAGTGACGCCAGGTAGCGGAAGAGGGGCACCTCGAGCTCACGAGTAATGACTTGTGGTTCAGGCTCACGGTCATCGCGAGCCTTCGAGGGAGTCTGAAGAATCTCGCGCCGGACCGCGGTGGCGACGCTGTAGGGGAGATAGGCAAGCACGACATTGGCGTCGTTCCCCGCTGCCTGAATATCCAACTTGGCAAGCCCGAGGAGTCTGGGAATCAGGGGCCGTCTGACACCAATGGTGTTGATGCGGTCTCTCCTCGCTCGCCTCGAGGTTTTCGCGATGACGCCCTTCCTCACTTCGACGACGTCGTCATCCATCCGAACAAGATGCACCCGCCATTGCAACCAGAAGATGACCCCCGAGACCACCACAATCACCAGTGCTCCCGCAAAAACCAGGGCAAGGGAGTCGGCGATCAGGAAGAGGATTCCGCTTTCCTCATCGTCATCCTCCACTCCAGCAAATCGAAGAATTGCCCGCAAAATGACTGTCTCCCACAGAGCGGCGAAGCCTGCACCCAAGAGTCCGAGAAGGACCACACCTCCCTGTAAGAGAGGAGTGAGCGGATGCAATCGAAACCAGTCGCCACCGCGAAAATCAGAGGCGCTGCGCAGAACAGCAAACGTCATCCCTACAGGCCTGCCCGCCGGGTTTCTGCGACCTCAATCAAGTGGTCCCGAAGCTTCTCCGCGCTCTCCAGAGGAAGACCAGGGATTGTCACCCCCGACGATGCAGCCGCAGTGACGAGCTTCAATTCTGACAGCCCCAAGAGTCGCGAGAGTGGCCCTCTGGACACATCCACGAGCTGCAAGCGCCCGTAGGGGACGGCCACCTGGCGCTGGAAAATAAGTCCACGCCGAAACACCAAATCATCAGCCCTCAGCGCATAGCCGTACGCCCTGACCCGCCGCGGAATGAAGCCGATAGCAATCGCAAGACCAACGAGGACCCCTGCTAGGGGATACCACGACGCCCACGACAGGGCAGGCTCGGTAATCCACAACGGTGCGCTGGAAACAGCTACTGGAGCCAACCAGCCACCGAGGGTTTGAACCACAACCTCGACCTGGTAGCGGGGACTGATGGATTCCCACTGCGTTTCTTCCAGGGTCACACCGTTTCTCCTTCTGGCACTGCATCGCCACCATTCTCCGAAGAGTCCGGCGGAAGAGTGCACCATCGCTCGGCAATCAGTGCTGCCACCGCCAAGACTATGGCTCCCGCCAGGGCCGCCACCGCCTGCCACAGCGCGGGTGACGAAATCACGCGTCGGCTGGCAAATAAGACAAGTAAACCGAGACCTACACCAGCGAGAGCGGACCCTGCGAGTGCCCCCGCTTTGGCCAACAGGACCACCCTGGTTGCATAAAAAGGATCGAGAGGGCCCCTCGACTTCTCTGCTCGAACATGACTTCTAATCGGCCAGGCGAGCGCTAACGTGAGGGCGCCCAGTGCCGCCAACGCCACACCCCACGTAATTGGAGGAGTGAGTGCCGGGTTTCCGGTCACCACGAGAATCCACTGACCTGCCCACCCGACCACGCCTCCGATGACTGCTCCCATCAGGAGGGCGATCGGCGTGGTCTGCGTCATCAGTCTGCGGGAGGAAGGTCTGCCAGTAGGTCGGAAACGGCCCCTTTTCCAGGAAGCACCGCGTCCGGGTTGATCTCGTGCCACGGCTCCAATACAAATCTCCGCTCGTGAGCGCGAGGGTGGGGAGTCGTCACATCGGGACCTTCATGGCGCAGGTCACCGTAGACAATGAGGTCCAAATCGAGCGTGCGATCAGCGTATTTCTCGCCCGTGCGCTCTCTTCCGTGTCGTCGTTCAATATCGAGCAACAACGCAAGGGTTTTCTCCACCGACCAGGCACTCTCCAGAGCAATCACCTGGTTCACATATGCAGGCGCATCCGGATTGAGCCCGTCAGGGCCCAGCGCCACCGTTTCGTGAAGCGATGACGAGCCCGTCACCCGGAAACCTTCGGTGGCAGCGATATCTGCGAGCGCTCGGAAAGCAATGTCCTCTCGGTCGCCGAGGTTTGTCCCGAGCGCCACAACACACGACACCCACGTGTCATCACTCACGATGTCCCCTTCTCTCTGCGCATAGATACCGAGACTCCCCCAAACGGAACGGTAATGGGCGCCCCCGGCTTGTGAACGGTGACGCGCGTCGCACTCACGCGCTCAAGCGCTAACACCATGGATGCAATGCGATCGCACAAAGTTTCGATCAAATCAGCGGGTTCTCCTTGGATGATGTCCACCACTCGCTCAGCGACGAGACCATAGTCCACGGTGAAGGCCACGTCATCGTGGGTGATCGCCTCATCGAAAGATGTCTCGATCTCGACATCCACAAAAAAGGTTTGGCCTTCGCTTTTCTCCTCGGGAAAAACGCCGTGATACCCGAAGGCCTCGATCCGATCAATCCTGATGACATCGCTCACGAGGCACCCCCTTCGTGAAAAGCCTGCCAGACATCGAGCGCTTCGCGGTGGGCCCTCACGTTGTGTACTCGAAGCGCAAAAACTCCGCTTTCCGCCAAGAGGGCACCCAGAGTTGCAGATACGCCATCTCGCTGGGCGGGCTCGTGAGCATCGTGGAGGAGCTCGCCGAGGAACCGCTTCCTGGAAGCCCCAATCACTGATCGCATACCCTCTGGCACCACATCCTCCAGGGAAGAAAGAATCGCCCAGTTGTGATCGGGAGTCTTTGCAAAACCCAAACCGGGGTCAATCAGGATGCGAGACGAATCGATACCTGCTGCGGTGGCAGCCTCGAGTCGCTGATCCAACTCCTGGGATACCTCTGCCACCACATCGTCGTACTGGGCAAGCGAATCCATGGTGTCGCTGTGACCGCGCCAATGCATCATGACGTAGTCAACGTTCGCACTCGCCACCACAGCGAACATCTCCTCATCGGCTAGACCACCAGAGACGTCATTAACAATTTGAGCTCCCGCCTCGAGAGCCGCACGAGCCGTCGACGCTCGCATCGTATCGATACTCACGACGGTTCCCTCCGATGCGAGAGCCTTGACCACAGGAATCACCCGGGCTAGTTCTTCGTCCGCAGAAACCCTGTCCGCGCCCGGACGTGTGGACTCACCTCCCACATCAATGACATCGGCGCCCTCCGCCACCAAAGCCCTCGCGTGATCGAGAGCCTTCTCGGCGTTCTCGAATAGTCCACCGTCACTAAAAGAATCAGGAGTGGTGTTCACCACCCCCCACAATTGCGGCCGGTGGGTGCCCGTCACGCCCAGTCCTCGCCTCCCACAAGAAGGAGAGCTTCGTGTCGGCGCGAATCCTCGGAGAGTGAACCGGTGGCTGCCACTGTCACTGTGGTGAGGCGCTGTTTCGGTCCGCGGTGTGCCACGCACCCGTGCACCGCCGAGACAAGCACCAATGCACCCTTAGCGACCCCCGAATCGACGAGGGCTCGAGCGACCATCTCGCCGACGCGTTCCTGAAGTTGAGGACGCTTCGCGGTGACCTCCACGACGCTCACCAAAGTCCCTAGACCCACAATGGACGACCCGGGCTCGTACACCACACTGGCCTGACCCTCGAAGGGAAGCAGGTGGTGCTCACACAAGGAAACAAAAGAAATATCGCGGAGGGCGACGAGCTTGCCCCGCTCAGATTCTGTAGCGGGAACCTCCTTTGCCCCCCGCAGAACCGTGACGGGGTCAACCCCCACACCGGCGTAGAGCTCGCTGAAGAGTTCAGCAACACGTTCCGGAGTAGTCGCCAACCCCTCTCTCGAGGGATCTTCCCCCACGGCGCGAAGAATGTCACCGACCGCCCTCTGGATGGCCTCGCTATCCACGGGTGCGCCTGGACGAGGAGGGCTTCGCTGGCGTCGCAGCGGACTTACGCGCGGTGGTCTTTTTCGCCACCGTTTTCTTGGGCGCCGGCTTCTTCGGAACACTGACCGGCCCCTTCTTCGAAGGGGGTCGCTCACGACTGGATAGCCACACTGCTCGCTCGGGAAGTTTCTTCACACCCTTGAACAGAGTGGCGAGTTGGTTATGGTCGAGCGTTTCCTTTTCCAACAGTTCGGTGGCAAGCCGGTCGAGGATGGCACGGTTGTTCATCAACACTGTCCAGGCCTCAGTATGGGCGTGGTCAATGAGGGCTCGAACCTCAGTATCGACCGATTGCGCAACAGCATCGGAGTAGTCCCTCTGATGTCCCATATCGCGACCGAGGAAAACCTCTCCGCTGGCTTGACCGAGTTTCACGGCTCCCAGGTCAGCACTCATCCCATACTCCGTCACCATGCGACGGGCAATCGAGGTCGCCTTCTCGATATCGTTTGAGGCCCCGGTCGTGGGATCGTGAAACACAATTTCTTCGGCGACGCGGCCACCCATCGCGTAGGTGAGTTGGTCCAGCAGCTCATTTCTGGTGACCGAGTACTTGTCATCCAAGGGCAACACCATCGTGTAACCGAGTGCTCGACCTCGAGGAAGAATCGTGACCTTCGTGACAGGGTCAGTGTGGCGCATGGCTGCTGCGGCCAGTGCGTGACCACCCTCGTGATACGCCGTGACCAGGCGTTCTTTGTCACTCATGACGCGGGTGCGACGCTGTGGGCCCGCCATCACTCGATCGACTGCTTCATCGAGAAGCTCGTTCGTGATCTTTGTCCCACTCGATCGAGCGGTCAGAAGAGCCGCCTCATTGAGCACGTTGGCAAGGTCTGCTCCAGTGAAACCTGGGGTCTTGCGGGCCAACACGGCAAGGTCGACACCCTTTGCCATGGGCTTACCCTTCGCGTGCACCTCGAGAATCTTCTGGCGACCTTTCATGTCGGGTGCGTCAACCTGAATTTGACGGTCGAAGCGGCCCGGCCGCAACAAAGCAGGGTCCAAGATGTCAGGTCGGTTGGTCGCAGCAATCAGAATCACGTTGGTCTTGGGGTCAAAACCGTCCATCTCGACAAGAAGCTGGTTGAGCGTTTGTTCCCGCTCGTCATGGCCGCCGCCCATTCCAGCCCCACGGTGACGACCCACGGCGTCAATCTCATCGACGAAGATGATCGCCGGTGCATTCTCTTTGGCTTGGGTGAAGAGGTCGCGCACGCGGGAAGCTCCCACACCAACGAACATTTCCACAAAGTCGGATCCGGAGATGGAATAGAAGGGCACATTCGCTTCGCCTGCCACAGCACGTGCGAGCAGGGTTTTTCCTGTCCCAGGTGGGCCATAGAGCAGCACACCTTTGGGAATCCGGGCGCCCACCTTTTGGAACTTCTCCGAATCCTTCAGAAATTCCTTGATCTCATGGAGCTCCTCGATGGCCTCATCCGCGCCCGCCACATCCTCAAAGGTGACCGTCGGGGTCTCCTTGGACACGAGCTTGGCGCGCGACTTGCCAAACTGCATGATGCGCGAGCCGCCACCTTGCATGCTGGAGAGCAGGAACCAGAAAATCAGACCGATGATGACGAAGGGCAAAACCAACCCCAGTAACGAGACAAACCAATTGGTCTGGGGTACCTCATCGGTGAACTCAGCAACATCGGAGTTGTTGACCGCCTCGACAATCTCTTCGCCTCGGGGTGCGACGTAATAGAACTGGACCTGGTTGCCCGACTCCTCAAAGGCCGAGCGCAACTCCATGTCGACTCTTTGCTCGCCGTCAATGATCGTGACCGAGCGAGCTTGATTGTTCTCCAGGAGCTCGAGACCCTCCTGAGTGCTAATCGGGCGAAAACCACTCGCTGTCAGAAGCGAAACACCGATGACCACTATCAGGGAACCCACCAACACGTAGGGAAGTGGTCCCCTGATGAGAGATTTCAGGGTGATTTTCTTCTGAGCCATGACGAGAGTCGGGTGCCTTTCGGTGGACCGGAGGTCAAGCTAACAGGCTAGCGCGCTGTGTGAGTCGAACTCCACGTGTTCGCCCGAGGCACACGAGCCACTCAACCCCCGTACACAGAGGGCTTCAGCACTCCCACACCACCGAGATTCCGGTACGACTCGGCGTAATCCAAGCCGTAACCCACCACAAAGTCATTGGGAATATCGAATCCGAGATAGTCGATGGGAACATCAACCTGAACGGCATCGGGCTTGCGCAACAGCGTGGCAACACTCACCGAGGCAGCTTGGCGGCTCTCGAAGTTCTCGAGCAACCAAGACAAGGTCAGACCCGAATCAACGATGTCTTCCACAATGATGACGTGGCGCCCCTCGAGGGAAATGTCGAGATCTTTCACAATCCGAACGACACCGCTGGATTTTGTCGAGGCGCCATAGCTCGAGACAGCCATCCAGTCCATCTCCACCGGAATACGAAGCTCGCGAGCGAGGTCCGCCATCACCATGACCGCACCCTTGAGCACCCCAATGAGCAAAGGGGTGTGCCCGGCATGATCCTTCTCTATCTCCCGCGCGAGACGAGCAATTCCCTCTGCGATTTGGTCTTTGTCGAGAACAACGGACTCGATATCAGAGTTGACGTCCGAGAAGTCCATACACCCCTGCCCTACTTCGTCGCCCGGGCGTAAATTCGCCCATCCTTGCGCTCCACACTAGCGCCGGGAACATCAATCGCGGACTGGCCTTTCCAGGCCTCGAGCAGACGCCGCATTTGAGCAGTGTGAGCATACGTTGGCACACCTCCACCCACCCGAAGAACCAACATACGAAGAACACGGGTCTGTACCGCACCACTGGCCTGCACGAGTTTCTCCACCTCAAGAGACCATGACCCCGTCTCATCCGTGAGGGCGTTGTTCTCAAACCAACGAGACGCCTCGCCATCGAGCGCCTCAGAATCTTCGCGAAAAAGCTCCGCGGTCCGGGCAAGAGCTCCATTGACTCCTGGTCCGAGCTCCCTCTCGAGCACGGGAAGTACCGAGTTGCGCACGCGCACACGCGTGTAACGCTCATCGGCATTGTGGGGGTCCTCCCACCATGACCGCCCCGCATCGACAAGCGCTTGGCGCACGGTCGCGCGTTCCAACCCCAAGAAAGGCCGATGGACGGTGCCATCCTGCATGGCCATGCCTTTCAGACCACTGGGCCCACTACCCCTCGCAAGCCCCATCAGCACGGTTTCCGCTTGGTCGTCGAGAGTGTGGGCAAGAACCACTCCCTGCGCGCCCGTCTCGCGGAGCGCCTCCGTGAACGCTCGATAGCGCACGACCCGGGCTTTGTCTTCGAAATTGGACGTCCCCTCAATAGTGACGGACTTCATGATGACGGGTTGGAGCCCTAAATCTTCAGCCTCGGCCGCCGCGCGTCGTGCTACCTCGGCGGAGTCTGCTTGTACTCCGTGATCCACGATGACCGCTCCAATATCGACGCCCAAGGGGCCCGCTTCGTGGGAGAGCGCCCACGCGAGCGCTACAGAGTCTCCACCACCGCTAAGGCCCACCAAATAGAGCACCCGTCCGGGCGATGCGTCAAGACTGCCCGCCCACTCCCTCGCTGCTCGGCGGACATCCGCCATGGCAGGCGTCAATCGGGGTCGTCTCCCCGAGCTTGTAGTCTGGGCCACCCGGTAAGGTTACTTCACGAAACTTTCTCTCAAAGGAGACCTGGGTCATGGCCGAATACCCCGCCATCATTGAAATCCCTCGCGGGAGCCGCAACAAGTATGAAGTGGACCACGAGACGGGTCGAGTCTTCCTCGATCGGGTCCTCTACACGACTTTTGTGTACCCGACGGACTACGGATTCTTCGAAAACACTCTCGGTCTCGATGGCGACCCGGTGGACCTTCTGCTGCTCGCCGAATATCCACTCTTCCCCGGCGTGGGTGTGACTGTTCGCCCCGTGGGGGTGTTCAACATGACCGACGATGGTGGAAGCGACGCCAAAGTCGTGGGGGTGCCCGCTGGAGACCCTCGATGGGACCACATCCAGGATGTCAACGATATTCCCGAGTACACCCGGAAAGAGATCGAGCACTTTTTCGAGCACTACAAGGATCTTGAGCCTGGCAAATGGGTCAAGACGGAGGGCTGGGCGTCAGCTGCCGAAGCCGAAAAGATTGTGCAAGCCGGGATCAAGGCTTTCCCTGGACACTAAGCGTTTATCCGAGCCTGATTCCTCGGTTCAGGAAGAACGGGTAGGGGTCCTGAGCGACCATGTTTTGCCGCGTCTCCAGGTGCAGGTGGCACCCTGTTGATCCGCCAGTATTTCCAATCCGGGCAATCAACTGGCCGGTGACGACTGACTCACCGAGGCGGACATAAAGGGTCCCACTTTGCAGATGGGCATAACCCGTGGTGTACCCATCCTCGTGGGTCAAGCGAATGAAGTTTCCTGAGGTCCCCAGCCAGCCGGAGTAACTGACTCGACCAGACCGTGCGGCATACACTGGCCTGCCACAAGGGGTGGCCAAATCTATTCCCGCATGCAGACGTGCAATCCCATAGATGGGGTGAATGCGAGGTCCAAAGTGGCTGGAGATATAGCCACCAGAGGGCCTCGCCCATCCTGCGGCACTAATCTGGCCCGGATCAATCATTCCCATAATCTCTGACTGCTGGCGTGCGATGACGCCCTTTTGATAGTCCGCCTCCGTCGCTTCGCGTTTTTCAATCAGCACCTCGAGTTGGGCTTCGAGGCGAGCACTGTTGTCGAGTTGTGCCTCGACTGCCGAGTAAGCCCGCATCGCAGCGGCGTTAGCTTCTTCATACGCTGCTTCAGCGACCAGCTGCAGTTCCTCCCGGATTTGACGAGCAACTTCAGCCTGATCACTCAGTGCCTGGGCAGCGTTCTGGTCGGACAGCGCGCGAGCATAAATCCCATCGGTCTGCTCGGCAATCTTCGCGGCATACCCGATACGACTGAGAAGCTGGTTGGCGTTTTCGCCGCTGATGAACAGCGTGGCCGTAAGGTCCCCACCACCCACTCGGGCGAGCTCCGCAACGAACTGTCCCGCTTTCAGGCGAGATTCTTCCGCGATCGCAGCGGCCGAATCGGCCTGCGACTGGAGCTGGGCCTGTTGGAAAGTCGCTTCATCTAATTCATACAGAGCTTCGTAGTAAACCTCACCCAGCCTGGCGGCTTCTTCCTCCGCCTGCGCAGCTTCTACCTCGAGCCGCTCGAGCAAAGCCATGATTTCTTTGACTTTGGCCTCCGCAGCAGCAACGTCTTTTCTCGCCTCTTGGACTTCCTCCCACGTAGGGTATTCGTCAGCGTAAGCAGGTGACGACGCAGGGAACCCCAGGCTCACCACCAAGACCGCGGCACCCAGGCTCGCGATGGCAGGCCAAAATCGGCGTGAAGTTCGGGCTCTCACGGTCACTAACGATAGCCATGTGTGGCCCATCACCCCGGGTTTCTGGCGGTGTGGCGAATGACTCTAGGGGTTTGCATAAGTTCGCCGGGCTCTCTAGACTCGGACCCTGTTGCTGTGCATCGGCTCACGAAACGGCCCCATCGTTTAGTGGCCTAGGACGCCGCCCTTTCACGGCGGTAGCACGGGTTCGAATCCCGTTGGGGTCACCATATAATTTAATACGCAAGGCCCTGTAGCGCAGTTGGTTAGCGTGCCGCCCTGTCACGGCGGAGGTCGCGGGTTCAAGTCCCGTCAGGGTCGC
>JBMUEW010000026.1:0-15725 GCA_049460875.1 Pontimonas sp.
GGTCAGGTGATAGGCAACCGAACAGCCAACAACGCCGCCGCCAATGATGACCACCTGCGCAGAGGGCCTCTCTCGAAGTGAGGCAATCCGTGCTGAGGCTCCGGTCACTGCGTTTTCCCTTGATTGCTCGTAGCCACTTCTCGGCGAAGCTGCGTTGTCAGAAAAACATAAGCGCAAATCCTGGAGAATTACTCAACAGAGTGAAGATTTGACCCGGTGAATATGCCCGCAGAAAAATTCGATGGATCCCTCTGCGGACCTAGGCCATCTCAGGCTTTCCAGACAGTCTTAATGTTGGTGAACTCACGAATTCCATGCATTCCCAATTCACGACCGTGGCCAGAATCTTTGATACCTCCAAAAGGAAGCTCAGGAAAGGAAATCGTCATACCGTTGATAAAAACGGCGCCAGCCTCCAGCTCTCTCATGAATTGGTCTTGCTCCGCAGGGTCATTGCTCCAGACCGCCGAACTAAGACCAAACGTAGTGTTATTAGCGACACGGATGGCCTCTTCGGCATTGGACACCATGTAGACGCTCGCGACGGGGCCGAACGCCTCTTCCATCATGAGCCTCATGTCAGGAGTTATGCCGTCGATGACTGTGGGAGGGTAAAAGAAACCTGGCCCTTCCGGTGTTTCCCCTCCTAGTAGCACTCGGGCACCTTTGGATTTAGCATCCTCCACAAGCCCCGCAATTTCGATCTGACCGTTCTTCGTTGCGAGAGGGCCAACATCCACACCTGGTTCCATAGGGTCTCCCATCGCAAGCTTCCCCATTTCGCCAACAAAAGTCTCTAGCCACTCCTCATAGACGTCTTTGTGGACGATGAATCTTTTTGCTGCGATGCACGATTGGCCATTGTTGATCATGCGCGCCTTCACGGCGGTTTCCGCAGATTTTCTTACATCTGCGCTTGGCATCACAACGAAAGCATCTGAGCCACCAAGCTCCAGAACGACCTTCTTGATTTGTCGACCTGCTCTCTCGGCGACTGCTCGTCCCGCCGGCTCCGAGCCCGTCAAAGTAACCGCCCTAACACGAGGGTCATCGATTACCTTTGCCACCTTGGCCGCTGAAATCATCAGGTTGACGAAACTTCCCCGGGGAAAACCGGCACGTTCAAACAATGACCCGAGATACTGTGCGGAGTGGGGAACATTTGAAGCGTGCTTAAGGAGTCCTGCGTTACCCGCCATGAGTGCCGGCGCAGCAAAGCGCATCACCTGCCACAAAGGAAAGTTCCAGGGCATTACCGCGAGAACGATACCAAGAGGTTCATATCTAGCCCACGCGGACGTCGCGTTGACTGATTCGGCATTCTCAAGGGGTTCATCGGCAAGAAAACCTGCGGCGTTATCAGCGTAGAAGCGCATGTTTCGGGCACACTTCGCAACCTCAGCCTCAGCTTGGGCCAACGGTTTTCCCATTTCTCTGACCAAGGCAGGAGAGAGAGATTTACTGTCTGCCTCCATCAGTTCGGCTGCATGCCTCATCAGTTTCGATCTCTCCTCTATGGGGAGGGCTCTCAACTCAAGAAAACCTTGCTGAGCACTGGAAATGAGGTCCGCAACCTCACTTTCAGTATGTTCAGAAAACTCCTCTTCAGTTACTCCTGTGTAAGGGTTAATGATGGAGAAACTCATGGGCTTGATTCTTCCTAAGTAAAGAGATGGGGGTTGCTGGAGAAGGGAAACTAGGCTCGGCTTTCAGAATTTTTCGAAGGCTGTACCCACAGCACAATGACCGTAATGGTGCCGAGGACCGGCACAAGCCCCAAGAGGAGTAAGGCCCAATTGAAGCCAGCGTCGCGAAGCCTGCGGACCCCAATGGAAAGGTATGGGATGACGGTGGCCACAAACCAGAGGGCATTCAATCCCTCCCAAATTGCGCTCGTTCCTATGCTTCCGAGAACAAGAAAGAGTTGGAACCACCAGAACTCGCTGCGTGTGGCTCTTCCTGTGAAGTTCGAATAGTTCCGGAAACCTGCTGCGATAGCGGTACCAAAGCTCATGGGGCCCTCCTATTGATGTCCGAATCCAGCCTATCCAGCATTCCTAAGAGAGGGGCTACGGTGGGAGCGTGAGCCCAGACCACTACTTTTCTGAGGACCCCCACAGTCTTGTGAGGACAACGGCGCACACTCTCACACTGCGGGGACATGACGTCACGGTGAGAAGCGCGAGCGGAACGTTCAGTCCCGATCGACTCGATGCTGGCACCGCGGTATTACTCAAATACGCGCCAGGCCTACCTTCTCAAGGGTGCTTTCTCGATCTGGGGTGCGGATGGGGTCCCCTGACGCTCGCGCTGGCCCTGGAATCGCCCCAGGCACAGGTCTGGGGTGTCGATGTCAACCAGAGAGCTCGTGACGCTGCCAGAGACAATGCAGAGAGTATTGGGCTCTCGAACATCACGGTGTGCGCTCCCGAGGACGTTCCCACCGAACCGGTCTTCGACGTCATCTGGTCAAATCCACCGATTCGCGTGGGAAAGAAGGAGCTCCACGCTCTTCTCTCCCGGTGGCTACCGCGATTGTCTCCGAAGGGAGAAGCGTGGTTGGTAGTAGCCAAGAAGTTGGGCTCTGATTCCCTCCAAGAGTGGATAAATGACGGCGGAGCGGGGGACTTTGAGGCTTCCCGCTATGAAACCTCCCGGGGTTACCGTGTTATCCGGGTAGTGCGACGCTCGTCTTGAACACAATCTCGGCTGGACCCGAGAGACTTACGTGCTCGCCCTCCTCGGTGGGAAACATTCGAACAGCGAGTGAACCTCCAGGGACATCAACTCGCCAATGATGAGGGGCACCCTCCCCAGCCCAGTGACGGGTCGCTAGAGCCGCCGCTATCGCTCCCGTCCCACACGATTGTGTCTCCCCCACTCCTCGCTCAAAAACCCGCATAGAAATGACTCCCACTCCATCCACAACGAGCGGATCACCCGGTACTACGAATTCAACATTGGCCCCTGCCTCAGGCTCTGGGTCGAGACGGGGCGGTTTCGACAAATCCAAACCAGAAAGCTCGTCCTCCGACGCGAGAGCAACAACCACATGGGGGTTCGGAACCGTGATCGCTAGAGACGGTCGTGCGACCTCGAGCCCTACTGCATTCACGAGAGGATCGTCTCCCGTAAAGCTCCACCGCCCCATGTCTGCCTGGTAATGGCCAGAAGGACTCCGAGTAACATCGACGATTCCCGCTCTGGTGGCGATAGGAAGTGTCGAGCCTGGCTCCACAGTGACCAGGCCCTCGGTCAGGAGAAACTCTGCAAACACGCGAATCCCGTTGCCACACATTTCGGCGAGTGAGCCATCCGCGTTGCGATAGTCCATGAACCACGTTGCAGCCGGCTCCTCGTCGAGGAGACTCGCCACCTCTGGGGACGTAGACGTGTGCGCAGCCCGAATAACTCCATCACCGCCCACTCCCTTGTGTCGATCAGCGAGAAAGCGGTAATGCTCGGTCTCTAAACCGCGATGATTCTCAGGATCACTGAAGAGGACAAAATCATTGCCCGTTCCATGGCCTTTAGTGACCTCAAGAAGCTGTGTCGACATGTCTCCAGCCTAGGTCCACGCCTCCCTCAACACACCCAGTGCTCGATCACGGATGCCGGGCTCGTCACTGGACAACCAGAGCGTGTTCTGATCTCTTCTAAACCACGAAACTTGGCGCCTGGCATAGCGCCTGGTCAAGGATTGGGTGCTCTGGATGGCCTCCTCCTTCGACATCTCTCCCGCCAAGAATTCCAGAGCTTGCTGGTACCCAATCGCCCTGGAAGCCGTGACACCTCGCTCGATGCCGAGGGGAATCAAGTCTTGTACCTCGTCCGCGAGGCCCCGCTCCCACATCGCCTCCACACGCTGGTTCAGGATTTCCACTAGGTCGGTTCGTTCGCGGTGAAGCCCCACGACAACAGTCGACGTCTGCCACGGCCGGTGTTCGGCGTCCAGTCCTGCCCCAAAGGGCTTGCCCGTTACTTCGATGACTTCGAGAGCGCGAATCACGCGTCGGGTGTTCTGAGGGTCGATTGCGGCAGCGGCAAGCGGGTCCTTGCCTGCCAACTCCTCAAGAAGCGGCGCGAGCCCCTCCTTCTCGAGACGAGCTTCGAGATGAGCCCGAATCTCCGGGTCAGTGCCGGGGAATTCAAACTCGTAGAGAACAGAGGAGACGTAAAGGCCAGAGCCACCTACGAGGAGAGGAATCGCGCCACGCGATTGAATGTCCTGAATGATCGCCCGCGCCATGGCCTGGTAATCAGCAACACTGGCCTCGCGTGTGACCTCCCACACATCGAGTAGGTGGTGGGGAATACCCCGGCGCTCTGTTTCAGGAACCTTGGCCGTCCCAATGTCCATACCTCGATAGAGCTGCATGGCATCTGCATTCACAATTTCGACGCGGTCACCCGTCTCGGAAAGCTTCTGGGCGAGCTCGATTGCGAGATCGCTCTTGCCCGTCCCGGTCGCACCCACAATGGCCACAACAGGAGTTAGTGCTGCGGCGTTGGCTCTGGCCGCTGAGCTCATCACGTCGAAGGGCTTTGCACCTTGAGCGTCGGCATGCCTAAATTGACCGAAGCTGGGCCGGCTCCTGGCACAGGAGCACCACAACTCTCAGCCTGCCAACGGTCCCACGCATCCCCTGCCCTGGTCCTGCGAAGGATAAGGCTGCCTTCCGGGTGCTCATCAGCCAGGAGGTAGAAGGGCTTGGCTTCACTGACGGTTACCGTCACAACATCACCGGGGCGTGGCTCAGGTGAACCCTCTGGCAATGAAAAGTGGACGAGCCTTCCATCTTGTGCCCGACCAGAGAGGCGATGGGTCTTGTCGTCTTTACGACCCTCGTGAGTTGCGACGAGAACTTCCACGAGCGAACCCACCTGCTTCGTGTTTTCCTCCCACGAAATCTGGTCTTGGAGCTCAATGAGACGTTCATAACGCTCTTGAACGACCTCTTTTGGCACCTGATTGTCCATCTCGGCTGCGGGCGTACCGGGCCTTATCGAGTACTGAAATGTGAAGGCCTGCATAAACCGAGACTGTTCAACCACGCGCAACGTGTCCGCGAAATCCTCTTCGGTTTCCCCGGGGAACCCCACAATGATGTCTGTGGTGATGGCGGCGTTGGGAATTGTGGCGCGAACTCGCTCGAGGATTCCCAAGTATTTCTCTGACCGATAGCTGCGCCGCATTGCTTTAAGAATTCGATCTGATCCCGACTGCAGTGGCATGTGGAGTTGAGGCATTACCGCCGGTGTTTCCGCCATTGCGTCAATGACGTCATCGGTAAACGCGGCAGGGTGTGGGCTGGTGAATCTGATGCGCTCAAGACCCTCGATCGTCCCCGCAGCTCGAAGAAGCTTGCCGAAAGCGTGTCGGTCACCAAACTCAACCCCATAGGTATTGACGTTTTGGCCCAGCAACGTCACTTCGATGGCTCCGTCATCGACGAGGGCCTGAATCTCGGCCAAGATATCCCCCGGGCGCCGATCCTTCTCCTTACCCCGAAGGCTCGGGACAATGCAAAACGTGCAGGTGTTGTTGCATCCCACCGAGATGGAGACCCACCCGGCGTAACTGGACTCGCGTTTGGTGGGGAGAGTGGAGGGGAACGTCTCGAGAGCTTCGAGAATCTCTACTTCTGCTTCTCCGTTGTGGCGTGAGCGCTCGAGCAGAACCGGGAGTGAACCCATGTTGTGCGTTCCGAAAACTACGTCGACATATGGTGCTCGCTCGATAATGCTCGTTTTGTCTTTCTGAGCGAGACACCCTCCCACGGCAATCTGCATTCCCGGACGCTCCCGCTTGATTGAGGCAAGGTGTCCGAGGGTTCCATAGAGCCTGTTGTCGGCATTCTCGCGAACAGCGCACGTATTGATGACAACGACATCGGCCAGCTCACCCTCGCTTGCCTTCGCATACCCGGCAGCTTCGAGGGATCCGGCCATCCGTTCGGAGTCGTGGACGTTCATCTGGCACCCAAAAGTGCGCAGCTCATACGTTCGTCCGTGGTCGCCCTGGAGACCCGCGAAGGTGTCCGCCATCGCAGAACGCGTTGCCGTCTCATTGGTCAGTGTCACACCCTCATTGTAGAAGGGAGCTCACCGAGCGATTCTGTGGGAGTGCTGACGCGCTCTACACTCGCTCACAAGAGGTTTGTGATGAATGACTCCCTGATGAGAGACACCGGTGTGAAGCGCGTGCTTGACGGGCTCACTAATCCCGCACACCCTGTTTCTCCCCGAGCGCTTATCGTTCGGGCAGATGGTGAACCACTGTGGGATTCAGGGGACACAACTCTTCCGCTTGCCCTCACGGGTATTACGAAGCTTTTCACTCTCGCGATGGTCTTGAGGGAAATTGATCGCGGCGCGCTGAGTTTAGACACCACACTGGGCGAAGTGCTGCCGGCAGACACCGTGAGGGGCCTCTGCGTCGTGGGCGATGACGATCACAGCTTCTCCATCACCATCGAGAATTTGTTGCGGCACCAAAGCGGAATCGTCGACTATACGCGACCTGGACGGTACCCCCTTCGGTCTCTCGAGCAGCAATTTTTGGATCACGATAGGTCCTGGACGCTCGAACAGGCGCTCGAAATTGCCAAGCATTATCCAGGTCTCCACATTCCTGGCTCCTCAACTCGAGCACACCTTTCTTCCACGAACCACCTCCTCCTCGGAGCTGTGCTGCAGGAAACCACCGGCATGAGCTTCGAGCAGCTGATTCAGCTCAGGATTGTGGGATCTCTCGGGCTCAAGAACACCTATGTCTACACGTCAGAGCATTTCGACAAGTACTTCACTCTCTCCCCCATCTATTCGGGTAGCCGGGTGGTTCGGATTCCCCAAGCTCTGGCCAGTTCATCGGCCGATGGCGCAATCATCTCGACACCGCAGGACACTCTCACGTTTTCCCGAGCACTGTGGAATGGAGAAATCTTTCGCGACGACTGGCTCCCTCAGCTAGAGACGGGGCTCGCCAGGAGTGAGAAATCTCTCAAGATTGGGCTCGGGGTGATGGTCGCAGGTGCTCGGCGTCGCATGGCCCCCATAGTGGGCTATTCCGGGATAGCTGGATGCGCTCTCGGAGTTGACGTCGAGCGCGGTCACCACGCGTTTCTCACCACTTTTCAGTGGTCTTCAGTCTCCACGAGCTTCGCCGATGTCTCATCGGTGCTTCGACAAATGAATGCATAGATCCCTGTTTTTTGGGTAAGCAGCCAGATTCCTAACTCAATACCCTCGCAATCGCCGTCGCGCAATCATCGCTGGAGAACCCTTTTCGTTGGAGAAAGTCACGGAGCCGGCGAGAGGCCACCGCAGCATCGAGGGACCCCATTTTGCGAAGCCTCTCCCTGGCAAGCTCTTCAGCTAACTCCGTCTCATCCGGCCTCTCCGATTCCGACAAAGCCTGATGAATCACGTCTGCCGGAAGCTTGCGTGCGCGGAGCTTTTGCTCCACAGCACGACGGGGTAAGCGCTCACGGCCGGAATAGCGCTCTACGAGGTCCGCAGCCAAGGCGTAATCATCGAGTAAGCCCGTGCGTTGGAGCTCCTCGATTTCAGCCTCAATAATGTCGTCCGGCAACTCCCTCGAGCGCAACCTGTTGCGCATTTCTACAAGCGAATAGCTCTTGCCGGAGAGAGCATGGAGAGAGACGTTATGGGCTCGCTTCGCAGCTTTCGGTGCCGGGGTCTGGCTGTCGTGGTTCTCCATGGCGTGGAGTATGGCAGCGCTGTCCTCGGATGAGTCATCCGCTGGGGACACCCGGTGAAGGGGAAACGGGATGATGATGGCATCCCGCTCCCCTTCCGGGTGAGCTACCGACAAGGCTTAGGCTCCTGCCGCTTTACGCTCGGCAATCTTGTCTTCGAGAGACTCCACGGCTGGCGCATCAGAGGCGGATCCCTCGGGGGAGCTTTCGCTCTCGAGTGGTGGAACCGCTGCGACCTTTCCTACGCCAAGAGCGGCAAGAATCTTGCGCTCGATATCGTCTGCGACATCAGCGTGCTCCATCAGGAATTTACGAGCGTTCTCTTTACCCTGACCGAGTTGGTCACCCTCGTAGGTGTACCACGCTCCCGATTTCTTGACGATGTCGTGCTCGACACCGAAATCAATGAGGCTTCCCTCACGGGAAATTCCGGTGCCGTACAAAATGTCAAACTCCGCCTGCTTGAAAGGAGGCGCCATCTTGTTCTTGACAACCTTGACCCTGGTGCGGTTACCCACAGCATCGGTGCCCTCTTTCAGCGTCTCGATACGACGAATATCGAGACGCACTGAAGCGTAGAACTTCAATGCTTTACCACCCGAAGTCGTTTCAGGACTTCCGAAGAAAACACCAATCTTTTCGCGGAGCTGATTGATGAAAATCATGGTTGTTCCGGTCTGGTTAAGCCCACCGGTGAGCTTCCGAAGAGCCTGTGACATCAGGCGCGCCTGGAGACCCACGTGGCTATCACCCATGTCACCCTCGATCTCAGCGCGGGGGACAAGTGCCGCCACCGAGTCCACGACGACGAGGTCAACCGATCCAGAGCGCACCAACATGTCGGCAATCTCGAGCGCTTGTTCCCCGGTGTCGGGTTGGGAGACCAGCAGCTGGTCAATGTCGACTCCTAAGGCTTTCGCGTACTCGGGGTCGAGAGCGTGCTCGGCATCAACAAACGCCGCAATTCCACCAGAAGCCTGGACGTTCGCGATGGCGTGAAGTGTCAGGGTTGTCTTTCCCGAGGACTCTGGTCCATAGATCTCGATAATGCGGCCTCGAGGTAAACCACCGGTACCCAGTGCAACATCCAGAGCAATCGAACCGGTGGGAATGACGGGAACAGGGGGACGTTCGTCCGAACCCAGTCGCATGACCGAGCCTTTTCCGAACTGTCGATCAATTTGCGCGAGCGCCGCTTCCAGCGCTTTTTCGCGGTCTGCAGATGTGGTCATGACGATCTCTCTTTCACTAGGTATTCGGCTGCCTATCGTCTGTCGTCCTCCACCGGGCCCCGTAAGGCCCAGGGTCTCTCGACAAGGCTGGATGTAGCAGCGTGGGCCCTAACCTAGGTGTGACCTCAGACACGATTCCGTCTCTCAGCTCCCACTGTGGAGTGGGCCCCCTCCCTACATCTCTGTGGACGAGAATAGCCCGATTCGAACGAATATTCGAATGATTTAGGCGGGCGTGTCGGCCTTCGGCTGCGGGAGACCAGCGCCGTGTCGTCGACTCTCGGGCACGTTCATGACCGCGCAGAGCTCAGCCCACACTTTTTTCGGTGGGACGCCTGCTTCTAATGCCTCCAGCGCGCTCTGGTGATCCAGGGAATCCATCACAAGGTCGCGAAGAAGCGAGCGACCTTGAAGGTCGCCAAACTCGCCCTCTACCGCGAGAAAAAACTCGCTCCGGGTCACGAAGGGCCTATCGAACCGCCATGTCGGAGTCGAACTCTGCCACGAGCTCATCCGGCAGGGTGTCGGGAACACTGGAGGAGGGAACAATCTGCTCAAATACGGCCAGACGGTTTGCCACCTCGTGAAGGATGTCAGACAGGGTCATATCCAGGGCATCCGCGATGGAGGCAAGGATCTCGCTCGAGGCCTCTTTCTGACCCCGCTCGACCTCGCTCAAATACCCCAGCGCAACACTCGCGCGAGAGGCGATTTGACGAAGGGTTGCACCCTTTTGCTGGCGAAAGTCCCGCAAGACGTCGCCGATTTCGTGACGCATCAGCACCATGGTGCACCTCCCTCTCAAACGAATCTGTCAACAGCTTATAGACAACGACCCTGGGTATCCCTCAGAAAAACCTGTGGTCTTGCTGAGTGTAACGAGAGAACAGCCGTAATTATTCCCGAGTGGCGATGCCATCGCAGAGCGCCTGAAGAGCCGCCCTCGCCGCGCGCTCTCGGATTTCGGACCGATCACCCTCCAGCGATAGTTCCCGCACCATAGTGCCAAGGCCCCCGCCGGCTACCGCGATAAACACCACACCTGGGGCTAATCCCGACACAGGATCAGGGTCCGGACCAGCAACACCGGTGGTGGCCACAGCAACATCGACTCCCAGCCGAGTGAGAGCGCCCTCAGCCATCGCTGACGCCACCTCCGCGGTCACGGCGCCCTCACGGGCGAGAGCGGACGCGTCGACACCGAGAAGGTCGTTTTTCAGCATCGAGTCGTAGGCGACGATTCCACCCCGAAACACCGCGGACGCACCAGGAATAGCCACGATGCCAGAAGCCACCAGCCCTCCGGTGAGTGATTCTGCGCACCCCACGGTAAGACCCGCAGCACGGGCCGCATCCACGACACGTTGTGCCTCGCTCGTCACGGAGTAGCCCTCGGGGCCCTCAGACCCTTCCACAGATAGTCCAAGCCCGTCACCACGGTCACCAGGATGACCGCACCCATCATGATGTCATTCAGGATAAATACCCACTCCCCCAGGATTACCCAGGTGGGGACTAGCCAGGACGACAGTGTCACAGCTTGGAGGACAGTTTTCAGCTTTCCACCCCTCGAGGCGGGAATAACTCGGTCTCGAAGCACCGCAAGTCGGAACAGGGTGATTCCCAGCTCCCGGGCGAGGATGACGACGACCACCCACCAGGGAAGCTCCGACACCAGGGCGAGCGCTATCAGCGCTCCCCCAATCAAGACCTTGTCGGCGATCGGGTCGAGGATAATTCCGGAGTTCGTAATCAGGTTCCGCTTGCGCGCGAGCGCTCCGTCCAGACCATCGGTGGCAATGGCGGCAATAAACAACGCGGCAGCGAC
Organism: Pontimonas sp.; assembly: GCA_049460875.1. Classification (GTDB taxonomy): domain Bacteria; phylum Actinomycetota; class Actinomycetes; order Actinomycetales; family Microbacteriaceae; genus Pontimonas. Next base: position 10,782 of record JBMUEW010000026.1, read on the forward strand.
CAGGCGCAACACTCCGTGGTCTCCGCCATCGAGCAAAACCAGCCACACAAACAGAGGAGCCAGCAGGATCCGAACAATGGTGATGATGTTGGCGATATTGCCGTTGGAGACTTGAGAATCTCCCGACGAGACCACTCGACCGCGAAAGCCACTCGGGGGGTTGCCTCGTTTCGCGCGGTCGCCCACGGTCACTCCCTACCCGTCATACTCCACGCGTCTTCATCCGAGTCGCCCTCGTCCTCAGGATACCCCTCGCTCATCTGGTCAATGGGGTCCGCAGACGAGTGCACCGAATGGTCCGCGGCGGCCTTGGGCCCTGGCTGATCGGGCCTGGGCAACTCCATAGTGATCTGGTCTTCGGGTGCCACGGCCGGAGCTGTCGGTGTCTCACCTCGCAGAGTTGCCAGGACGCCTGGCAGTTGTTCGGCGGTGACCAATACTTCTCTGGCCTTCGAACCCTCGGATGGTCCCACAATCTGGCGAGACTCCAGGAGATCCATGAGACGTCCCGCTTTGGCAAACCCCACCCGAAGCTTCCTTTGCAGCATCGAGGTGGAGCCAAACTGCGTGGAGACCACCAACTCGGCGGCCTGCAACAAAACATCGAGGTCGTCGCCGATATCGGAGTCGATAACCTTGCCTCCGCTTGCAGCGTCGGCCACATCGGCTCGGTATTCGGGGTCCGCCTGCTTTTTGACGTGTGCAACAACTTTGGCAATTTCTGCCTCCGAGACCCACGAACCCTGAACCCGATTGGGTTTGGCAGCACCTTGGGGAAGGAAGAGAGCATCACCTTGGCCGATGAGCTTGTCCGCTCCTGGTTGATCAAGAATGACGCGCGAGTCGGTCATGCTCGACACCGCAAAAGCCAGTCGAGAAGGGATGTTCGCTTTGATCAAGCCAGTCACGACATCAACGCTCGGCCTCTGGGTTGCCACCACGAGGTGTATTCCCGATGCTCTCGCCAACTGTGTGATGCGCACAATCGAATCTTCGACGTCCCGTGGAGCCACCATCATCAAGTCCGCAAGCTCATCCACCACAACGAGGAGGTAGGGATAGGGCTGGAGAACTCGTTCGCTGCCCACCGGAAGCTCAATCTCGTCGGCCAACACTGCGCGGTTGAAGTCATCGACGTGCTTGAAACCAAAGCTCTCCAGGTCGTCGTACCTCATGTCCATTTCTTTGACCACCCACTGGAGCGCATCCGCAGCGCGCTTGGGGTTGGTGATGATGGGGGTGATGAGGTGCGGCACACCCTGGTAGGCAGCAAGCTCGACGCGTTTGGGGTCGACCAAGACCATCCGCACTTCGGCAGGCGTCGCGCGCATGAGAATCGAGGTAATCATCGAGTTGATAAAGCTCGACTTACCGCTCCCGGTGGCGCCGGCCACGAGCAGATGGGGCATTTTTGCCAGATTGGCTGCGACGAACCCTCCCTCGACATCTTTCCCCACGCCGATGACCATGGGGTGAATTTCTGAGGTCGCTGCCGCGGAGGACAGGACATCCCCGAGGCTCACGATTTCTCGATCGGAATTGGGGATTTCGACCCCAATGAGGGATTTCCCGGGTATCGGGGAGAGGATGTTGACCTCGTTGGATGCAACAGCGTAGGCAATGTTCTTTGCCAGGGCAGTCACCCGCTCGACTTTTGTCCCTTGACCCAGCTCGACTTCATATCGGGTTACTGAGGGGCCTCGTGTGAAATCAACGACTTTCGCGTTGACCTCGAATTGCTCAAACACACCCGCGATAGCGGCAACAACCTGGTCGTTGGCTTCGCTTCTGGCTTTGGGAGGCGTGCCAGCTACCAGTAGTGAAGGATCAGGCAGAGCGTACGGCCTGTTTGACGGAATCGCCACCGGGGGGATCGTCGGCTCCTCCTGCTGTTCCTCCATTGCCGGCAGGGCCTCCGGCTCGACAGGCTGGGTCGCATTCGCGAGAGCTTCCTCGGCTTTGCGCAGTTGCTCGAGCAAATCCTCTTGGGTGGCGATTTCCCCGGTGTCCTCATCGACGACACTGACGATGGGCGAATCAAAAGCGTCCTTCTTGTCTTTCTTACCCCTGCGCCACCACGGCATCGACTCGGGGTTGGCCATATCCAGGCCGAGATCAGTCAGCGTGCCAAACTCAACACCCGGCTTCGCATCGTCTGCAGCTTTCTTTCGCGACAGCTCTGCCGGGTCGACACCAAAGAGGTAGGCGTACGCGTCTTTGCTTCGCTCCACAATGCGATTTGGCGGGGTCTTGGTCATGATGAGCACCGAGGTCAGCAAAAAGAGGACCATGACCGGCCACGCGAGGAAGACCGTGGACGCTGCCAGGAACACAAAAGGTTCCGCCACGACCCAACCGAGAAGCCCACCGGCCGAGGCTAATTCCGAAAAGCTCGCGTCGCCTGGCGCAGGTCGACCGAGAGCCAAGTGGCTCATCCCGCTAATGGACGTCAGTAAGAGCGCAAGCCCGATCCCGACTCTCCCGTTGTTGTAGACGCTAGAGGGGTGCCGGAAGAGCCAGCCGGCGAACACCAGCAAGATAACCGGAAGAGCAAAAGCTAAACGACCGAAAAGGCCCGCCACGGTGTAGGTATCGAGCGTCTGGGCCCACACCTGATTGACGTTGAACCAGGCGACAATGATCCCGACCACTGCAAAAAGAACGAGAGCGAACGGAACGCCATCCCTTCGATCCTCTTTGGGGAGATCCTCTGCCCCGAGCAGACGAAAGACGCTACCCACCCAGCCCGCAACCACGAGCCAACCCCCCACCAGAGGACTGGGTCCCCCTGTCGCCTTCGGAGTAACGACCTCGTTCTTGGGGACACGTTTCGATGCGCTCGCTGCTGCGGGGCGCTGAGATGCGGGCTTTCGTTTCGCACCAGACGAAGAACGTGCTCTGGCCATATGGTCACGCTACCCGCCTAGTTGGCGGGAGAAGCGGAACGAAACACACCGCCCAACTGTCCACAAATCGACGTGGGAATGAAAGACCTACTGCCCCCGGCGTAGCAGTCCTCGTCACCCTCCCGCTCCCCCACACCGCAGGTTAGGCTCGAGCGGTGGGACATCTGCTGGGCGCTAACAGAGTTCGTGTCGAGTTTCCCACTCAGGTTGTCCTCGATGACATCACCATCGGAATCAACGACGGTGACCGCATCGGGGTGGTGGGCCGAAACGGCGAAGGTAAATCAACCCTGTTACGCGCCTTGGCGGGGCGCCTCCAACCAGACTCTGGCGAAGTCATCACCCGCAAGGGTCTTCGAATCGGGATGCTCGATCAAAGCGATCAGATTCCGGACGAGGTGACCGTGGAACACGCGGTCGTAGGGGACCGTGAGGAACACGAGTGGGCCGGGGATGTCCGAATCCGTGACATAATCACGGGTTTGCTCTCCGATGTTTCGTGGAACGCACGGATAGGCAATCTCAGCGGTGGTCAGAGTCGGAGAGTCTCCCTCGCCGCCTTGTTGGTCCACGAGTGGGATGTGGTATTTCTCGATGAGCCCACAAACCATCTCGATGTCATGGGCGTCGCGTGGCTGTCACGCCACCTCGCCACGAGATGGCCCACAGGGACAGGAGCACTCGTTGTGGTTACCCACGATCGGTGGTTCCTGGATGCGAGCACGACGGAAACCTGGGAAGTCCATGAGGGCACCCTGGATGCCTACGAGGGCGGCTACGCCGCCTACATCCTTCAACGCGTCGAGCGAGAGAGAAGCGCTGCTGTCACCGAGGCAAAGCGTCAGAACCTCCTGAAGAAGGAGTTGGCATGGCTCCGACGAGGGGCACCCGCAAGGACCTCCAAACCCAAGTTCCGTATCGAGGCAGCGAACGCACTAATCAACGACGTTCCAGAAATCAGAGACCCAGTCAGCCTGACCAAGGTCGCCACCACACGACTTGGCAAGAAAGTCATTGAACTCGAGGACGTGTCCGTCTCCTATGGCGAGAACACAATCTTGAAACCCCTCACCTGGCGACTCGCTCCCGGGGAGCGAACTGGAATCCTCGGGGCAAACGGTGCCGGAAAATCAACGCTTCTTGGGTTAATTTCTGGCTCTATCGAAGCGAGTTCCGGAACCCTCTCGCGAGGCTCCACGGTCAAGCTGAGCATTCTCGACCAGCGCCTGGCCACACTCTCTGACGTAATGAACGACCGGGTGAGTGAGGTCATAGCGCGCAAGAAGACCTCCTACACAGCAGGCGGGGTGGAGATGACACCGGGTCAACTCCTGGAGCGCCTCGGTTTCAGCTCCGCCCACCTCTCTGCCAGGGTATTCGAGCTGAGCGGGGGGCAACGCAGGCGACTCCAGTTCCTATTGGAACTCCTCGATGAGCCCAATGTCTTGTTACTCGACGAGCCCACCAACGATCTCGACACGGACATGCTGAGGGCCATGGAGGATCTGCTCGACACGTGGCCTGGAACCCTGATTGTCGTCTCCCACGACCGCTACCTTTTGGAGCGGGTCACCGACCAGCAATATGCCATCCTGAGCGGGGAGTTCCGGCATCTCCCCGGAGGAATTGACGAATACTTGCGCCTGGAAAGCGCTCACGAGGGCAAAGCCTTCAGCGAGGTAACCAAAGCCTCAACAGTGCCCATCGCCTCAGTGGAAACCTCCGCGCAGGAGCTCCGTCCCGGCAGTAAAGATCACCGCCAAGCAGAAAAGGAACATCGGTCCCTGGAAAAAAGGATTCAGGCGGAAACCACTCGACTGCGGCAGTTGGATAAAGATCTCGCTGATGCGGATCAGGGAGACTTTCTCAGGTTGGCCGAGCTCGCGCAGGCTCGACAAAATCTTCAGGTAGAGCTAGACGACCTTGAATATCGATGGTTGGAGTTGGGTGAACAGTTCCGCTAAGCGCCCTCGGCAGGAATCGAACCTGCGACCAAAAGATTAGAAGTCTTCTGCTCTATCCGCTGAGCTACGAGGGC
>JBMUEW010000027.1:0-15374 GCA_049460875.1 Pontimonas sp.
CGCGCTCGACACTGCCGAGAGTTGGGTGACCACCGACCGGCAGTCTTTCCCCTGCTCGACCATTGAGATAACGGCGCCGAGTTGACCCTGCGCGCGACGGAGCCGATTGATGACCGGCTTCATATCGGTCGTGCTGTTCTCTGCCATGATTTCTCCTTCGTTGATTCCCTACGGTGCGCCCACAAGCTCTGGTTGGGTTACTGCGGCCGTCCCCATTTGCCAGGTGAGATAACCGCCATCTAAGTTCGCCACCTCGATACCGTGCTGCATCAGGATGCTGGCGGCGGTGTGACCACGCTGACCCACTCGACACGTGACAATCACCTTCTGTCCCAAGAACGACTCAACGTGGTCACGAAGCTCATCGAGGGTGATCAATTCAGAACCGGGGATAGCGCCGCGAGAGTACTCCCCGTCGGTTCGGACATCGACGAGTTTCCATCCCTCGCTCATGAGTGTTTCAACCTCGTGCCACTGCACTGAAGACTCACCGGAGGCGCGATTCTCGTTGACATAACCCAGCATGTTGACTGGGTCCTTCGCGGAGGCGAACTGCGGTGCGTAGGAGAGCTCAAGATCCATCAGGTCTGTCGCTGTCAGCCCGCCCGCCATCGCGGTAGCGATCACGTCGATGCGCTTGTCGACACCTTCTTCACCCACCGCTTGAGCACCCAGAATTGCGTCCGTCTCGGGATCGACGATGAGTTTCATCGCCATCTGAACCGCATCCGGGTAGTAACCGGCGTGATTGATGGGGTGGGTGTGGATGATGCGCATCGGGCGGTTCTGAGCGGCAAGAACCCGCTCCGTGTAGCCCGTAGAGGCCGCTGCCATGCCAAAGAAACCGACGATTGACGTACCGAATGCCTCAACCGCTTTCGCCGGTCGACCCACGATGGAATCCGCCGCGAGGCGACCATGACGATTGGCCAGTCCAGCGAGAGGGACCAAGCTGTGACCGTGGGGGCGCTTCTTCTCGGCCACGTCACCCACAGCCCAAATGTGAGGGTCTGAGGTTCTCTGCTGCTCGTCGACGGCTACTCCGCCTGCGTCTCCCATCGTGAGCCCAGACTCCACAGCGAGCTCGACATTGGGGCGAGCCCCGACAGCGACGACGACGAGATCGGCATCAAGTGTTGAACCATCGGCCAGGGTGACGCCGTTTGTGGCGATGGCCTGTACCTGTGCTGAAAGCCTGACATCGAGCCCTCGGAAGCGAGCACGCTCCACGAGCGGCCACGCCATCTCGACATCCAAGGTGGGCATGAGTTGCGGGAGCGCTTCCACCAACGTCGTGCTAATTCCCCGGTGCACCAGGTTCTCAGCGAGCTCCAGTCCAATGAATCCTCCACCCACGACGATGGCGCTCTGAGCGGTCTCTGCTGCCTCGATGAGACGGTCCATGTCATCGAGATTCCACAGCACGTGGGCATCCTCCACGCCGGGAATGGGGGGTCTAAACGGAGTCGAACCAGGGCTCAGCACCAGTGCGTCATAGGAAATTTCTCGAGTATCACCGCTTTCGAGATCTTTCACGGAGACCGTTTGCGCGTCGCGGTTGATCGCGGTGGCTTCGGTGCGCAGATGAACGTCAATGTTGAAGCGCTTCTTCAGTTGCGCGGGCTGCTGAAGCACGAGAGAACCGCGATGAGGAATCACTCCCCCCACGTGATAGGGCAGACCACAGTTGGCAAACGAGACTGCACCCCCGCGCTCAATGACAATGATTTCGGCACTCTCGTGAATTCGGCGAAGCCGGGTCGCAGCCGACATTCCGCCGGCAACCCCTCCGATGATGACGATGGTGTGAGGTAAGGAAGAAGCTGAAGTCATGGCTCGAGTATATACCCCCTAGGGTATTTGACCTACTATCAGCGACCATCTGCAACGGTAAAGGTTGTGTCTTCCAGGAACCCGCTCTCTCGCCTGCGAGGGAGGGTGCGAGGTCAGATTCTGACGATGCTCTCCGGTGATCCCGATGGTGAACCCGACTGGGTGAAAGCCATGAGCGAAGGCTCGGATCAGGGTTACTTCGGGCCAGGCTCCGCGGTGTGGCATGTGAATGGTGGAATCCCGGTCATTGTCGCCGGTGTTCGCGCTCTCCTCATGCAAACCCTTCACCCCGGGGCAATGGCGGGCGTGCACGATCACTCTCGCTACGCGAGTGACCCAATTGGTCGCCTCTCGGGAACGGTTCGATGGGTCGTCACCACGACCTTTGGAGCGACCGACATCGTGAGTCGGGAAACGAGTCGAGTTTCCAGGCTTCACGACCGCGTCCAGGGTGACTACCAGCCAGGAAACCCGCCCGCCGCGACACGGTCGTATTCCGCCCACGACGAAGATCTTGTCGCGTGGGTTCACATCGTCTTCACCGACGCCTTCTTGCGAGCCCACCGCGAATGGGGTGACGAAATCCCTGCAGACCGCGCCGGTGAGACTGGTGAAGACCGCTACGTTCGCGAATGGGCGCAAGCCGGAAAGCTCATGGGAATGTCGAATCCTCCCACCTCAGTCGCGGAGCTTGAGGACGCACTCGAGAACTTCCGTCCCGTGCTCCGCGCAGACGACCGAGTCAAAGAGGCCCTGAAGTTTCTGACCAAACCACCCTTGCCCCGCCTCGTGAGATGGCCGTATTCCATTTTGGTGGCAGGCGCGGTCTCGACCATCGATGCCGAGTATCGACAGATGCTCGGTGTGAAGAAGCCGTGGTGGCCGGCATCGATGCTCACTCGGGTGATGCTGGTCATCATCGGTCGAACTTTAGGGACCGAATCGACTAGTCGCCGTCGCGCGCGTGAGCGCATCGACCGGCTCGAGTCTTCTGGCTATTGAACCCCGAGGATATCGACGACAAACACAATCGTGTCCGTGGGCCCAATCGAGCCGTCAGAGGTTCCTCCGGAGGGCCCGTAGCCGAGTTCCGGTGGAATCACGATGATCACTCGTGAGCCCACCGTCTGGCCAATAAGACCGTCACGGAAACCGGTGATAACGCCGCCGGTGGGGAAGCTCGCGGGTTCACCGCGCTCCCAACTGGAGTCAAAAACATCACCCGTGTTCCAGTTCACCCCGTGATAGTGGACGACCACCACATCGCCACCGCCGACCTCAGCGCCCTCACCCTCCACCAGGGTGGCAAGGGCGAACTCAGTGGGGACCTCGCCATCGGGGATAGTCACCGTGGGGGCGCCCTGCTCGTCGTAGGTGACACTGGGGAATCCGACAGGAGGATCGACTGGCTCCCCCTCGATTCGCTCCAAAGGAGGCTCAGGGGGTGGCTTAATGCCGACAACATCCACGATGAAGAGCAACGACTGTCCCGCTTCCAAGCCAAACTCTGGTGCACCATCGGGGCCAAACGCTTCGCTCGGGGGAATCAGACCGGCAACCCGCGAACCCACGGTCGAGCACGCCGCGGTGAGCGAAACGCCCACAAAACTGGGTGCCTGCGTATCGAGGGTCAACACCGTGGGAGATACCTCGGAGTATCCCGATTCTTCGATTAAGTCGCCAGTGGCCGCGTTATACAGCGAGTAGTCGATAGACAAGATGTCACCATCAGCAACCTCGGGTCCATCACCTTCAATAACGACGAGGCGCTGGGTAAGAACTGCCGACACCGGAGCGTCAAAAGTGACTTCGGGCGCATCGCCAAATTCACCGAGAATCTGAATAGATTCCACCTCTGCTCCGCTGGGGGAACATCCGTCAGCGCTGGTGAGCGCCTCCGTGGCACTCTCTTCGGGAGCGTCCGAAGCGCAGCCTGCGAGGACAAGGGTGACAGCTAAGGCGGCTGCACCACAGAGAGAACGCTTCACGGGAAGCCTTTCGAAGAAGTCAGAGCAACCCGCCCATCCTGACAGGTCAACGCTATGCAATCAATGTGGGACGGGGGAATCCGTGTGAGGTTCGTGATGGACCGGGAAATTGACCGAATTTGCGATGAAGCACAACTCACTCGCGCGCTGATGCAAGGCAGGAATCTGGCTCACTTCGCCAGCTGACACCTGAATTCTCGGCCGAAGAGTTACCTCGGTTATCTGCCCTGAGCCATCAGGCCTTGTCTCGAGCACCCCCGAGGCCTGATCTTCATAGGACTCCACAACGACTCCCGCTGCCTGTGCGACGTGGAGAAAACTCAACATGTGGCATTGGGATAGTGCCGCAATCAACAACTCTTCGGGGTTCCACCTGGTGGCATCGCCATGAAACACCGTGTCGGACGAGCCTTGAATCTCGGGCTTTCCCGAAGCCCTAATGACGTGGGCCCTCGAGTAGGCCTTGTAATCACTCGTGCCACTGCCCTGGTTACCGACCCATACGGTTTCGAGCTGGAATTCGTGGCTCTTCATGGTTCCACTCTAGGCGCCTGCCACCCGGGAATCACAGGGTTCCAGGTCTACACTGAGGGGCTATGACAGACACGCTTTCACAGGCTCCCGCGTCCAGCACTTCTGCGCGGATTATCACCGAGATTCCTGGTCCTCGCTCCAAGGAACTCCACGAACGTCGCGTCAAGGCCGTGAGCGCGGGCGTTGCCGCAACTTTCCCGATTTACGCAGCCTCCGCCCACGACGCCATCATCGAGGATGTCGATGGCAACCGTTTCATCGATTTCACCGGCGGCATCGGCGTCATGACCATTGGTCACACCAACGATGCAGTCGTCTCCGCAGTTTCGCACCAGGCATCTCAGGTGACCCACACTCTCTTCGCAGTCGCCGGCTATGAGCCTTACATCGAGGTGTGCGAGCTGCTCGCGAAACACACCCCGGGAAACTTCGCCAAGAAGTCGGTTCTGGTCAACTCAGGCGCGGAAGCTGTCGAAAACGCCGTCAAAATTGCCCGGAAACACACCGGGCGTAGTGAAGTCGCTGTGTTGCACCACGGATACCACGGGCGGACCAACCTGACCTCGGCGATGAACTACAACATGCACCCCTATGGCACAGGTTTTGGTCCTCTCGCTGGATCGGTGCACCATGCGCCCAACTCTTCCCCCTTCCACGATGGGCTTTCCGGAGCGGAAGCAGCGGAACGCACCATCACATTCCTCGAAAAGCGGGTGGGGGCGAGCCAAATTGCGTGCTTAGTCGTCGAACCGATTCAGGGTGAAGGCGGATTTATCGTCCCCGCCGAGGGCTACCTCCCAGCCCTACTCGATTGGTGTCACGCTAACGGCATTGTCTACGTCTCGGACGAGGTTCAAAGCGGTATGGCCCGCACGGGCGCTTATTTCGCCAGTGAGCACTTTGGAATCGAGCCAGACTTAGTGACCAGCGCCAAGGGAATCGGTGGAGGTATGCCCATTGCCGCGGTGACGGGTCGCGCCGAGATTATGGACGCATCACACCCCGGTGGGTTGGGCGGAACATTTGGGGGAAACCCGGTGTCGTCGGCCGCGGTTGTCGCGGTCTTCTCCGAAGTGGACAAACGTGATCTGTTGTCTGAAGCGAAGCGAGTCGAAAAGACCCTCAAACCTGCTTTGTTGGATCTTCAGAAGAAACACTCCGTGATTGGAGATGTCCGAGGAATCGGTGCGATGCTCGCGATCGAATTTGTGGATCAGAAAACCGGTAAACCGGCTCCAGACGTCGCCAAAGCCGTCCAGACACACGCTCTGAACTCTGGGGTCCTGATTCTGACTGCAGGAACCTTTGGCAACGTGTTGCGATTCTTACCTCCGGTTGTCATCACCGATGAGCAGTTGCTCGAAGCTGTCGCCGTGATGGATGAGGCTCTGGCCTCCCTCTAATCAGATGACGAAGCACTGGCTTGGCGCCAGCGACGCTGTGGTGGTCGCCGAGCTCATTCGTGATGGAAGGGCAGAATCCTTCCATCACGGTGTGGTCGCCGTCGCTGATACTGCGGGCACCATTCTGCTGGAGCGAGGAAATGCGGAGGCCATTGTCTATCCGCGCTCTACACTCAAACCCTTGCAAGCGATTGCAGTCTTGGAAACAGGAATTGAGCTCTCCCCGCTCCACCTCGCGCTCACTACAGCAAGCCATTGCGGCTCGACCCGCCACCGAGAGGCAGTGCTGTCTTTTCTCGATGCCTACGGGCTGGATAGCCAAGCATTGCAGTGCCCCCTCGACCTTCCCTTGGGAAGCAACGAGCGAGCAGACTACCTCGCGAGGGGACTGAGCCCCAGCCGGGAGGCCATGAACTGTTCGGGGAAACACGCGGGCTTTCTGGCCGCCTGCACCCATGCTGGCTACTCAGTCGAGGATTATCTGAGCCCCTCACACCCCCTCCAGGCAAGCATTCGGGAGACGATTTCTCGCTACGCGGGAGAAGAAATCGCTTTTTCCTCCCACGACGGGTGTGGCGCGCCGCTTCACGCCATGAGCCTGCGAGGCCTCGCCACCGCAATCGCGCGCGTAGCGGCGGGAAGCACAGCGCACGAGCAACGACTACTCGAGGCGGTTCGAGAGAATTCGTGGGCGATTGACGGGGAAGGTCGCGACAACACTGTCACCATCGAAACACTGGGGGGAATCGCCAAGATTGGGGCCGAGGGTCTTGTCGTGATGGGAACCCCGGAAGGGGTTGCCGTGGCGGTCAAAATCTTGGATGGATCGATGCGGGCAACCTCCTTGGTCGCACTCGCGGCACTAGAGAACACGGGAGCTATTTCCACGGAGCAGGCGACCGTTCTCAGCGCTCGAATGGCTCACCCTGTGACCGGTGGCGACGCCATTATTGGGGGCCTGGAAGTCCGGCTATAGTCTCAGAGGTGCAGGATTTTGCATGGTCCTGACTAGTTTCCTCACGATGGTGTGAGGGAGCCTCACAATCCCACAATCGAGGTGACATGTCATGAAGATTTCGGTTATTCGCGAAATCAAAAACAACGAATTCCGTGTTGCAATGACCCCGGCTGGGGTGCGGGATTTAGTCGGCGCCGGTCATGAAGTCACCATAGAAACAGGTGCCGGAGTCGGATCTGGAATTTTAGACGAGGACTACACCGCGGAGGGCGCGATCATCGCACCTGATGCCGCTTCCGCATGGAACTCCGCGGACATGGTGGTCAAGGTCAAAGAACCCATCGCGAGTGAGTACCAGTATTTCCGCGAGGACTTGGTGTTGTTTACCTACCTCCACCTGGCCGCTGAACCCGAACTCACCAAGGCTCTGCTCGAAGCAAAAACCACATCTATTGCCTATGAGACAGTCCAGGGCCCCACGGGAGGCTTGCCTCTGCTGGCTCCCATGAGCGAGGTTGCCGGCCGTCTCTCATCCATCGTTGGTGCCTCCACACTGCTCAAACCAGCCGGCGGTATGGGACTGCTCGTCCCGGGTGTTCCAGGGACCCGGCCAGCGAACGTTGTTGTGTTGGGCGGTGGAGTTGCCGGAACAAACGCCACCTCCGTTGCAGTCGGCTTAGGCGCCGACGTGACGGTCCTCGATACGAACCTGCAGCGCCTCAAGGAACTCGATGCCCACTATGCCGGTCGCATCAAGACAGCCGCGTCTAACTCGCTCGAAATAGAACGGGCTTGTCTCGCAGCTGATCTCGTTATTGGGTCGGTCTTGATTCCTGGTGCGAAAGCACCCAAGTTGGTGTCCTTGGATCTGGTCTCGCGTATGAAGCCAGGCAGTGTGTTGGTCGACATTGCCGTCGATCAAGGCGGTTGTTTTGAGGGATCGAAGCCCACGACACATGCAGATCCCACCTTCGACGTTCACGGCAGCACGTACTACTGCGTCGCCAACATGCCGGGTGCTGTTCCCCAGACGTCAACCGTTGCGCTCACCAACGCCACCATGCGCTACACCAACGCACTGGCACAGAAGGGTTGGAAAAAGGCTTTAGCCGACGACGCAGGTCTGGCCTTGGGGCTCAACACCGACGGTGGTGTGTTGACTAACGACGCTGTGGCCGTCGCGCACGGACTCGAATCAGTCAGTCCCGCCACCAGGCTCGCCTAGCTACTTCAAACTGCTCTCTCCTCCACACCAGGACCACATCGTCAGGCACGGGCAACGGCGGGGGATGAACCCTGCCCACGGTGGCGCCCCTCACCTCCACCGGTGATATCCGATCGAGAATGATTTCCTCGCACTCGACGACCTCCCGCCAGCGTCTAGCGAGCTCTTCTGGGGAAAGAACGAGGGCCACGGGAGCGCTCGACCAGGATTGCGGCGACCGGGTAACCACACAACCCCCAGAGCTCGGAACAATCCACGGAATGTGTGGTGTAGCGAGAGTGGGCGCGATCGGCGGAGCGGGTGCCTGCAATGTCTGCACCGGCGCAGTAGACCACAGGGCTAAGAGGCCTTGAAACCCTGCCTATGGGGTTCACCCAAAAACAATGGCCTAGTTGGGGTGGGGACAGCCCTAGTGGAGGGTGAAAGCCAGTGAGCCGAGAGTTACCGTCGATCCCCGCACGATCGAATACGTGTCATAGGGGATGCACTGGAGAGGCCTAGCGCCAGGTTCTTCCACGACAGTGCCATTCACTGTCTTGAGATCTTTGACCCAGAAAACACCGTTCTTCACCCCAAATTCCAGGTGCTCAGGCGCAACAGTGTCAGTCTCATCATCGAGGGTAATCCGCTGTATTTCAGCAGAATCGTCCTCACTCGGGGGTTTGACCCCCATAATTCCTGGCATGTCGCCGACCGTGATCTGGGCTCCATGCGCAAACTTCAAAACAAAGCGAACCGGTGCACGCTGGGGGCGACGTTTTTGCTCCGCCACCCGTTCTGCCTCTTCGATATCAAAAAGCGACATTACCTGGGTTGGTTCCTCTTGAGCCTCGGTCGCCTCGGCAGGTGCCTGATCAGGAACCACATCGGTCTTCTTGCCCAAGTTGAGACTGCGGCGTAGCCAGCCGGTTGCCTTCGAGAGAGTATCGGGCTCGTCTTGCTCCTCGGTAGGAGGGGTAACCTCAGTCGGCTCCGAGCTCGCCACGGGCTCTGGCGTTTCCGGTGCTGGTTTCGGTCTCACCATGGACTGTCCGCACTGTGGGCAGAACAGGCTCGACGCAGGAACCGACTCACCACACCTGCTGCACGGTGCTGGTGGGGTCACAGCGTGGGCATCAAAAAGACTCATTGAAGGTCAGGCTACACAGCATCCGACTGGCTTCCCCGGAGCACACACGTGCACCCGCCACACGCGCGAAGCACCAGGGTTTTCTGGGTTAAACCAAGGACAATAGGGAAGCCAGGAAAGGGTCACGTGAGCATCACCTCGAGAATTCTTCGAGCAGGGGTTGCCCTGCTCGCACTCGGCGCGCTCGCTCTACAAGGTGGAGCCGCATGGGGTGCTCTCTGGGTCGTGGATAACCAGCGCATGATCAAAGATCAGCTGGTCGCCCTCCAGTTCGAGACACCAGAAAGTATCGCCTCCTACATCGACCAGGCTGGGCTGTCCGAGCAAGGGTCGTTATATCTGCGAACCTCGCTCCCTCGCGTGGTTCCGGCCTACGAATTTGATCGCTACTGCACCCGAAACGAACCGGGCATTGGAGTCCTCGGCTGCTACACCACGCGAGATTCCAGAATCTTCCTCTACGACGTCACCGATCCACGACTCGAGAGTATTGAGCCGGTTGTTGCCGCCCACGAAATGCTTCACGCCGTGTGGTTTCGGATGTCGGGTGAAGACAGAGCAGCTCTTGAGCCACTTCTCGAAGAAGCGTATGTCGCCCTCGGCCCCGAACATCCGCTGGTAGAGCGGCTAGCGACCTACGAAGCTGACGACCCCGCCTCTCGCTATCCAGAGCTGTATTCGATTATCGGAACCGAAATCCGTGACATCCCCGGTGAGCTTGAAGCCCACTACGCGCAATATTTTGAGAATCGCTCTTTAGTGGTGGACCTCGCCGACCGGGTGTATCGAGTATTCGACACTCTTCAAGCAGAACTGGAGCAGCTCAGTAACGAACTCTCCTCACGGAACGCCGAAATCGAAGGTTTGCGCTACACCTACGAGGAGACATCGCGAGTTCTCACGGGCGACATTGTGGCCTTCAATGAGAAAGCGTCGACGCCCGGAGCCTTTCCCTCCAAGTCACAGTTCGAAGCCGCGCGAGCCGAGCTAGTGGAGCGCCAAGAACGCTTGGAATCCATGCGTATCTCTCTACAAACCAAAATCAAGGAATACAACGAGCTTCTCGAGGAACTTATCGTTTTGAACGACGAAGTCTCCGAGCTGAACCAAGGAATCAATGTGACCCTGGAGGCCAAAGACGAACTCACTCCTCCAAGCGACGACCTGGAGAGCTAGTTATCCCCAATTTCCGGCTCGGCCCATCGTGATGCCCTACCCTTCGCTACGCTACGCTGGGATGGTGACCTACCTGGCAAGTATCGACAGTCCCCTTGGCCCCATCACACTGACCTCAGATGGTCACTCCCTCACCCACATCGACATTGGGACGAAGGTGGTCAATTCCAGCCCTGATGCGGTGATTGAGACGGCGTCTCGGCAACTCGACGAGTATTTTGCGGGCACGAGAAAACACTTCGACCTGCCACTGAGTGTGTCGGGAACTCCCTTTCAAGAATCAATTTGGTCTGCGCTCCAAGCGATTCCTCACGGCGAAACAACCAGCTATGGAGAACTGGGGCGATCAGTAGGCAAGCCAGGTTCGGCCAGAGCTGTCGGGGGCGCAGTGGGGGCCAACCCGCTCCCCATCGTCATACCGTGCCACCGGGTTCTGGCGTCTAACAGTGCCATCACGGGCTACAGCGGTGGTGACGGAATCCCCACCAAACAGAAGCTTCTCGCGTTGGAGAACATCAGCTACCGCTAATCACCAGGTCTATGGCTCCCTCGCGCAGCGAGGCTAAATCAAAGAAATAGCCGTGCGCTTCTCCCCACGACACCACATCCTCTACGGAGTCAAGTGAGGCCCGAGACAGAGCGAGTTCTCGAACCAGAGCTCCCTTGACCGGTTTGTTTGCATGGCCGAGGGCTTTTCTCGAGCCCACAGGGCCTTCCTTGACGAGAACCACAAAGACTCCTGTGCCCTCTGGGACTGGAGCGAGCTTGCGATACCCCTCACTGCGCAGATCAAGAACAAAACCAGGTATCTCGCTCCACGCCTGGTCAGCTACCTCTGCCCACTGGTGAGCAAGCGAGCCGCCCGACACTTTCGAATCGTGCGATAACCGATAGGCGGGAATGGGATCACTCGCACGGATCAATCCGAAGAGCGCCGAACCAATAGCGAGCGTGTCCCGAACCCACTGGGTTGCCTCGGCGCCAAGCGATGCAGCATCGAGATGATCGAACAGGACGCCGGAGTAGCGATCGAGAGCGGCCATCACCGGAGAAGAGAGGACCTCGCGATTGCGCTGAACCTCAGGCACCCCTTTCGGTCCTAGTTTGAGGGCACGCAGGGCTTCCTCTTCATCGAGGCACAGCTCGACAACCTGACTGAGCAGCTCACGGCGCAGAGGATTCTGTGCCGGAAAACTCAGCCGGTCGAGGTCCAGTGATGTTCCCGGTTCCCCGCCAGACACCTTGGTCTCCGAGGGAGGAAGCAGGACCAGCATGCCTACGACGTAATCTCTGCCAAACCGGCGACAATCGTCACCTGGTTGTTGTCCACGGACAAGAAGCCATCCTCCGCCTGAGCAGTGACTTTCTGACCATCCGCGGTGGTGATTCGGACTTCACCCGCCGCCAGAACGCCCAGGGTGGGTTCGTGACCGGCCAAGATGCCGATCTCACCCTCGGTTGTGCGCGCCACCACCATAGAGGCCTCGCCCGACCACACTTCGGCGGTCGCAGAGACGACGGTGACGGTCAGAGACGACATTCCTAGCCCATGTCCTTCTGCATTGCGGCCCACTTCTCTTCCACATCGCTAATGGCACCGACGTTGAAGAATGCCTGCTCGGCCACGTGGTCGAACTCACCCTTGGCGATTGCATCAAAGGACTCAATGGTCTCCTTGAGCGGAACAGTCGAGCCCTCAACACCGGTGAACTTCTTCGCCATGTAGGTGTTCTGGGAGAGGAACTGCTGGATACGACGGGCGCGAGACACCGTCACCTTGTCCTCTTCGGAGAGCTCGTCCACACCAAGGATGGCGATGATTTCCTGAAGCTCCTTGTTCTTTTGCAGAATCTGCTTCACGGTTGTGGCCACACGGTAGTGGTCCTCACCGATGTAGAGCGGGTCAAGAATACGGCTGGTCGAGGTCAACGGGTCCACAGCGGGATAGAGACCCTTCGCCGCGATGTCACGGCTGAGCTCCGTGGTCGCATCCAAGTGGGCGAACGTGGTCGCCGGCGCCGGGTCGGTGTAGTCATCTGCTGGCACATAAATAGCCTGCAACGACGTAATCGAGTGACCCCTCGTCGACGTGATGCGCTCCTGGAGGATACCCATTTCATCGGCGAGGTTCGGCTGGTATCCCACAGCGGAGGGCATACGACCCAGAAGCGTGGACACCTCAGAACCTGCCTGGGTGAAACGGAAGATGTTGTCAATGAAGAGCAGCACATCCTGGTTCTGGACGTCGCGGAAGTACTCCGCCATCGTCAACGCCGAGAGCGCCACGCGGAGACGAGTTCCTGGGGGCTCATCCATCTGACCGAAGACCAGGGCGGTCTTATCGAACACGCCCGCTTCTTCCATCTCGTGGATCAGGTCATTACCCTCACGGGTACGCTCCCCCACACCGGCAAACACCGACACACCACCGTGGTCTTGGGCCACACGCTGAATCATTTCCTGAATCAGAACGGTCTTACCCACACCGGCTCCACCGAAGAGACCGATTTTTCCACCCAGCACGTAGGGGGTGAGCAGGTCGATGACCTTGATACCTGTCTCGAACAGCTGAGTCTTCGACTCGAGCTGATCGAACGACGGCGGCTGGCGGTGGATACCCCAGCGCTCGACACCCTCAAGCTTGTCATCGGAGTTGAGCACCTCGCCGAGCACGTTGAACACCTTGCCCTTGGTGGCATCACCCACGGGCACGGTGATGGGGCCACCAGTGTCGCGCACGTCTTGTCCCCGAACGAGACCGTCGGTGGGCTTTAGAGCAATGGCACGAACGAGGTCATCACCGAGGTGCTGTGCTACCTCGAGAGTCAAAACGGTGGTCTCACCACCCATCGTGATGTCGGTCTGCAATGCGTTGTAGATCTCGGGGATCGAGTCGTGGGGGAACTCCACGTCAACAACGGGCCCCGTCACTCGGGCAACACGACCCGTGGCAGTGGCTTTCTTGGTGGCAGTCTTCGTCATCTCGTTTTCTCTTTCTTTACTTCGCCGAAGCGAGGGCGTCGGCGCCGCCCACGATTTCGGAAATCTGTTGGGTAATTTCGGCCTGGCGAGCATTGTTCGCGAGGCTGGTGTATTCACGGATGAGCTTGTCGGCGTTGTCGCTGGCCGACTTCATCGCCTTCTGGCGAGCAGCGTGCTCTGCCGCTGCGGATTGGAGCATGGCGGTGAAGATTCTGTTCTCGATATACACCGGCAGGAGTGCATCCAGAACGTCATCGGGCTCAGGCTCGAACTCGTAGAGGGGGAACACCTCGGTGTCACCGGGATCTTCGACGCCCTCCACCACTTCCAACGGAAGCACGCGAACAACCTCGGGCGCCTGGGTGACTAGCGACACAAAACGGTTGTAAACGATGTGGATTTCATCCACCCCACCCTCGGAGGAATCCTTGGTGAACTGTTCAATCAGCGTGTGAGCAATCTCTTTGGCCGTCTCAAACTGAGGCTGGTCGGTGTTACCCGTCCACGACTTCTCCACTGCCCGCTGGCGGAAGGTGAAGTTCTGAACCGCTTTGCGACCCACGACATAGTTGACGACCTCTTTACCTTCACCCTCCAGACGCTCACGAAGCTCCCCCGCTTCGCGCAACACCTGAGCGCTGAAGGCACCGGCCAAACCACGATCCGAGGTGAAAATCACCATGGCAGCGCGCCTGGGGTTCTCCGACTCGGTCAGGAGCGGGTGATCGATGTTGGAGTACGTGGCAACGGCCGACACGGCGCGGGTCACTGCACGCGTGTAGGGAGTAGCAGCGGTCATCCGGGCTTGGGCTTTCTGAATCCTGGATGCAGAAATGAGCTCCATAGCCCTCGTGATCTTCTTGGTTGTACTGGCAGAACGAATCTTCTGCCGATACACCCGAAGCTGCGCGCCCATTGCTCGTTAGTCCTTTACTCGCCTGTGTCTAGCGCTTGCGCTTGACGATCTTTTCCTGGTTGATGTCTTCTTCGGGAATCTCATCGAACTCTTCACTTCCCGGAGCACCGAGACCCTCAGCGCCGGAGCCCTGGAAGGCGACCACAAACTTGTCGACCTCCTTCTCCAACTCGGCCTTGGTGTCATCATCGAGCACGTTTGTCTTGCGCAACGTGTCGAGAATCTTGGTGTTGCGACGCAGGTGATCGAGTAATTCGGCCTCAAACTTGAGCACGTCCTCCACCTCGATAGTGTCGAGCTTTCCATTAGTTCCCGCCCAAATCGACACCACCTGCTCCTCCACCGGATACGGGGAGTACTGCGGCTGCTTGAGAAGCTCAGTCAGACGAGCTCCTCGCGCCAGCTGACGGCGGCTCGCCGCGTCGAGGTCGGAGGCAAACATGGCGAAGGCCTCGAGAGATCGGTATTGGGCCAACTCGAGCTTCAGGGTTCCCGACACCGACTTGATCGATTTCACCTGCGCATCTCCACCCACACGGGACACCGAGATACCCACATCTACTGCAGGTCGCTGGTTGGCGAGGAAGAGGTCTGACTGCAAGAAAATCTGACCATCGGTAATCGAAATCACGTTCGTCGGAATGAACGCGGAGACGTCATTGGCCTTGGTCTCGATGATGGGCAGACCAGTCATGGAGCCACCACCCATCTCATCGGAGAGCTTCGCACAACGCTCGAGTAGACGCGAGTGCAAGTAGAAGACGTCGCCGGGGTAAGCCTCGCGGCCCGGAGGGCGACGCAACAGCAAGGACACCGCACGATACGCTTCAGCCTGCTTCGAGAGGTCATCAAAAATGATCAGCACGTGCTTCGAGTTGTACATCCAGTGCTGTCCAATAGCGGACCCGGTGTAGGGGGCCAGGTATTTGAACCCGGCAGGGTCAGACGCAGGGGCAGCCACGATTGTGGTGTAGTCCATGGCGCCAGCCTCTTCGAGAGCCCCGCGCACACCGGCAATGGTGGAACCCTTCTGGCCAATCGCGACATAGATGCAGCGAACCTGCTTCTCGGGGTCACCCGAATCCCAGTTCGCTTTCTGGTTGATGATGGTGTCCACAGCAATCGCTGTCTTACCGGTCTGGCGGTCACCAATGATCAACTGACGCTGTCCTCGACCTACCGGGATCATGGCGTCAATGGCTTTAATTCCGGTCTGGAGGGGCTCGTGCA
>JBMUEW010000028.1:0-15268 GCA_049460875.1 Pontimonas sp.
CGTCACGCCATCACCTTCTTGATGAGCTACTTCAACCCCAGCGAGCTGCTGGTGAACAAGGCTCTGGCCTTTGGTGTCTATCCCTACATCAACGCACCCGAGGCGCACCTGTACCTCGCTAAGCAGATGTGGGAAGAGGCCAACCACTGCATGAGCTTCGAGTACGTCCTCGAGACGTTCCCGATCGACCGGGAGCAGGCCTATGCCTCCCACGTCGAGGTTCCCTCGATGGCCCGCAAGGAAGACTTCGAGGTCAAGTTCATCCGCCGGATGACCGAGGACACCATCGACATCTCCACCACCGAGGGCAAGCGAGACTTCGTGCGCAACCTCGTGGCCTACAACGTCATCCTCGAGGGCATCTGGTTCTACTCGGGCTTCATGGTCGCTCTGAGCTTCCGTCAGCGCAACCTGTTGCGTAACTTCGGATCCTTGGTCGACTGGATTGTCCGCGACGAGAGCCTGCACCTGAAGTTCGGTATCAACTTGATCCTCACCGTGCTGGAGGAGAACCCCGATCTGCAGACTCCTGAGTTTGCCGCGGAGATCCGCCAGATGATTCTTGACGCTGTGGAGATGGAGGAGCAGTACAACCACGACCTGCTTCCCAATGGCATCCTCGGACTGAATGCGAACTACATCAACCAGTACGTGAAGTACTTGGCTGACCGTCGCCTGGAGGAGCTTGGCTTCGAGACCGAATACAACGTTTCGAACCCGGCTAAGTGGATGGCGACCGCGAATGACACCTTGCAGTTGGTGAACTTCTTCGAGTCCACCAACACCTCCTACGAGGTCAACGCAACATCGTCACGGTAAGGGCAAACCCTCACTAAACTAAGGAGTGCAGAGGGAGGAGACAGCGACGGAGTCTCCTCCCTCTGCCTTTTCTTTTGGGCCAGTCGCGTGTGAGGATGAAGCTATGAAGACTCCGGATGGCCAGCTGACACTCACCCTCAATACCGGAGACCCCATTCCCCAGTTGGGACTGGGAGTCTTCAAAGTCGATGACGACATTTGCGAGCAGATCGTTCTCGACGCTCTCGAGGTGGGCTACCGCCACATCGACACCGCGATGATTTATCGCAACGAAGCAGCGGTGGGTCGCGCTATCGCCAAGAGTGGGATTCCCCGCGATGAACTGTTTGTGACCACCAAACTGTGGAACTCGGACCAGGGAGCAGAGACGACTGCAGCGGCGTTGGCGACGAGTTTGGAGTTGTTGGGTCTGGACTATGTGGATCTCTACCTCATTCACTGGCCGGCACCACTGCGCGATGAGTATGTCGCCAGCTGGTTAGTCCTGGAGCAGCTCCACCGCGACGGTCTCGCGAAGGCGATTGGTGTCTCCAACTTTGAGCCCGAGCACCTGGAGCGTGTACTCGAGGAGGGCACTATCGTTCCGGCAATTAACCAGGTCGAGCTTCACCCCGCTTTCCAGCAGAGAAAACTTCGAGCTTTCCAGGAGCCGCGGGGAATCATCACCGAGGCGTGGGGACCTTTGGGTCAGGGGAAGTATGACCTTGCAGAGCTTCCTGGCCTTCACGAGATCGCTGAGGCCAAGGGCAAGAGTATCCAGCAGATTGTGTTGCGCTGGCACCTCCAAGAGGGAGTAGTGGTTTTCCCGAAGACAATCCGCAAAGAGCGCATGGTGGAAAACCTCTCCGTCTTTGACTTTGAGCTCTCCGAAGCCGAAATGGAAGCCATGGCGGCGATGGATGCCGATCGCAGGGTGGGAACACACCCGATGGATGGCAACTGGTAAGCGGTGTGAATCGCCTTAGCGGCGCTCTGAGTCCCTATCTGCTCTCTCATGCTCATCAGAGCGTGGAGTGGTTTCCCTGGGGGCCTGAGGCCTTCGCCGAGGCCGTGAAGCGGGAGTGCCCGGTCATGATTTCGATCGGCTATTCCACCTGTCACTGGTGTCACGTGATGTCGAGGGAGAGCTTCGATGATGAAGCGACCGCCGAAATTCTCAACCAGAAGGTGGTCTCCATCAAGGTGGACCGGGAGGAGCATCCCGAAGTCGATGCCCTCTATATGGCACAAGCACAAGCGTTTACCGAGCATCTGGGGTGGCCACTCACGGTATTTGCCACTCCCGAGGGCGCAGCGTTCTACGCCCAGACCTATCTACCCCCGGAGCCCCGGGGAGGGCAGCCCTCTCTGCTCCAGGTTGTCGACGCGGTTTCCACGGCATGGGAGGAGAAGCGTGACGAGGTTCTCCAGAGTTCAAGGGCCCTCGTGGAGGCGCTCGCGGATGCCACAGGCGCACTGGAGAAAGAGGCCAGCACTCAGGCTTTCCCCTCGGTCGAGCAGCTATCGGTGATTGTGGAGGCTGTGATTGCTCAAGAAGACACCGAATTCGGTGGGTTCGGGGGAGCCCCGAAATTCCCTACCTCGCCAGCCTTGTCCTTTCTCCAGGGGGAGGGCTTTGCGGGGCATGAGTCAGCCGCGGCATGTGTCTCTCGAACTCTGACAACGTATTCAGGCTCGGATCTCCGGGATTCCCTCGAGGGTGGCTTCTTTCGCTACTCCACGATGAGGGACTTCAGTGAGCCTCACTATGAGCGCATGCTGTATGACAATGCAGGGCTGCTGTCTCTGTATTCCAGGCAAGGGGATGTGGACACGGCCGCGGGGATTGTCGAGTTCCTTCGCTCCACACTCCTCGTGGAGGGAGGCTTTGGGTCAGCGCAGGATAGTGAAAGCATCATCGAGGGCCAATCCAGCGAAGGTGGCTATTACGCGCTCGATGCCCGCGCGAGATCACGGCTCACACCGCCTGCTGTCGATGACAAGGTCATCACCGGGTGGAACGGTATGGCCCTCTCAGCGCTCGCCCACGCTCACCTCGCCGGGGTTCCCGGTGACCCGGGTGCTTTGGGATCGAGTGTGGCGACGATGCTGATCGAGAACCACGTTCGGGAGGATGGCACCCTCGTTCGCCTATCCAAAGCGGGAGTTCTGAGTAGCGCTCCGGCGACCCTCGAAGACTACGGAGGGCTTGGCCTAGGGCTTCTGGAGTTGGGTATGGCTCTGGGTGACGCGCGTTTCGTGGAAGTGGCGTTTCGTCTTCTCGATTCCCTTTCGGGAAGGGAACACTCTCTCGGGGTCGACGACGTCATGCGTGACAACGGTTTGAGTGTGCGGCCCGATATCCAAGAGGGGGCTTCTCCCTCAGGAATCTCGATGACCGCTCAGGCTTTGCTCCTGGCGGCCACGCTTCGAGGGACTCAGACCTATGAGGAGCGAGCGAGAGCACTTATTGCTCCTCATGTCTCGCAGTCCATGCTGACCCCGCTCGGCGCCGGAGGAGTCCTCCAGGTACTCTCCTCGCTCGCACGGAATCAACGAGAGGTCATCGTCATCGCGGATGGCACCACCGAGATGACGGACGTTGCTCGTCGTCACCGTGCACCAGGAACATTGGTCCTGTGTCTCACCCCGGAGCAAGCACGCCGATTCCTGGAGGTGGGCGTCGACCTATTGGAAGGTCGGACCGAAGCGGCTAGCCCTATCGCGTATGTCTGCCACCACGGTGCGTGTCTCCTGCCAGCGACCACCAGGGAAGCTCTCGAGGCTCAACTGCAACAATGATGAGGTGCTGATTCTCGCTGCAACACCCCTGGGGAACCTCGGGGACGCTAGCCCTCGGCTGCTCGAGGCGTTATCGAGCGCGAATCTTCTTGTGGCGGAGGACACGAGGGTGTTGCGCAAGCTCATGGCTGCGTTAGGAGTGAGCAACGACGCACCAGTTCTTTCAGCGAACGAACACACTGAGGGTTCGGTCGCGGAAGAAATATGGACGCGTGCCGTTACGGAGGACGTCGTGGTGGTCTCCGATGCGGGGATGCCAGCGATCAGTGACCCTGGCTTTGTCCTGGCTCGGGGAGCGAGGGAGAGGGGAATCCCCATCAGCGTGATTCCCGGTCCGAGTGCAGGACTCTCCGCGCTGGCGGTCAGTGGCCTACCGACCGACCGATTCACGCACGAGGGTTTTGTGCCCAAGAAGGGCCGTGCGGGATATTTCGAATCCCTCGCGAGGGAAACGCGCACCATGGTGTTTTTTGAGTCACCACACCGCCTGCACGAGATGCTCCTCGATGCAGCTTCCGTCTTCGGGGAGGATCGCGAAGCCTGCGTCGCCCGGGAAATCACGAAGAAGTTTGAAGAAATCCAGAGGGGAACCCTCGCAGAGCTTGCAGGTCACTTCTCGGGGAGCGTGAAGGGCGAGATTGTGGTGGTCATTGGTGGGTCACCGGCGGGCTCGACTGATCTGCCTGAAGCGATTGCTCGGGTGAGCGAGCTCATGGATTCGGGAATGGGTCGTGCGGAGGCGTGCCAGGTGGTGGCTAAAGAGACCGGGATTCCCAAGAGCACCCTGTATAAGGAAAGTGTCGGGGACTCCGCGTAGGATTGAGCCTCGATGCCCACACAGCAGTCCGATTCTTTCTTTATCGCGACACCGATTTTCTATGTGAATGACGTGCCGCATATTGGGCATGCCTACACCGAAGTCGCCGCTGACGCGCTGTCCCGGTGGATGCGCAATTCCGGCATCGACACCTGGTTTCTGACGGGAACGGACGAGCACGGGCAGAAGATTATGCGGACCGCCCTCGCGAACGGGGTTGCGCCAAAGGAGTGGGCAGACCGACTGGTGGAGCAGGCGTGGAAGCCCCTGTTGAGCACGCTCAATCTTGCCAACGATGACTTTATTCGCACGACCGAGGAGCGCCACGAGAGCGCGGTTCAGAAGTTCCTGACTCTCCTGCACGACAAAGGCTTCATTTATCAGGGTGAATACGAGGGTTTCTACTGCGTGGGATGTGAGGAATACAAGACACCCGCGGACCTCGCCGAAGGAACCGACGAATTTGAGGGTCAGAAGGTGTGCCAAATCCATGGCAGGCCTATCGAGGTGCTCAAGGAAGAGAACTATTTCTTCAAAATGAGCGAGTTCCAAGACCAGCTGTTAGAGCTCTATCGAACCCGACCTGACTTTATCCAACCTGCGAGTGTGAAAAACGAAATCGTGGCGTTTGTGAATCGCGGGCTGGAGGATCTCTCTATTTCGCGCTCCAACATCGACTGGGGCATCGAGTTGCCCTTTGACAGCGACCACGTGACCTATGTGTGGTTTGAAGCCCTCTTGAACTACATCACCGCCACTGGCTGGGGCGCGAACGACGACGAGTTTTCCAGGCGCTGGCCCGCAGTTCAATTGGTGGGTAAAGATATTGCCCGCTTCCACGCGGTCATTTGGCCAGCCATGTTGATGGCTGCCGGTCTTGAGCCCCCGCGCAACGTGTTTGCGCACGGGTGGCTGCTGGTCGGTGGCGAAAAAATGTCCAAGTCGAAACTCACCGGTATCGCACCCTCGGACATCACTGATGTGTTTGGTTCTGATGCGTTCCGGTATTACTTCCTTCGCGCCATCACCTTTGGATCAGACGGCTCGTTCAGTTGGGAAGACCTCTCCGCACGTTATGAGGCTGAGCTGGCCAATGGGTTGGGAAACTTAGCTTCACGCGTGATTGCGATGATTCATCGCTATCGAGGTGGAGTGGTTCCTGATCCCGCAGCCGGGTCTGCCGAAGCTGAAACGGCTCTCCAGTCGGTCATCTCTGATGCTGTTGCGAAGGCGAACACCGCGATGCACGCGTTTGCCCCGCATGAGGCCCTTGGTCAGATCTGGCGCATTGTCGAGGACACCAACGGCTACCTCACCGAACAAGAACCCTGGGCATTGGCCAAAGACGAAGCCCAAGCCGACCGACTCGACGCTGTTCTCTATCATTCAGCGGACGCGCTCCGGGTTCTCGCTGTGGTGCTTCACCCCTTTATGCCGCACTCGATGAGTGCTCTCTGGGGCGCTCTCGGCCAGACCGGAGAACCGGGTGATCAACCGCTCCTCGAGGAGGCCGTTACAGGCGGGCTTAATCCTGGAACCGGTGTGCTGGAATTACCACCGTTGTTCCCCAGGATCGAACAGGACTAACCCTCGTGAGCGCAGGATCAGGCGACCTCCCCGCGCACATTCGAGCGCGCGGAGATCGCGACGCGAGCGACCGAGCGGTCACCTATCCCGCGGCACCCAACCCCCTCTCCGTGGGGGTCTATGACAATCACGCTCATCTCGAGTTTGCCGATGGTGATAATCCGATGGATTACACCGAGCACTTGGATCGGGCAGGGGCTGTGGGGGTTCTCGGAGTAATCCAGGTGGGAACCGATGTGGAGACCTCTCGGTGGTCGTCCGCACTCGCTCACCGGGAGCCCCGGGTGTTGGCGGCGGTCGCCATTCACCCTAACGAGGCTCCACTTCTCCACCAGTCCGGAGAGCTCGAGGATGCCCTTGCTGTTATCGACGAGCTCGCCGCTAAGCCGCGAGTGGTGGCGGTGGGCGAGACGGGTCTCGATTTCTTTCGCACCCCTCCAGAGCTCCAGGATGCGCAAAAAGATGCGTTTCGTGCCCACATCGAGATCGCAAAGAAACACGATGTTGCCCTGCAAATCCATGACCGGGATGCCCACGAGGCTGTGGTGGACATCCTTCTCGAGGTGGGAGCTCCCGAGAAGACGGTCTTCCATTGCTTCAGCGGCGATGCGGCCCTAGCCGAGACTCTTTCGGCCCAAGGGTGGTATGCCTCGTTCGCGGGAACCGTGACGTTCAAGAACTCTGAGGGGCTTAGAGAAGCTCTCACGGTGATGCCTCGCTCTCACATCCTCGTGGAAACGGATACACCGTTCCTGACGCCAGTTCCCTCGAGGGGCAAGCCCAATTCCCCCTACATGATTCCCTTCACGGTCCGATCAATGGCGGAGACCCTCGAGATGGACGAGAGTCTCCTGGCGGCCCAGCTCACGGACAACACCATCGATGTCTATGGACGCTTTGATGACAAACCCTTAGACGAGTTGGGGTCTGTGCTTCGTGGCCGATAAATCGGGCGGATTATTGGGGGCTACCGAGATTCGTCGCCTCGCCGATGAACTGGGTGTGAGCCCCACGAAGAAACTCGGCCAGAACTTTGTGCACGATGCCAACACCATCCGCCGCATTGTGTCCATCTCGGGAGTATCTGAAGGCGATCACGTTCTTGAGGTGGGACCGGGTCTGGGGTCCCTCACGCTGGGACTTCTGGAAGCGGGAGCCACCGTGTCGGTGATTGAAATTGACCCACGTTTGGCAGGGGCACTTCCTCGCACGGTCTCGAGGTATTTCCCTGACCGCACGGTTTCGGTGATGACCCAGGATGCCTTGGAGGTCACAGAAGTTCGAGGGACTCCCACCGCGTTGGTCGCAAACCTTCCCTACAACACGTCTGTTCCCATCACTCTGCACTTGCTCTCCGCTTTGCCGTCGCTTCGCAGTGTTCTGGTGATGGTGCAAGCCGAAGTTGCCGAGCGACTCGCTGCTCAGCCAGGCTCTAAGGCCTATGGAGCACCCAGTGTGAAAGCTCGTTGGTTTGGATCGTGGAGTGTTGCGGGTTCTGTGCCGCGGCAGGTGTTTTGGCCAGTCCCCAACGTCGATTCGTTGTTGGTGCGGATGGAGGGTGCCACACCTCCGGGCGATGAGGCCCTACGGAGGGTGGTGTTCGACCTCGTCGATCACGCCTTTGCAACCCGTCGCAAAATGGTGCGAGGAGCCCTATCGGGGCTTCTCGGAGCGGATCGGGTAAACGACGTGATTACTGCCGCGGGGCTCAGTCCTGAGGCCAGGGGAGAGCAGTGGACTCTCGACGACTTTGTTGCTCTGGCGCGGGAGGTGATCAGCCGTGACAAGAGCTAAGGGACCCTCGACCGCCTGGATTCTCCTGGGTGTCATGGTGGGTGGACTCGTGGGCCTTTATGCGCCCTGGGAGAGCGAGATTTTGGAGGTGCTGCAGTGGGCTTTTCTTGTCGTGATGGTCTTCCTCGTGGTGGTGTCTCTTCCGCTTCTGTCCATCGGGCGGGCGATTGCGAAACCTCGAGTCCTGGTCGCGCTTTTTGCGGTGAACTTGCTAGTGGTGCCGCTCGTGGCGTTTATCCTCTCCAGGTTTGTGTTTCAAGTCCCCGAGCTCCAGGTCGGATTGCTTTTGGTTCTCTTGGCACCGGGAATCGCTCTGTCGCTCACAACAGCGCAGGAGGCCGGCGGTGATGTGGAGAGTGTTCTCGGTGCGAAACCCCTCATTCTGATCGGTCAACTCGTCGTCGTTCCGCTCTACACGGTTCTGCTCTCGGGTGGCGTGCTGGGCTTTTCTGACCTGCCACCAACGTTTTCAATCATCGGAGGGGTCATTGTGGTGCCTGCGGTCGCAGCTCTGCTGGTGCAGGGGTTGATCACGCGGTTTGCCAGGTTGGCTTCGACCAGAGAGCGTCTCACCTCGTTTCGTGTCCCCGTTATCGCGGTGGCTGTTGCACTGGTGTTGTGGAACCAGGTGCCCTCCCACCTCGCAGAGCTCGAGGAGCTCTACCGCGTGGTCCCGCTGTTCTTCGCATTCCTTGTCCTCCTGGCACCCCTGGGGCTTCTCGCTGGCATCCTCGCGAGCCTGACTATCCCCGAAAAGAGAGCGATCATGATCGTGGGTGCTGGTCGAGGCGGTGTCATCATGCTGCCGATTAGTCTCGGCCTCGACCAGGACGTGTGGGGGTTAGTTCCCCTGGTGGTCATCACCCAGCTCACCCTCGAGGTTCTCGGCATGATGGTCTATCGCACGATCGTTCCGGAATTAGTGCCCACAGACGCTCGCTAGTACGCAGGGACTCTGCGCCCGCTACGCTCACACCATGGCCTCCGTCACAGTCCGTGCCCCTGGGAAGATCAACCTGGCCTTGCACGTGGGACCGCGAGACGACTCTGGCTACCACGAGCTTCTGAGCGTCTTCCAGGCGGTGGATGTGTGGGAAGCGCTCACAGCAGAGGACGCTGCGGAATTCTCACTCGAGTTTGTGGGCGACGTCGTCACAGACTACATCCCTCTCGATGAGAACAATCTCGCGCTCCAAGCCGCGCGTGCGGTGCAGAAAGCGAGCGGCTACGACGGTGCCGCGGCGCTCCACATCACGAAACGGGTGCCGGTAGGCGGGGGTATGGCGGGTGGTTCTGCCGATGCGGCGGCTGCGTTAGTTGCACTCGATGCACTGTGGGAGACCGGTTTGTCGAGGGAGCACTTACTCGACCTTGCGGCGGAGCTTGGTTCCGATGTTCCGTTTTGCCTCGAGGGATACACGCAGATCGGTCGCGGTCGAGGACACCTTCTCGAGCCCGTGTCATCCAGGCCGTTTCACTGGGTGATTGCGCCCTCGACACTCCATCTCTCCACACCCCTGGTCTATTCGACCCTGGATGAGCAGCGAGGTGATGCGGCACCCGAGGTGCCAGGCGCTCCCTCACCCGGATTACTCGAAGCGTTGGTGTCCGGGGACGCCGTGGCGCTTGCCGGGGAGTTAGTGAACGATCTTGCTACGCCAGCGGTTAGCCTCGCGCCTGGAATTCCCACAGTCCTGGAGACCGGGCTAAGCCTCGGTGCCCTGGCCGGAATGGTGTCAGGCTCTGGACCGACCTGTGTGTTTCTCGCCGAGGATGCCGCGCACCAAACCAGCCTCCTCGAGGGTCTTACTGGTGTGGGTGTGTACGCGCTCGCTGCTACGTCTCCTGCGCGGGGTGCTCATCTTGTGCAGGACTAGGGTCTTTGTGCACCAGGCTTACCAGGACGAGGTAGATCGCTCCGAGGACTAAGAAGATATCGGCGACGTTGCCCACGAAGAATCCTGCGTAGTCGATGAAGTCGACGATGTGTCCCACCGCAAAGCCTGGCTCGCGGAAGAGTCGGTCGCCCAGGTGACTAATCGCACCCCCTAAGAGTGCAGCCACACCTGCTCCCCACCAGGCGTTGGGAACACGAAAGGCATAGAGGGTGAGCCCCACGACAGCGGCACCAGCAACAATCGTCAAAATCCAGGTGAAGTCTGCAGCGATTCCAAACGCCGCCCCCGGGTTGTACACCAGACGCCAGCCCAGGAGCTCGCCGATGACCGGGTTATAGACCCGAAAATCGAGAGTTGTTTCTGCCCACCACTTTGTTCCCTGGTCGAGAAGAACAATCAGGATTGCGGAGATACCGATTCCCCAGCGCAGCGCGGGGCTCGGTGCGGGGGAAGTACTCACAGTGTCTCCTGGCTCTTAGCAACCCCAGCAGTATTCCATGCTGGGGTGAGCGTCGGGTCTAGCGGTTTTCTACGTTCAAGCTCAACGACCGCAAAGCCTGAGCCACAGTGGCTTGCTCGGAGGACGACAGTGCAGTGATGAGGGTGTGCTCTGCCTCAATCAGTTTCGATAAGGCGAGATCCACCGCGTCACGACCCGAGGGCATCAATTTGACCACCACGCCGCGGCCATCCTCAGGGTCCGACGAGCGCGTAATGAAGCCTCGATCTTCGAGTTTGCGCAGGCGATGAGTCATCGCCCCAGAGGTCACCAAGGTCTCGGCCATCAGGCTCTTCGGGCTCAGCTGGTAGGGGTGTCCCGCTCTCCGCAATGCTGCGAGCACATCGAACTCCCACGATTCCAAGTGAGAGGCTTTGAACGCTTCCCGGCGATACCTATCGACCCGTTTTGCAATTCTTGTTACCCGAGAGAGCACCTGGAGGGGAGTGATATCGAGATCCGGTCGCTCTCTGGTCCACGCGTCGACGATGCGGTCAACATCGTCAGCGGGCGTGGTCATCACACCATTATCTGTCCTCTGGCAGACTAGGGGAGGCCTTTGGGCCTCTTCCGCCTTGGTGTAACGGCAGCACGACAGCCTTTGGAGCTGTGAGGTCTAGGTTCGAATCCTGGGGGCGGAGCCAGCATTGTCCGCCAGTCTCAGCCCGAGAATCCTTCAGATGGGCTTAAATGAGGGTATGAGCGATCAAGCGCTGGCCGTCGTGGTCTTGGCCGCGGGTCAGGGAACGCGCATGAAATCCTCCGTGGCAAAAGTGCTACACAACCTGGCGGGGATTCCGCTCATTGGTCATGTGGTCGCCACAGCGCAAGCCTTAGAGCCAGCTCATCTCGCAATTGTGGTTCGACACCAGAGGGATGATGTCGCAGAGTACCTCTCAGGTGTGGCACCTGAGGCCCTCATTGTTGACCAAGACGAGGTCCCCGGAACGGGCCGAGCCCTCGAGGTCGCTCTCGAGGTACTTCCGAAATCCTTCACCGGTGATGTCGTCGTGGTGAGCGGAGACGTGCCGCTACTCGATTCCGACACTGTGCGCGCCGTCATTGCTCATCACCGCGAGCAAGGCGCTCCCGCCACTCTGATCTCCACGGTTCTCGACGACCCCACCGGGTATGGACGACTCCTTCGCGATGACTCGGGGCACGTGGTCAAAGTCGTGGAAGAGCGCGATGCGAGCGCCGACGAAGCAGCAATCTCCGAGGTCAATGCTGGTGCCTATGTTTTTCAACGAGATGCGGTAGCCGGGGCCCTTGCCACTATCGGAACTCATAACGCCCAGGGGGAGAAGTACCTCACCGATGTGGTCGAGTCTCTTTCCGCGGGCGGACAGGCGGTGCAGGCAGTTCGCGTGGAGGACTCCTGGTTACTCGAGGGCATCAACGACAAAGCCCAGCTCAGCGACGTTCACGCGAGGCTCAATCGCATGATTGTCAGGGGGTGGCAGCTCGCTGGCGTCACCATCGTGGACCCCTCAAGCTGCTTCATCGATGTGGGAGTTCTGCTCGCCGACGATGTCACGATCGAGCCTGGCGTTCAGTTACGGGGATCCACAGTGGTGGAGTCAGGCGCCATGATCGGTCCGGAGACGACCCTGCTCGACACCACGGTGGGTGAGAAAGCCCAGGTGGTCCGCACTCATGCCGAGGGCGCTGAGATTGAAGCGGGAGCCACCGTCGGGCCGTTCTCCTATCTGCGCCCGGGAGCACGCGTTGGCGAGGATGGCAAGGTCGGAGCGTTCGTCGAAATCAAGAACTCCACGCTGAAACGAGGCGCCAAGGTTCCCCACCTCTCCTACATCGGTGATGCGGAGATTGGCGAGGGCACCAACATTGGCGCGGGAGCTATCACCGCGAACTATGACGGTGTGGCCAAGCACCGCACCACGATTGGCGCTCACGTGAAAACCGGGTCGCACACCGTATTTGTCGCGCCGGTCGAGATTGGGGACGGTGCTTACGGTGCTGCCGGCGCGGTTATCCGACGCAGCGTTCCCCCGGGTGCTCTCGCCATGAGTGTCTCCACACAGCGCAACCTTGAAGGCTGGGTTGAAGCCAACCGAGGGGGCACGCCGTCAGCCGACGCCGCGTCGAAGGCTTCGAAGGGTAAGAAATAGCTAATGACCATCCCCTGTCCTCCCCCTGAAGCAAAGAGGCGATAGATACCCGTGACCACGATTACCGCCACCACGAAGAAAAACCTTGTCCTGGTGAGCGGTCGTGCTCATCCCGCTCTCGCCGAGGCTGTGGCGAAAGAGCTCGGCACCGAACTTGTCCCCGCCGAAACTCGGACCTTTGCCAACGGTGAAATCTATGCCCGCTATGGCGACAGCGTGCGAGGCTGCGATGCCTTCGTCATCCAGTCCCACGGCACCCCGATTAATGAATGGCTGATGGAACAGCTCATCATGGTGGATGCACTCAAGCGCGCCAGCGCTAAACGCATCACCGTGGTCGCCCCCTTCTATCCCTACGCCCGCCAAGACAAGAAGGGACGAGGTCGCGAACCTATTTCTGCGCGCTTGGTCGCCGATTTGTTCAAAGCAGCAGGAGCTGACCGAATCATGAGCGTCGACCTGCACGCTGCACAGATTCAGGGCTTCTTCGACGGGCCGGTGGACCACCTTTTTGCGATGCCGGTGTTGCTCGAGCACTTCCAGAAACAACTCGACCCCGAGACACTCACGGTGGTCTCACCCGATATGGGTCGGGTTCGGGTTGCCGATATTTGGAGCGACAAGCTCGGTGCTCCCTTGGCCATCATCCACAAGCGACGAGATCCGAAGGTTCCCAATCAGGTGTCGGTCCACGAAATCGTCGGTGATGTCGAGGGTCGGGTGTGTTTGCTCGTCGATGACCTCATCGACACCGGTCGGACCATCGCCAAAGCAGCGGAAGCCCTCAAAGCCAACGGCGCAACCGGGGTGGTGGTGGCGGCCACTCACGCTGTCTTCTCAGATCCGGCGGTCGAAGTCCTGCAATCTGACGTGATTGATCAGGTCGTGGTGACCGACACTCTTCCCTTGGATAAAGACAAGCACTGGGATCGCCTGACCGTTCTTCCCATCGCCCCGCTCTTAGCGCGTGCCATCCGAGAGGTCTTTGAGGATGGCTCGGTGACGTCGATGTTCGATGGAGCTGCCTAAGACCCTGTCAACGGGACCAGTCGCGGAGCACCGGGCACCAGCCCGAGGTGCGCGACAAATACTTCCTGTCCATCAAACATGACCGCATAACAGTTCCAGCCCAACAGGTCGCCCGCTACAAGATCAAAAGACGCTTTCGTGGACGTTGCGCCCGGGGCGTAATAGTTCACCGCAATCTGGCAGGAATACTGCGCCGTGCGCACCTGGGTGCTCCAGGTGACGAAGACTCCTGGCAACACCAGGGCTGCAATGGCGAGCAGCACTACAAAGCGCATGGCGTCTCTGCGGCGCCTCGAATACAGCGGTGGTTCGGTGTCGTCTTCCAAGCTCATGTTCACTCAGTAGTCTCCCACGACCCCTAAGGTGTGGCTCGTGGGTGAGCTGAAGAGAACACTCGGACCCGTGGGCGCAGCCGGAATCGGTGTCGCCTCCATGGTGGGTGCTGGTGCCTTCTACGTGTGGGCTCCTGCGGCAGCGCTTGCTGGATCACTTCTTTGGGTGTCGCTGATTCTTGCCGGAGCTATCGCTCTGCTCAACGCCCTGGTTATGGCGCAACTCGCGCTTCACAACCCGGTCTCAGGCGGCGCGTATCGCTACGGACGCACCTACATCGGTCCTCGTGCCGGCTTTCTTGCCGGGTGGTTCTTTGTGGTGGGGAAGACGGCGTCCGCTGCCGCTATTTCCGCCATTGCCGCCAGGTATCTGTGGCCGGAGAACCCCACACTGGTGGCGGTAGCCCTTCTCGCCATCTTTGCCGCAGCGAACATCACGGGCCTTCGCACCACGGCCGCCATCAGCCTTCTCAGCGCGATTGTGGTGGTGGGATTTCTCGTAACGCTGTTGGTCGGAGCATCGAATGTGGGGGAATTTTCCTTTGAATTCGGCGGGGAATCAGGGTGGGGAGTCTTCCAAGCAGCCGGACTTATGTTCTTCGCCTTTGCCGGGTACGCGCGGATGGCGACCCTCGGCGAAGAGGTGAAGAATCCGAAGAAGGTGTTGCCGAGGGTGATCGTGATCACGCTCCTGGGAGTCCTTGCCCTCTACACCGCTATCGCATTGATCACACTCGGGCTGCTCGGTCCAGACCGTCTTGCACAAAGCCAGGTCCCTCTGGTCGATATTGCTCCGGAGGCTCTTGGACCGTGGGTAGTGGGGGTTGCGGTGCTGGCATCGCTGGGATCTTTGGCTGCCATTTTGGCTGGTCTCTCTCGCACGTCGATGGCTATGGCCCAGCAGGGGGATCTGCCTCAGAAGCTGGGTGTGGTGTGGAAGAGGACCTCATCACCTGCGATTGCAGAGGTGGTGATGGCTCTCGGAGCGATTGTCGCAGTTGTCTTTGTCGACCCGGTGTGGTTGGTGGGGGCATCCTCGAGTGCGGTCCTCAGCTACTACGCCATTGCCCACGCCTCAGCGATTAAGCAACCCGAATCGCAGCGCATTCTCCCGGTCGTCACCCCCTGGGTGGGACTGGTGGGCTGTCTCGCGCTGGTTGCCACTCTGCCCTGGCCCTCAGTGGCGACCGGGGGTGTGATTTTCCTCCTGGGACTTGCGCTCGGAGGCTTCACGGGAAAGTCAACCCTCAACCATTAGACGAAGCCCCCATTCTCAGCTAGCATTACGAGGTACTTCGGCGAGGAAGAGTTGTACAACTAACTCTTCGTAATCGACGCGGTGGAGCAGGCTCCTATGTCTCTCCTCACGCCCAGCGTACGAGTTCGAGAAAAAGCAGAAAACGTAGGAGCACGTCCATGGTTGATAACCACGTCGCGGTGGAAACCCGCACATCCTTTGGTAAAGGCGCTGCGCGCAAGTTGCGTGCGTCTGGCAAGATTCCCGCCGTCGTCTATGGCCACGGCGCTGACCCCCTTCACGTGGCGCTTCCCGCTCACGAGACCACTCTGATTGCTCGTCG
>JBMUEW010000029.1:0-14702 GCA_049460875.1 Pontimonas sp.
TCGGGCTCTGCCTGGTAGAGCGCCTCACCGAGTTTGGTCTGGCTCTGGGACAAAGATTCCACGGCTTTCTTGACCGCGTCCTCATCCTCTCCAGCCAAAGCAGACTTGAGTGCGTCGACGTCGGCTTGGACTTCGGACTTCACATCGTCGGGAAGCTTCTCGTCGTTGTCCTTGAGAATCTTCTCGACCGAGTATGCGAGTTGCTCTGCCTGGTTACGCTCTTCGGCAGCTTCGCGACGCTTCTTGTCTTCGGCCGCGTGCTCTTCTGCTTCCCGAACCATGCGCTCGATGTCTTCCTTGGGCAGTGACGAACCACCGGTGATCGTCATCGACTGCTCTTTGCCCGTTCCCTTGTCCTTAGCGGACACGTGAACGATTCCGTTCGCGTCGATGTCGAAGGTGACCTCAACCTGAGGTATTCCACGAGGTGCCGGAGCAATTCCGGTCAACTCAAAGGTTCCCAGCGGCTTGTTGTCCCTCGTGAACTCGCGTTCTCCCTGGAACACCTGGATTGATACCGAAGGCTGGTTGTCATCCGCCGTGGTGAAGGTTTCGCTTCGCTTCGTCGGAATAGCAGTGTTGCGCTCGATGAGCTTGGTCATGATGCCACCCTTGGTCTCGATTCCGAGGCTCAAGGGGGTGACATCGATGAGCAGAACGTCCTTGCGCTCACCCATCAGCACACCCGCCTGGAGGGCAGCTCCGACAGCGACAACCTCATCGGGGTTGACGCTCTTGTTGGGCTCCTTGCCTCCGGTGAGCTCAGCCACCAGACCGGTGACAGCCGGCATCCTGGTCGATCCACCGACCAACACCACGTGGGAGATGTCGGAGAGTTTGACGCCCGCTTCCTTAATCACGTCGTTGAAGGGCTGCTTGGTGCGCTCTAGGAGGTCCTTGGTGAGCTCCTCGAACTTGGCCCGGGTGAGCGACTCATCCAGGTTGGCCGGACCACTCTCGGTCAGCGAGAGGTAGGGCAACTGGATCTGGGTGCTCGAGGACGTGGAGAGCTCCTTCTTTGCCTGCTCTGCAGCCTCCTTGAGGCGCTGCTTCGCGATCTTGTCTCCCGAGACATCTACACCGGTGGTCTCCTTGAACCTGGTGGCCAAGTAATCCACGATGCGCTCGTCCCAGTCATCACCACCGAGTCGGTTATCTCCTGCGGTGGCACGAACCTGAATGGTGGAGAACTCGTCATCCTTACCCACCTCGAGCAAGCTCACGTCAAAGGTTCCACCACCGAGGTCGAACACGAGGATGAGTTCGTCCTCTTTACCCTTGTCCAGGCCATAGGCCAAAGCAGCTGCGGTGGGCTCGTTGATAATGCGGAGCACGTTGAGGCCCGCGATCTCACCGGCTTCCTTGGTGGCCTGACGCTCGGCGTCGTTGAAGTAGGCGGGAACCGTGATGACCGCGTCCGTGACCGACTCGCCCAGGTACTGCTCAGCGTCACGCTTGAGCTTGGCGAGGATACGAGCGGAAATCTCCTGCGGAGTGTATTTCTTGTCGTCGACCTCCATGGTCCAATCGGTGCCCATGTGACGCTTGACCGACGAAATGGTCCGCTCCACGTTGGTGACTGCCTGACGCTTTGCGGTTTCTCCGACAAGAATCTCGCCGTCCTTCGTGTATGCAACCACTGAAGGGGTCGTGCGAAGTCCTTCCGCGTTGGCAATAACGGTGGGCTCGCCACCCTCTAATGCGGACACCACCGAGTTGGTGGTTCCTAAGTCAATTCCTACTGCGCGTGCCATCTGGCCTGCTCCTTACTCTCTGTAGTAGCACCGAATCTGAGTCGATGTGACTCAATTTTGCAATATGAGTCGACCCTTGTCAAGTTTTTCCTCCAAAATCTGAGTGAGTACGACTCAGATTTCAAGATTTAGGCTCATCAGCGCGGAATTTACCCAAAATTTGCCGAACAGGACTACGGTTTTGTCATGACCAATGACGGTTCGACACAACACGGCACTCCTTCTCGCTTCACCGACACCGACGCGCTCCCCGTGGTGGGTCTCGCGGGTAACGAGGGAAAAGACATCCCCCGTCGACGTGTCTGGTCCTGGGCCTTCTGGGACTGGGCGACACAGCCGTTCAATACCGTCTTGCTCACCTTCGTCTGGGTGCCCAGCTACCTGACCAGCACGTTCTTTATCGATCCCGAGGTCGTCGGGACAGCCGGTGAAGAAGCGGCGCTGGGAACACTCGCGAGTAATCTCGGCTACGGCATTACGGCCGCCGGCCTCCTCATCGCTTTGTTGGCACCTGTATTGGGTCAACGAGCTGACCGAACGGGCCGACAGAAGTTCCAGCTTCTCCTCTTCACGACGTTGCTGATTGTGTCGCAGCTGGGGCTTGCTTCGGTCCAGCCCGGTGCGCAATGGTTCTGGATTGGCGTTGCGCTGATCGCGGTGGGAAGCATTTTCGGCGAAATCGCTGGCGTCAACTACAACGCGCTCTTAGTGTCGATCTCTACACCCAAAACTGTCGGCAAAGTCTCCGGTTTGGGGTGGGGCTTTGGCTATCTCGGGGGCATCCTCGCGCTTGCGCTCGTCGTAGGACTCATTCTGGGTGGAGTACTCGATGGTTCCGTCGCCTCCACGTTCCAACTGGTCGCACTCGGATCGGCGATTTGGACCATCATTTTCGTCATTCCGATATTCCTCAATGTTCCCGAACCGCCCAAACTCACGGTTGCCGAGAAGGTCGGATTCTGGCGTAGCTATGTCGAATTGGGCAGCAGCGTTGCGCGTCTCTTCCGTGAATCCAGGCCCACATTCTGGTTCCTTCTCGCGAGTGCCGTCTATCGGGATGGGCTCTCTGCAGTGTTTGTTTTTGGCTCCGTCATCGCCAGCATCGTGTTTGGCTTTACCTTCACCGACCTCGTGGTGTTTGGTATCGCGCTCAACCTGGTGGCGGGGGTTTCCACGATCCTCGCTGGACGCCTCGATGACCGGTTTGGCCCCAAGAACGTCATCGTTATCTCCGTCTTTGGTTTGGTGGCCTGCACGCTGGCTGTCTTCATCCTCGTCGACCTCGGAACCCCCATGTTCTGGGTCGCTGGCCTCATTCTTGCCACCTTTGTGGGACCCGCGCAGGCGGCTTCCCGCTCGTTCCTCGCCAGAGTCACGCCCGCAGGAAAAGAGGGAGAGGTGTTTGGGCTCTATGCCACAACCGGTCGGGCTGCCGGGTGGATGGCATCGCTCGCGTGGGGAGTCTTCATTGCCCTCTCGGGAAGCCAAACCCTCTTCGGGCTCCTGGGAATAGCGCTCGTGCTCCTCGCCGGCGGAATCATGTTGCTCTTCGTGAAAGCACCCGCTCGCTAGGACGCAAGTCTCCACCACTCAAAGATCACGAGCATCACGATCGCGCCGGCGACAAAGTTCAGCGCGAGGAACCACTTCCAGCTTCTATTGGCTCGCCACGCCTCAGCGTCACTCACGGACCACCACGGCACAAGAGCGCCGATGTAAAGAAGCGCCACGGGCGCGATCAGCGGCAGTGGCCAGGGGGTGAGAAGAAGGAGGACGCCGGACAGCGCGTAGAGAGCGATAGCGAAACGCACGGTGCCGCGTGCGCCAATAGCGGTCGCAATAGAGCCGACGCCCGCCTCTCGATCCGCCACCACATCCTGGACGGCACCAAAAGCATGAGAAGCCATGCCCCAGAGGAAGAACGACGCAAGAAGGGTGAGAGCGAGCCCCGTCAGCGGAGCATTCACCAGGGCCATCGCGAATACCGCCGGCATCACAAAGTG
The DNA here is from genome assembly GCA_049460875.1 of Pontimonas sp. Taxonomy (GTDB): domain Bacteria; phylum Actinomycetota; class Actinomycetes; order Actinomycetales; family Microbacteriaceae; genus Pontimonas. The sequence goes on from JBMUEW010000029.1 coordinate 3,758, forward strand.
AAGGCTGGAGGTGATCGAGTCGACAAAAGGAATCTCTTTGAACCGAAACCCTTTAGCGGAATACGCCACAACAACAAATAACGACAAAGCCAGGACCCCGGTTGACTGGAGTGAGCCCCACATCATGAGCACCAGCACAAACGGCACGGAAAGCACAGTGGAGACCAGGATCATGGGGCGATGGAGCTCGGGTGGAAGAAGTGCTCCCTCGAGGCCACCCTTCCGGGGATTCCTCAGGTCCGATTCATAATCAAAAACGTCGTTGATCCCATACATCAGCACGTTGTACGGGATGAGAAAAAAGAGAGTTGCGACAATCAGGCGGGCGTCAAACTCACCCACATAGAGGTAGTAAGTCACAGCAAACGGGAACGCGGTATTGACCCAGCTCAACGGTCTAGAGCTCAACACCAGGGTGGTGATGGCCCGTGACATCAGTCAGACCCCCGAGGCGCAAAAAGGTGCCACAGGGCTGGCACCATCATGAGTGCTGCCAGGGTGTAGGCAAAGTCCTCAACGGGCGCCAATCCCACCATCACGCCGCTAATCAAGTCACGGTCATAGGCCACCAAGCCCGAGCCAATGATGGCGTTATCGAAGATAGCTGTCAGGGTCATCATCACAACCGCCGCGATCGTCCACGGCAGCACGCGAGGCGCCACCCGCCGACCCAGCGCCACCCCCACCACGACAGCCGCCACCAGGAGGAAAGGCAGATTAATCAGCCAGTAGGTCACTGTCGCCTCTTCTCCAGCGCAGACACTGCCCACACATACGAGATGAGAGTGGAATAGGTCAAGACCATCAGGAAAAACACTTCCTCCAAAGGCAGCTCGGGCCCCAGCAGCACGCCCGTCATCCACGGGCCAGACCCCCTGAAAAACACACCCGTGGCAATCCCCACCACATCCCAGACCACAAAGAATGCAACACTCAGCACGAGAATGACGGCAGAACGAACACCCGCACCCCCGAAGAAAGCCAGCTTGTGGCGGAAATCCAGTAATCCAAGCCCCACCAGGGATATGACCAACGCCCCAAGGTAGAGAAAGGACATCAGGCCTCCTAGCCCACCGGCACCAGAGGTTCAGCAAGAGGAGAGGTCGACACGTCCCCGCGCACGCGCTTCACCAGCACTTCCGCGCTAATCAAACACATCGGCAAGCCAATACCGGGAATCGTCGAGCTCCCGGCGTAGTACAAGCCCTCCACCTTCTTGGACACGTTGCCGGAGCGGAAAAGTGCGCTTTGCATCAGCGTGTGAGCGGGCCCGAGAGCGGTCCCCATCCAGGCATTAAGGTCAGCCTGGAAATCGCCAGGGCCCACGCTGCGACGCACCACGATGCGCTCAGCCAGGTCATTCGCTCCGCTCCACTGGGCAATTTGCGCAATCGCGCGGTCGGCAATCGCCTCCACAGCGCTATCGCCTGAGCCATCGAGTCCACCCCTGCCGAGGCTCACGTCGGCGGGCATCGGAACGAGCACGAAGAGGTTCGTGTGACCCTTCGGCGCTACAGAACCATCGGTTGCACTGGGCTTACACACATACAGCGAGGCAGGGTTCGGGACCGTCGGGTTGTCCGCAAAAATCTTGGAGAAATTGTCTTCCCAGTCCTCCGTGAAGAACAGGGTGTGGTGGAGTAATTCGGGGACGTCCCCCTTGACTCCGAGGTACAACAGAACAGCACTAGGCCCGGCCACTTTCTTATCCCAGTACGACTGGGGGTAGGTCTGTAGCTCACTCGGGAGCAATGTCGTCTCGCTGTGGTGGAGATCCGTCGTCGAGACCACAAAGTCAGCGCTCACAGTGTGTGTGACGCCGTGGGAATCCTCATACGTCACGCCCGTGGCGTGAGCTTTGCCGGATCGCTTCTCCGTGTTGATGGACGACACTCGAGAATGAGTCAACACCGTGACACCGTGATCTTCGATGATGCCCCGCATGGACTCGATTACTCTCGTGAACCCGCCCTCGGCGTAGAGAACCCCGTCCTCGAGGTCCAGGTACGACATGAGGTGGAACATGCTCGGCGCAATGTAGGGGGAAGAACCGAGGAAGACTGCGGGATATCCGAGGAGTTGCTGAATTTTCGGATTCGCGGTGTGACGCTTCGCAAACGTCATGATGGGAGTGGTCAGTAGGCGAAAGAGCGTGCCTACTCGCTTGAGCACAGCAGGAACCAGCAACGTCCGCAGGCTCTGGAAGGACGTGTACAAGAAGTACTCCTTGGCAATCTCGTACGTTTCTTTTGCCGAATCGAGATACTTCTCCATGGTCGCCCGGGACCCTGGATCGATCTCCTCGAGAAGGGCGAGGTTCTCCTCACGGCTGGCCCGAACGTCGATGACCTCGGCGTCACGAGCGCCCTGGGGCTCGAAGTACACGCGGTAGCCAGGATCGAGTTTCGTGAGCTTGAGATGTTCCTCTGCGCTCGAGCCCATGAGCTTGTACCAGTGGTCAAAAACCTCCGGCATGAGATACCACGATGGTCCGGTGTCGAAACGGAAACCGTCCTTTTCCCACAGCCCGGCGCGACCACCCAACCGGGCGTGCGCCTCCACCAGGGTGACGTCGTATCCGTCACGAGCCAACAGACCGGCGGTAGCGATTCCGCCGATGCCCCCTCCGACAACAACAACCGACTTAGACACGGGATGCCTTTCTCGCACTGCGAGGTGCTGAGGGAACAAAACCTGTAACGACGCGCAGTGCGAGGACTGCCTTGGTCACATCCGGAACACTAATCCGTGAAGTTTGGAGAACGGTGGCAGGAGTCGCTCGAATGCGTTTGCCCAGTTCTTCAAACAGAACGTGAGCTAACGAGACTGCGCGCCTGGCACTGGGTGGCAACAGCGGAAGAGCTGCAGCTGAATCAGCCAAATCCTTCTCAATGTCATCAACGAGGCGGTGCTTCGTATCTTCATCCAGATGCTCCACCGAGACACCCGGAAAGTAGGTGCGACCCAAAGCCTGGACATCCGCGCCAAGATCTCGCAAGAAATTGACCTTCTGAAATGCAGCCCCGAGCGCCCGAGCGCCTTTCACCATGACCTCCCGATCTGACGAGGTGACCTCGCGATCCTCCAAGAAGGCTTGGAGACACATCAAACCGACTACCTCAGCAGAGCCATAGACGTATTCGGAGAAACTCTCCGGGGTGTGCTGTGTCTCCGTCAGGTCCATACGCATCGAGTGAAAGAAGGGTTTGGTCAGCTCTGCGGTCACGCCCACTTTCCGCGCCGATGACGCAAAGGCGTGCACAATGAGGTTCGTGCTGTAGCCGACCTCGAGAGCACGCTCGGTGTCTGCTTCCAGGGCGTCCAGCATGGCACCCGCTTCTTTCGTCGAAACACCTGCTTCAGCAGCGACCCCATCGACAATTTCGTCAGCGAGCCTGACGAGAGCGTAAAAGTTTCCAATGTGAATTCGCGCTCGGGGTTCCAGGAGACGAGAAGCCAACCCAAAAGACGTGGAGTAGCGCTTGATGACTCCCTGGGATGTTTCCTCAGCCACACGGGTATACAGATCAATCCGAGTGTCCAACTCAACCGCCACGGCGAGGTCCTTCCCCCGGGATATTTCTGCGCCCATTAGCTAGGCTGTGCTGGTCGCGCATGAGCGACAACCCCACGGTATTACCTTTGCACAGTAGCGCGAGAGAACGATGACAACCTCTGAGCTGGTCGTCCTCCTGAGCGAGGACGGACGTGAAATAGGCACGGCGGACAAAGCCACCGTCCACACCACCGACACACCACTCCACTTGGCCTTCTCCTGCCACATCTTCAACAGCACAGGGCAGGTCCTGATAACCCGGAGGGCTTTGTCCAAGAAAACCTGGCCTGGGGTGTGGACCAACTCTGCGTGCGGTCATCCTGGGCCCGGTGAATCGATGGAAGACGCGATTCGTCGCAGGGCACAACACGAGCTCGGTCTAGAACTCGAAGACATCACCGAGGCCCTCCCCGATTTCCGTTATCGCGCTGTGGATGCCTCGGGGATTGTTGAGAACGAAATCTGCCCGGTGTTCGTCGCTCGAACGTCGGCCAATCCCACACCTCTCGATGACGAGGTGTGCGAGTGGCAATGGGTCGAGCCCGCAGCGCTTCGTGAGTCAGTGACCCACACACCGTTTGCGTTTAGCCCCTGGCTGGTCGACCAAATGGGCCAGTGGGGGCCAGGCTATGGCTTCGAGACGTCCGTGCGGTGAAAGTTCTTGAACGACCGCGACGCGGTGGGGCCTCTTTGGCCCTGGTAACGACTGCCGTACTTCTCTGAACCATAGGGGTGCTCGGCTGCCGAGCTCAGTCGGAAGAAGCACAGCTGCCCGATCTTCATCCCCGGCCACAAGGTAATCGGAAGTGTTGCCACATTCGAGAGCTCGAGGGTGACGTGTCCCGAGAAGCCCGGGTCAATGAAGCCAGCGGTGGAGTGAGTCAAGAGGCCCAACCGGCCCAGAGAGCTCTTGCCTTCGAGACGAGCGGCAACGTCATCGGGGAGGGTGACGACTTCGAATGTCGCGCCCAACACAAACTCCCCGGGGTGGAGGACAAACGCCTCCTCCGGGTCCACCTCAACCATGCGGGTCAGATCGGGTTGGTCCTGGGCTGGATCAATGTGCTGATACTTGTGGTTATCGAAAAGTCGGAAGAATCGATCGAGTCTGACATCCACACTCGAGGGCTGGACCATATCGAGATCGAGGGGGTCTAGACCAATACGACCCGAGTCAAGTTCAATCCGGATATCGCGGTCAGAGAGAAGCACGAGACCAGACTAGTAGACTCATCAACCAGCCTCAGAGTCGGCGTCGCGAGTGTAGTTCAATGGTAGAACTTCAGCTTCCCAAGCTGACGGCGCGGGTTCGATTCCCGTCACTCGCTCTCAGATCAGACGATTGGACCCACGGTCCTCATTCAGGAATCGCACGACATTCTCGTCCACGATGATGTCGGCGGGAGTCAGCGGCCTAGTCAAATAGAGCCCGTCCAGGCTGGTGAGACGGCTGAAGGCAACATAGGTCTGTCCCGGAGCGAATGCTCGTGGGCCTAAATCGATAACGGCCGCATCCAACGTTTTTCCTTGCGCTTTGTGAATCGTGACGGCCCAGGCTAATCGCAAGGGAAATTGGGTGAACTCAGCGACAACGTCTTGAGTGAGGGTCTTGGTTGATGCCTGGTACTCATACTTCACTTTCTCCCAGGTCACCGGCTCAACGAGAACACTCTCCCCGTCGACATCGACCGTCACCGTGTCGGTGATCTTGAGCACTGTCCCCAGCGTTCCGTTGACAAACCGCGGCCCGTCCGTGCCCTGAGTGTCGTTGCGTAAGAACATGACCCTGGCGCCGGGTTTGAGAACGAGCTCCTCATCAGCCGGGTAGGCGCTGGTGGAACCGAAGTCCCCCTCGATTGCTGCCTGGGCGATTTTGCCTTTCCCCGGCAAGCGCTCCAGGGCGCGCGAGTTAATCTTCGTGACTGCTTGATTTGTTGTCGCGAGGGTAATCAGCTCGGGATCATCTGGTTGGCGCATTCCCTGTTCGTTCACCATTCGCCCCATCTCGGCGTCCATGCGCCCCTCACGAAGCGCATTGAGCACTGCACGAAATTCCGAGTCCGCTTGACGGTGAATGGTGTCGAGCTCGTAGATCTCCATCCAGGTATCCCGCCAGACGGCAGCGTCAAAGAACCACGGGGAGCGATAGTGATCCTCGTAATAGGCCTTCTCCGCCTGCCCCGACACGACCGGGGACAACTGGTAGGGGTCGCCAAACATAATCATCTGAACCCCACCGAAAGGCGTGTTCTTTCGTCGTTTTGCCTGGCGAAGTCGCCGATCCATGGCATCGAGCACGTCGGCTGACACCATGGAGACCTCATCGATGACCAAAGCATCGAGGTGGGAGAGCACGGCGAGTGATTCTTTAGGGATGAAACCCAGCTCGCGCTTTCCGATAATGCCAATCGGCAAGCGCAGGAGTGAATGAATGGTTTGACCACCCACCGCGAGCGCTGCCACCCCCGTCGGTGCACACACGGCGACCACCTTGGCGGTGTTGGCAACGAATGCTTGGAGCAGCGTCGACTTTCCTGTTCCCGCTCGACCTGTGACGAAAACATGGTCCTGGGAGTGCTCCATCGTCTCGAGGATTCCGCTTTGCTCCTCGCTTAGGACAACGTCACTCACCGAAAACTCCTCCTCGCGTGACCGGGAACGGCCTGGGTCAACCAACCTAGGATGGCAGTTATGTGGGCAATCGTGCGGAGGTTTGGGCTTCTCGCACTCGGGGTTGTCGCGCTCTGGTTGCTGACCGTCTTGGCGCTGAATCTCACCTTGTTCTCCGCCACCAGTTTTGTGACCTCCTATCTGAAGGCCCTGGAGTCCAGTGATTACGGACTTGCCGCTTCTCACGCGGGGCTGACCAGAGCACCGCAGATTCTGCCGTTAGCTTCGGAGGCTTTGGAGAATCCCAGAATCGTGGGAACATCGTCACTGCCCACGGGGGAGTTGGTTATCCAAGCTGACTACGAATTGGGCGACGATACTCACTCCACGGTGTTTGTAGTGACCGGCGGGGAACCGATTCTGTGGTTCTTCGACACGTGGCGCTTTTCTCGGCAACCCCTGGCCAATCTGCAGTTTGCCGTCATCGGTGACGAGCGCGTGAGCGTCAATGGAACCGACCTCGATGTGGGGGACTTGGGTGTTCCCCCCCGCACGACAGTCTTGGTTCCAGGAATCTATTCATCCTCCCTCGACACGGAATGGGTTCAAGCTGAACCAGTGGTGTCGGTGATGACAGAGGTGGGAGCGCCTGCGGGTGTCAGGCTCGTAGTATCACCGACCAGCACCCTGATGGAGAACACCACAGGTGCGCTGGAGGCATACCTGGATGGGTGTGCTGCTCAGGCTGTCTTGCAGCCAGCCGAATGCCCGTTCGGCGTTTCCATTTCGGATCGTGTGGTGGGGGCCGTGCAGTGGACCATCCTCGATTACCCCGAAATAGACCTCAGGCTCTCAGCGGATCGTGCAACGTGGACGATGGTGGCGGAATCCGGTGTCGCCGAGGTGACCGTCCAAGTGCAGTCGCTTTTTGATGGATCGATTACCGAGTTTCGTGACACCGAAGAGTTCGATGTGGTGGGGGTTGTTCGCGGAACCTCGACGGACCAACCCGTTCTCAACCTTTACTGAGCTTTTCGTCTCTCGACGCCAAAGCGCCCAGCATGTCGTTATAGGCGGCTAATTCGCGATCGCCATCACGATCTGCAGCTCGATCCCGACGTTTGTTCTTGCGCTCATCACTTCTACTCCACGACCAGGTCACCACGATGGCCAAGAGCAGGGTGGGGATCTCTCCTAAGCCCCACGCGAGCTCGCCACCTTGTTGTTGATCGGCCAGGGGATCGAGGCCCCATTCCCGTCCCATAGCTCCGTACCACTCGGGAACGAGCAAGCCGGTGCCATAGATCAGCCCCACTCCAAAGAAGGCGTGGAATGCCATGGTGGCCAGAACAATAATGAGTCTGAGGGGGTAGGGAGGGTTGTGAGGCGAGGGATCCACCCCCACCAGCGATTGGGCGAAAAGGTAGCCGGTAAACACGAAGTGCAGAATCATCCACTGGTGCCCGAGGTGCTCCTCAAGAGCCCAGCGGAACAGGGGTGAGTAGTAAAAGACGATGAGAGAGATTGCAAAAATGACCGCCGCCACCAGGGGGTGACCGAGAATCGCGAGGTAGCGAGAGTGAACGACAAGAAGTATCCACTCCCGTGCACCCCGCGATCCGTCTTTCCTCACCGCGATGGCCCGAGACGCCAGGGTGATAGGAGCACTCAAGACCAAGAGCAGGGGAACAGCCATGGAGAGCAGCATGTGGGCCACCATATGAACGCTGAACAGATAGGTGCCATAGACCGCTAGGCCCGAATTGGTGGACAGACCCAAGAGAAGCATTCCTGATACCCACATGATGGTTCGAGAAACTGGCCATTCATCACCTCGCCTCACGAGACGCAGATGCCCCCAGACATAGAAAATCGAACCAAACACCACGATCAGGGCCCAGATGACATCAAACTGCCACTGAGTAAACACCTGCCCCCAGGTGAATTCCGGTGGCAGGGTTTCGCCCGTCAGAATCTCGGCCGGGGTGGCTTGAGCGATGTCGGATGCGGGGATTTCTGGCACGGGTGTCGGGGTGCGAGCCAAAGCACTCGCGAGGCCCATAGCGACACCCATAACCGCGAGCTCCAGGGCGACTACTCGTAGCGTCACCGAACGCACTGCTCGTTCTGCTCCCTCCAACTGCGAAATGAGTCGCCTCCGATACAGCGCACCCATCGCCCCCAGAACCACAAGGATGACCGCCTTCGCGACCACAAGTGCTCCGTAAGGAGTCCACAAACCCTCTATATCCCCCACCCGGAGCCAGGCATTGGTAATGCCAGAAAGAGCAACAACACTGAAGCTCAGAAGGGCAATGGTCGAAAAGCGCTGGAAAACACTCGTGAGTGGTGTTCCGCTCCGAGAGGACCCCCAGGCCAGGATTGCCAGTGTCGCGAGGCCTCCCACCCACATCGCGGTAAAAACACTGTGCGTAAACGATGCACTTACCGCCGCCTCATGGTTGGCAGTTCCCGCCGCGTGACCCAGCTCAGCCAAGGGCCACAGCGATGCCACCGCGAGCACTCCAATGAAGAACACTCCAGTGTGGGACCTAATCAGTACGGCTAAGACCGTCACGATGGCCGAGAGCAGGGTGGAAATCAGCCACGCCCGTCCGATTTCGGTTTCCTGCACAAACAGCCACAAAATATCGCCAAATTGCTGGGTGAGCGCAATCGGCTCCAGATAGATCGACAGGAAAGTCAAGAACCCTGTTGTCGCTGAGGCCATCGTCATCAGGGCTGCCCCGATGGCGGCGATCGTGAGCGAGAGATTAAACCCCGAATCCTGGGGTGACAGGGCGAATGCGGCAAGCATCAGAGAACCCACCGCAAGTGCGGCACCGAGGTGAACTAGGACCTTTGCGGCGGGGAGCCCATAACGCACTCCCTCGCCCGGATCCACAAGAAGGAGTGGCTCCGCGCCGCCGCCGACAGCCAAGCCCACGAGAAGCGCCACCAGGCCACCACTGAGGATCAGCGCCAGCGCGCTCACCAGAGAAACAGGCCACCGGGTTGTCACATCACGAGTGTAGGCGAGGGGCCTGGGGCCCTTTACTCAGGCGTTAACGACATCAGGGACAACCGCCTCTGGTCGTCCCTGATAATCGAGTGAGTCAGAAACTACTTGACAGCAGCCTTCAGCTTGCTGCCAGCAGAAACCTTGACGCTCTTGGATGCAGCGATCTGAATCGTTGCACCGGTCTGGGGGTTACGTCCCATGCGGGCAGCACGGTGAGTGCGCTCGAAGGAAACCCAACCGGGGATGGTGACCTTGTTGCCCGAAGCAACTTCTTTGGACACCACGGTGAAGATAGCGTCAACGACGCCATTGACTGCTGCCTGGCTGTGACCAGTGTGTGCAGCAACTGCTGCGACAAGTTCTGAGCGATTCATAACTGTGTCCTCCTCGGACTTGGTAGGTATTTCGGCTCGGCCCAGAAACACTCCCGAGCCACCAAAAAAGTTACCAGCTGGACTTAGTTATGCCCGGTAATTCGCCTCGGTGTGCCATTTCGCGGAATCTGACACGGGAAACACCGTATTTGCTCAGGAACCCACGAGGCCGACCATCGATCGCATCGCGACCGCGAACTCGAACCGGAGAAGCGTTACGAGGGAGCTTTTGCAAGCCCACACGAGCTGCTTCGCGAGACTCGTCGGTTCCGTTGGGGTCAACGAGAGCCTTTTTCAGCTCGAGACGCTTCTCGGCGTAACGCTCCACAATCACTTTGCGCTGTTCGTTGCGCGCAATCTTGCTTTTCTTAGCCATGCTTATCGCTCCTCGCGGAATTCAACGTGCTGACGCACTACGGGGTCGTACTTCTTCAAGACCAGGCGGTCAGGGTCGTTACGACGGTTCTTACGGGTGACATAGGTGTAGCCCGTGCCAGCGGTGGAACGAAGCTTGATGATGGGTCGAACGTCTTGTGCTTTAGCCATTAGATCTTCTCCCCACGAGCGAGCAACTCTGCAACGACGGACTCGATACCGCGAGCATCAACGGTCTTGATGCCTTTTGCGGAGAGCGTCAAGGTCACGTTGCGCTTCAAAGACGGAACAAAGTAGGTCTTTTTCTGGATATTTGGGTCGAACCGACGCTTGGTGCGTCGGTGCGAGTGTGAGATGTTGTGTCCAAAACCAGGGGTGGCTCCGGTCACTTGGCAGACTGCTGCCATGTTTCCTCCTGTTATCGCTACCGTAGGGCTAATGCCCTACCCAAGGTCACTTGTCGGCACGCAATCAGAGACTTTTTTCCGAAGAGAGAGGCCTCTGTGCGCACAAGATACAGCGCTAGGTGGCTGAACCAAACCCCTACTGTACGCGCTCAGAGGCTAGGGGGCAACCCCTGTTTGGCAGGCAGGACAGGTCCCAAAAATGTCCACAATGTGCTGAGGATTGTCATACCCATACTTCGCCGCAATCGACTTCGCCCAGGCTTCAACCTCTCCGGCCTCAATTTCGGTGGTAGTCCCGCATTCCCGGCAAATCAAATGGTGGTGGTGCCCCGGTGAGCATGCCCGATACAGGTTCTCCCCTTCGACGCTCAGAGCGTCAGCGCTTCCTTCCTCAGCAAGCGCATTCAGGGTCCGATAGACCGTTGCCAAGCCAATTGTGGAGCCACCGCTACGTAGCTTCTGATGCAGTTCCTGTGCGCTGACAAAGTCGGGGGTGGATTCAAGGGCCCGCCATACCTCTTCACGTTGCTTGGTATTGCGCTTCATCCCTGGGCCTCCGGGTTGTGGCTGTGGTGTGGGTCGTGAGCATCATCGATGATCC
>JBMUEW010000030.1:0-13592 GCA_049460875.1 Pontimonas sp.
CATCCACGTCACCAGTGCGGCAGGATCACCTCTCTTCGCCGGGAGTACCTCGATGTACACCCCGTTGGTCGATGGCGACACTGCTCCGACTCTGTACCTAGCACCGGGTGACGCGACTGATTTCACCATGGAGATCACGGTAGGCATCGTGGATGCTGACCCCTGCTCGGCAAGCGCCGCAGCAGCGTTCGCTACCGCGCAAGCGGGGACCTTCGGGCAAGTGTGGAACAGTCAGGCATCGTGTGCGGAGCCTGCTTCCTGGAGTGTTACTGCGAATGGGGAGGCCTCGGAGCCACTGTCTCTCACCTTCCAATCTCCCTACCAAGCTCCGGCGGCGCCAGTCACACGAACGCTGACGCTGTCGGGATTGCCTGACGGTGTGGAGTGGGAGCGACAAGACGATGAGGGGACCGCTCTCCGCGTGTCTCTCACTGTCCCGACACGTGTGGAGCCCGGGGAATATTCACTGACCTGGTCTTCGAGGGACCAACGAGACGAGGACGGGGTCATCACAACCTCGAGGTCGTCCTCTTCCACCGCGACGCTGACCGTTCTGGCGACTCCGCCACCCCCTCCCGCACCGGTAGAGGTGTCCTCTTCCCCTTCGCCACCAGCCGAGTCGGCCACACCTTCGGTGCCCAATGCTGAGGTCCCCGTCGCTATACCTGAGGTTCCGGCCCCACAACCTATTGCTGCCGACCCCGAGCCCGTGACAGAGGTTCCTTCCGTTATCGATCCAGCACCAGATGCTGGACAATCGCTTCCACGGGTGTTTGACCGGGAACCACGGAGAGTCGATGAACCCACTGTCGTTATTCCAGAGCCTTTGGGTGCTGGGGCGTGGCTGGGAATCGGCACTGGGGTACTGGCTGGTGGCGGGATTCTTGCTGCGTTGCGGCGCCGATTCTCGAAGCGGAGGAGAGGCACTGGTCTCGAGGAGACCCATATCGACTGACCGCGTGGTTGCCCGATAGGCTTGCCTCATCATCGGCTGCAAGATGAGGAGATGACCCCCTTTCATGTGTGGGATCGTGGGCATTGTTTCGTCGTCACCCGTCAATCAACAGGTGTATGACGCTCTCGCTCTCTTGCAGCACCGTGGCCAGGATTCCACCGGAATTGCGACCTCTGATGAGAGCACCCTCCATATCCATAAATCCAAGGGTCAGGTTCGTGAGGGGTATCGCACCCGAGATATGCGCTCACTACAGGGGACTATCGGTCTTGGTCACGTCCGCTATGCGACCCGAGGTAACGCGAAAAAAGAGCAGGAAGCCCAACCGTTTTATGTCAATGCTCCGTATGGCATCGTGCTCGTCCATAACGGGAACCTCACCAACACCAGAGAGCTAGCCCAGGAGTTGGCGGATCGAGATCGTCGCCACCTCAACACCACCTCCGACACCGAGATGCTCGTCAATGTCTTGGCCAGTGAGCTGCAGTCGGCTGATTCTGGAACGTCGTTCACACCCGAAACCGCGTTCGAAGCGATTAAGGCTGTGCACGCTCGCGTGGAGGGTTCCTACGCCGCGATCGCTGTGATTGCCGGTCACGGAGTCCTGGCATTCCGCGACCCTTTCGGTATTCGTCCCCTCATTCTTGGACGTAGGCAGGCAGGACTCGTGGGTGACGAGTGGATCGTCGCGAGCGAATCCCTCGTACTAGAAGCCTCCGGGTACGAGATTGTCAGGGATATCGAACCGGGTGAGGCAGTGTTCATCTCGCGAGAGGGAACCTTGTACTCCGAGCAATGTGCCGAGAATCCTCGACTCGTGCCCTGCTCCTTCGAGTATGTGTACCTTGCTCGACCAGACTCGATCATGAACGGCATCTCTGTCTATGAAGCCAGGTTGCGTTTGGGCGACAAGCTCGCCGACACGATTGCTCGCTATGCACCGACCGATGACATCGATGTCGTCATGCCTATTCCGGACTCTGCTCGACCGGCTGCCATGCAGGTCGCGAGAAAACTGGGCATCGAGTACCGGGAAGGTTTCTATAAGAACAAGTACATCGGGCGAACCTTCATCATGCCGGGGCAAGCCCAACGCACGAAGAGCGTTCGACAGAAACTCAACGCCATGTCGAGTGAGTTCGCCGGGAAGAATGTGCTGATCGTGGATGACTCGATTGTTCGGGGAACTACCTCACGCGAAATTGTCGAAATGGCGAGAGAGGCGGGAGCACGAAGCGTCACCTTCACCTCCGCAGCCCCTCCCGTCCGGTACCCCCACGTTTATGGAATCAACATGCCCAATAAGGGTGAGTTGGTAGCTTCAGGCCGCTCGATACCCGAGATTGCTATGGAGATCGGAGCTGACCACCTCATTTATCAAGAAGTCGAAGACATGAGAGACGCCATCATCGAGGGCTCCGATGTCACCGAACTCGACATGAGCTGCTTCACCGGGGAGTACGTCACGGGCACCGTAAGCGATGAGTATCTCGCGTGGGTGGAAACCAACCAGGCGAGCTAGTCGCCCCGCTTGTCGTCGCTCTCCATGATCGCCTCGGTCGCTTTTTTCTTCGACCGAATGTCGAGAATGAGCCACAGGACAATCCCTAGAGCTATCGAACCCGTAATGCCATAGAGCGAAAAGTAGGCAAAGAGGGTGGCAAATCCGAGGGAAGGGTCCACGTCATACAGGCTCGTCAGGATGAGAGTCCCGAAGAACCCCGCTAAACCAAACACGACCACAAATGCCGAGAGGCGAGGCGAGCGACGAATTGACACTCGCTGCTGTCTCTGAGGACTCTTCCTGGGCATTGCCTCAGGCTAGCTCCCCCAGAGGTAACCATCCTGTGAGGTTCGAGCGCTCGCCCGATGCGTGAATAGAACCATCGGCAAGGGCATCGTCAAATGACCGTGTCCCTGTGGCCACACTCAGCCACACCTCGGGTGTCATTTCCACTACCGCGGGGGGTGTCCCGCGGGTGTGAGACGGACCTTCAATAGCTTGGACCGCTCCCCACGGGGGAACCCGAACTTCGACGCTCGAGCCAGGGGCTTTCTGTCGCAAGAGCTGGAGGGTGTAACGGACAGCCATCGCCTCGTCGTCCGGATGGGGAGCACCCTCCCGCCAGCGCTGGAGCGCCTCGAGGCCCGCGTTGTCCGGTATACGTCGAGGCGCCACGGACAACACGCTAGCAACGTCGCGCGGGTAGGGTAAGCGCGTGAAGATTTTGGTCCTCGGAGCGGGTGCCAGGGAGCACACCATCATTCAGGCGCTCCGTCGCGACCCCGAAAAACACGAGATCTTGGCGGCGCCTGGCAACGCAGGAATTTCCGCCGATGCTGAAATTGTGGGACTCAATCCATCCAATCCAAAAGTAGTGACGGAGTTTGCGGCGACATCTGACGTTGATCTCGTCATTATCGGCCCCGAAGCTCCGCTCGTTGCAGGTGTGGCGAATTCGCTGAGGAAAGCCGGGGTCGCAGTCTTTGGCCCAGACAAAGAAGCAGCTGCTATCGAGGGCTCAAAGGCTTTTGCCAAAGACGTCATGGCTGCCGCCGACGTTCCCACGGGGAAAGCATGGACGGTCTCCACCCACGAAGAACTCACAGATGCACTCAAACGCTCCGGTGCTCCCTACGTCGTCAAGGCGGATGGTCTCGCGGCGGGCAAAGGGGTACTGGTCACGGAGGACCTCGACGCCGCCATCGAGCACGCCACGTTCTATCTCCAACATGGCGAGGTCCTCGTCGAGGAATTCCTGCAAGGCCCCGAGGTCTCGCTGTTTTTCGTCAGCGACGGACGCCGGATCGTCCCCCTCAGCCCGGCCCAAGATTACAAGCGCGCCTATGACGAGGACGAGGGTCCGAACACTGGCGGGATGGGTGCGTATTCTCCGTTGCCGTGGCTCGATGAAGACTTTGTCGACACGGTGACCAACACCATTGCCCAACCCGTCATCGATGAGCTCGCTAGTCGAGGAACCCCTTTCATTGGTCTGCTCTACTGCGGGCTAATCGTCACCGACGAGGGAACGAAGGTCATCGAATTCAACGCTCGTTTCGGTGATCCAGAGACCCAAGTTGTCCTCGCGCGTCTCGAATCACCTCTCGCCCCACTGCTCTATGCCGCCGCCACTGAAGTGTTGGAGAGTGTGGAGCCCCCACGGTTCAGTGACGAGTGTGCATTGACCGTCGTCTTAGCGAGTGAGGGCTACCCAGAGAACCCCGTCACGGGACGAGAGATTCATGGATTAGACACTGTCGCCGAAGATTCGCAGGTGACGATCGCACACGCGGCAACCGCATGGGACGGGTCTGACCTTCTCGCGACGGGGGGTCGCGTGCTGAGCGTAATTGCGACAGGAGCAACCTTTGACGCAGCGAGGAACTCGGCCTACGGAGCTCTCGAGAAGATTTCCTTGGAAGGCTCCCACTACCGCCGAGATATTGCCCTGCGCATGGTGTCATGACCGAGCTTGCGGGGTGGAAGCCGGTCTACTCGGGGAAAGTCCGAGAACTTTATATTCCACAATCGGCATCTACGGTTTCTGAGGCAGACAAGCTCCTCATTGTTGCTACGGATCGAGTGAGCGCCTTCGATCACATTTTGCGCCCGGACATACCCGGCAAAGGGGCCATTCTCACAGCGCTCAGCACATGGTGGTTTGACCAATTCCCCGATGTTGCCCACCATTTGCGAGATGAGGAACCTCCTCTCGAGGTCGCCGAGCGTTCTATGGTCGTTGAACCCCTGGACATGTTCCCCGTGGAGTGTGTAGTCCGCGGCTATTTGGCAGGCAGTGGCTGGAAGGAATACCAAGCCACCTCCAGCGTGTGCGGTATCGCTCTGCCAGAGGGTCTCTCCGAAGGAGACGAGCTTCCTCAACCTCTGTTCACCCCCGCGACCAAGGCGGCCGTGGGGGACCACGATGAAAACATCTCTTTTGAGGACATGGTCAAGCTAATCGGTGTCGACGACGCGACCGCTCTGCGAGATCTCAGTATCGGCCTCTATTCGAGAGCACGAGACGTGGCGAAAACTCGCGGTGTGATTCTCGCGGATACAAAGTTTGAGTTTGGGCGCCACCGAGAGTCCGGTGTGATCACTATCGCCGACGAAGTCCTGACCTCGGATAGCAGTCGCTACTGGGATGGGCAGTTATATTCCCAAGGTGGAATAAATCGTCTCGACAGTTTCGATAAGCAGCTCATTCGCAACTGGCTTTCCGACCATTGGAACTATGTGGGAACTCCTCCGGAGCTACCGGAAGACTTGGTCACCCACACGATGAACCGCTACCGGGAGCTTTTTCAGCGTCTTACCGGGAAGCCTTTCCATACTGACTCCTGATGACAATCGCAGCGCCCTCGCACAAACTGGAGTCGCCGACCCTGGCACACCGGGCGGCCTGGCCTGTTGCGGTAGGGATCGTCCCCCTCCTCTACGCACAGGGTAAATGGGTGCGCAAGCAGGTCCCCAGACTTCCCCACGCTCCCGAGCCCTGGGAGGGTGAAGCTCCCGGTCCTTCACCCCTCAAGATTGTGGGACTGGGCGATTCCACCATTGCCGGAGTTGGTGTTCGAGATCCTCTCCACGGTCTTGTCCCCCAGTTCTCTCTCGCGCTCCATGAAGAAACTCAGCGTGGGGTGTCCTGGCGATCGGTCGGTGAAAGCGGTGCGACGTCCAAAGATATTCTTCGTCGCTTTCTTGCTCCCGCTCTCAGCAGCCCCGCAGACATTGTGCTTGTTTCCTTAGGAGCTAATGACGCGAAAGATCTCAAGCCTCTGGGGGCCACGATCCGGCGATTCGAGCGACTCCTTGCAGCATTGCATGAAGGTCACCCGGATGCTGTGATCATCTTCTCTTCCCTTCCCGCCTTTTATCTCTTCCCCACCCTCCCTCAGCCGCTGCGCTCGGTCATTTACGCCCACTCACAAGCGATCGAGCGATCGCTTCGTCCCATGATCGAGTCCTTCCCTTACGCGATGATGTCGCCACCTCCTTCGGGCTATCACGACACATTCTTTGCGGAGGATGGATTTCATCCGAGCGAGGATGGTTATCGGGACTGGGCTCGTTTCGCCCTCGCGGATGCCCTCACGCGTGGCGCGCTGGAGGCGATAGGCGCTCGATAGACTGGTTCCGCTGTTGTAGTGCGGAGCGAAGTCCTCGGAGCGTGATTAGTGGCCATCATTGTCGTTGAAGTCATGCCCAAGAAGGAGCTCCTCGACCCTGCCGGTAAAGCGGTCTTGGGGGCGTTCCACCGCAGCGGGATTGAGGGATTCCACGAGGTTCGCATTGGCAAGCGCTTCGAACTGCACATCGAAGGCGAAGCCACCGAGGCTCACCTTGCGAATGCCAGAAAAATGGCCGACGATCTCCTCTCTAACGGGGTTATTGAAGATGTGCTTGACGTTCGCGTGGAGGACTCCCCGGCATGAGAGTCGGGGTCGTTACCTTTCCTGGATCTCTGGATGACCGTGACGCGCTTCGCGCGGTCCGGCTTGCGGGGGGAACTCCCGTCCCACTGTGGCATGGCACCCACGACTTAGAGGGCGTCGATGCTCTGATCCTCCCGGGAGGTTTTAGCTATGGCGACTACCTGCGGTGTGGAGCAATTGCCGCGCACTCTCCGATCATGTCGGAGGTGGTGACGGAGGCGAAAAAGGGTCTCCCCATTCTTGGCATCTGCAACGGCTTTCAAATTTTGGTGGAAGCAGGACTTCTCCCCGGTGGTCTGATCCGTAACGACCACGGTGATTTCATCTGTCGCGATCAGAAACTTCGGGTAGAGAACACGGAGACTGCCTGGACCACAGGGTATGAGGGTAACCAGGAGATTGTGATTCCCCTCAAGAACGGTGAGGGCGGCTTCATCGCCGATGAGGAAACTCTGAAGCGAATCGAGGGTGAGAACTTGGTCGCGTTTCGTTACCTCGAGGTAAATCCGAATGGTTCCGCGCACGACATTGCCGGCCTATGCAACGACACGGGTCGCATCGTGGGTCTTATGCCACACCCCGAGCACGCCGTCGAAGCTGGCTTTGGTCCCGACACCGATGAAGCAATGAAGTCCGGCACCGATGGACTCGCAATCTTCCAGTCAGTCCTGACCCAGGTTGTGAGCGCGTGACCAAGACTCCGGGTGCTCTCTATCGGGTGATGGCTGCTGCCGAAATGGTGACATGGACCCTTCTCATCGTCGCGATGGTGGCCCGTTACGGGTTCGCCTACGAGGGACCCCTGTTCTTCGCAGCAGGCCTCAGTCACGGAATCATCTTTCTCGCCTACTGCATCACGGCCGTGATTGTGGGAATCAACCTCCGCTGGGGGCTTGGCACCATCACGATGGCTGTCCTCTCCGCTATCCCGCCCTGGATGACGTGGCCTTTCGATAGATGGTTGGAGCGACAGGAGAAGCTTCGCGGGCAGTGGCGCCTTGAGGATTCGGGTGACCCCCGTGATCAGCACTGGATTGACCGAGTGGTGAGGCTGGGCCTTCGTCACCCCGTGTGGTCATTTGTGCTCATCGTCGCAGGTATGGCGCTGGCCATCAGTGTGCTTCTCACACTGGGCCCGCCGACGGAGTGGGGTGGTTCATAGTGTCCATCGATTCCGTATCGCAGGCCGAGTCAACACCAGAAAAGGACCAGCCCTACGAGGCACTCGGTCTCAAAAAAGAGGAATACGAAGAAATTCGTCGCCTCCTGGGTCGTAGGCCCACCTCGGGCGAATTAGCCATGTATTCGGTGATGTGGAGCGAGCACTGCTCGTATAAATCCTCAAAAGTTCACCTGCGCCAGTTTGGGCAAAAAGTCACCGATGAGATGCGGGCCCATCTGATGGTGGGTATGGGAGAAAACGCGGGCGTGGTCGATATTGGTGAAGGGTGGGCGGTTACTTTCAAGATTGAAAGCCACAACCATCCCAGTTTCGTCGAACCCTTCCAGGGAGCTGCAACCGGAGTCGGCGGAATTGTTCGCGACATCATCTCGATGGGTGCGAGGCCAGTGGCGGTCATGGACGCCCTGCGCTTTGGGGCTCTCGATCACCCCGACACAAAACGCGTCGCTCCCGGCGTCGTGAGTGGAATCAGCTTCTACGGAAACTGCTTGGGGCTTCCCAACATTGGCGGAGAAACCTGGTTCGATCCGATCTACCAAAACAATCCGCTCGTCAATGCTTTAGCTGTTGGTGTCTTGCGCCACGAAGACCTCCACCTCGCGAGCGCCCAAGGTGCGGGAAACAAAGTGGTCCTCTTTGGCGCCAGAACGGGGGGCGATGGCATTGGTGGGGCGTCGATTCTGGCGAGCGAAACCTTCGACGAGGGCGGCCCCACGAAACGACCCTCCGTTCAGGTGGGTGACCCCTTCGCAGAGAAGGTGTTGATCGAGTGCTGTCTCGAGCTCTTCCACAACGGTGTAGTCGAAGGGATTCAAGATTTGGGGGCGGCAGGAATTAGTTGCGCAACCTCAGAACTCGCGGCAAATGGAAACAGCGGTATGGAGGTCACCCTCGACCACGTGCTCTTGCGCGACGACACCCTCACCGCTGAGGAAATCCTTATGTCGGAAAGCCAAGAGCGCATGATGGCGATTGTCCGACCCGACAAACTCGACGACTTCCTCGCCATCACCCAGAAATGGGAGGTCGAAACAAGCGTGTTGGGTGACGTGACTGACACTGGTCGCCTGGTCATTCACTGGCAGGGCGAAACCATCGTTGATGTCGATCCCAAGACCGTCGCGATCGATTCGCCTGTCTATGAGAGGCCGTACCACCGCCCCTCGTGGCTCGATAGCGTGCAAGCAAACAGGGTTCAGACAAAACCTCGAGCAGGAAGCGCAGTAGAGCTGCGAGACCACGTTGCTCGAGTGGTGGCGTCCTCAAATCTTGCCAACTCAGAGTGGATTACCAACCAGTACGACCGCTACGTCATGGGGAACACGGCTCTGTCCTATCCCGATGACGCGGGCATGATTCGGGTGGACGAGGAATCAGGCCTCGGTGTTGCGCTAGCGACCGACGCCAACGGCCGCTACAGCTACCTCGATCCCTACTTAGGTGCACAACTGGCTCTATCCGAGGCGTATCGAAACGTCGCGGCAACAGGTGCTGATCCGCGAGCGGTCAGTGACTGTCTGAACTTCGGAAGCCCTGAAGACCCCGAAGTGATGTGGCAGTTTGCCGAAGCTGTTCGCGGTCTCGCCGATGCCTGCCTGGAGCTTGGAATCCCCGTGACCGGAGGTAATGTCAGCCTCTACAACCAGACCGGTACGACTCCCATTCACCCCACCCCGGTCGTCGCGGTCATGGGAGTCATCGACACGGTCGAGCGTCGACTCCCCAGCGGTTGGCAAGACGATGGCGAGAATCTCTACCTCTTGGGCTCGACTCAGGCAGAGTTGGATGGCTCGGCGTGGGCGCAAGTGATCCATGATCACCTAGGCGGTATGCCTCCACACCCCAATCTGCCGGCAGAAAAAGCTCTGGCGGGATTGATGGTGGCCGCAGCAAGGGACGGCCTTGTCACCAGTGCGCACGATGTCTCCACAGGTGGGCTGATTCAGACGCTAGTGGAGGGTGTCCTTCGTCGCGGAGTGGGAGCGAGAGTGTGGCTGTCTGAGGTCATGGAGATCCATGACATCGACATCACGGAAGCCCTTTTCTCAGAATCTGTCGCCCGGATGGTCGTGAGCGTGGCTCGCGAAGATGATGTGAAGTTCCGTGGACTGTGTGAAGGGCGGGGAGTGCCGGTCGCACGAATCGGTGTCACCGATACCTCGGCGAAAGGTCTGGACATCACCGATCAGTTCAGCTTCACACTCGATGAACTCGATACTCTCCACCGCGGAACCCTTCCTGGTGTTCTCGGGCCCGTGGTGGGGTATTCCGCGTAGCCAACCTGTACCCCGCGCTGTCCCAGGACAGCGCTACGGTGGAATAACTCATGATTGATTCGTCACGATTTCTTGTCTCCTCGTCCGATTACGACGCGTGGTTGGCTGTCAGAGCGAGTGGGGTCACCGCCACCGCTGTCGCTAAGGCCGTCACCCCGGAGGGTTTCCGCGAAGTCGTAGACCAGATCCGTAACCCCACACCGATTCCCGACAACGATTACATGCGATTTGGGCGTGAGCAGGAAGGGTTTCTCATTGAAAAACTTGCAACCCAATTCGAGCTCGAGCCAAACGACTGGCTGATTGCCAAAGATGCCGAACATTTGCGGTGGCAAATGGCAACCCCCGATGGGCTCTCGCCCGGCCATGACCTCATTGCCGAGGTCAAAACCACGGGCCGAGACTGGGGCGAGTGGCGGGCAGTCCCCGGCAACTACCACCGCCAGGTCCAGTGGCAGCTCTATGTCACAGGAGCAAGCGCGTGTGTGTTCGGGTGGATGCTTCGTGAGAAGCGAAACGGTGAGATGGTCCCCGGGTGGCCAGGGCCCAAGTTCGTCGTTGTCGAGAGAGATGAAGCCCTGATCGAGCGCCTCATCGAGGTAGCGGGCAATATCTACCGGGAATTACCCCTCGCCAGCAGCTAACTCCTGGTGGTGCTGAATAACCTCGGCCAAGATGAACTCGAGGAACTTCTCGGCGAACTCTGGGTCGAGATCCGCTTCTTTGGCAAGATTGCGCAGCCTCTCAATTTGGGCGGCTTCCCTGGCTGGGTCTGACGGTGGCATCGAGAGAGCGGCCTTGAGTTGCCCTACCTGCTGAGTAGTGCGAAAACGCTCCGCCAGAAGATGGATGAGAGCTGCATCGATGTTGTCGATACTTTTGCGCAACTGAGAGAGCTCCGGGGGAATCGAATCCATAGAGCGACCCTACCGAGCCAGCAGGCTGGGGGCTAGTCCAGCAAGGGGTGCCGGGTGATGATGGCATCTCTGGCGGGACCCACGCCAATTGCTGAGATGCGAGCGCCACTCATACCCTCGATGGCTTCGACATAGTCGCGCGCGTTCTGAGGAAGATCGTCGAAGTCTCGAGCTCCGGAAATGTCGTCACTCCATCCGGGAAGATACTCATAGATGGGCTTCGCGTGGTGGAAATCAGACTGCGACCAGGGAATTTCGTCGATGCGCTCGCCGTCCACCTCATATGCGACACAGACGGGAATCTTTTCGAGCCCTGTCAAAACATCGAGTTTGGTGAGAACAAAATCGGTGACTCCGTTTATGCGGGCGCTGTAACGGGCGATCGGAGCGTCATACCAGCCACACCGTCGTGGGCGTCCCGTTGTCGTACCGAACTCGTGCCCGTTATTTCTCAAGAACTCACCGAACTCATCATCGAGCTCAGTGGGGAAGGGTCCCGATCCGACACGGGTCGTATATGCCTTCACAATTCCAATCACGGTGGAAAGTCGCCAAGGAGCGATGCCAGCACCGGTGGCAGCACCTCCCGCGGTCGCGTTGGATGACGTGACAAAGGGGTAGGTTCCGTGATCGACATCCAGCATGGTGGCCTGACCACCTTCGAACAGAACCGTCTTGCCCTCCTCCAGAGCAGAGTGCAGCAGAAGTGCCGTGTCGTGAACCATGGGGCGAAGTCTCTCTGCGTAAGAGAGCAGGTCTCTCACGACGTCGTCCACCTCAATGGCGCGACGGTTATAGATCTTGACTAGCAGGTGGTTCTTCTGGGCGAGTGCTCCCTCAACTTTCTGTCGAAGAATTCCCTCATCAAAGAGGTCTTGCACTCGA
Source organism: Pontimonas sp. (assembly GCA_049460875.1). Classification (GTDB taxonomy): domain Bacteria; phylum Actinomycetota; class Actinomycetes; order Actinomycetales; family Microbacteriaceae; genus Pontimonas. Next base: position 11,659 of record JBMUEW010000030.1, read on the forward strand.
ATACCGACCCGATTGATTTTGTCGGCGTAGGTGGGTCCAATCCCGCGACCAGTTGTACCAATCTGTCGTTTCCCTAGGAAGCGTTCGGTCACCTTGTCCAAGGTTCGGTGGTACTGGGTGATGATGTGAGCGTGCGAACTAATGACCAGTTTCGAGACGTCAATTCCCCTGGCGCTCAGAGCATCTAGTTCCTCCATGAGGACCTCAGGGTCGATAACGACCCCATTGGAGATAACAGGGACAACCCCAGGAGTCAAAATTCCTGAAGGAAGAAGGTGAAGGGCGTATTTTTCCTCACCAATAACAACGGTGTGGCCTGCATTGTTCCCGCCGTTGAACTTGACGACATAGTCGATGCGATCTGCAATGAGGTCGGTGGCTTTACCTTTGCCCTCATCGCCCCATTGGGCTCCCACAATCACCACGGCAGGCATAGGCATCCTTTGCTCCGGCCTGAATAACTCGCCAAGTCTACCGATTACCTCCGAATCAGAGGGATCGAGCCCTTCACCCTCCCCTAAATGGGAGATACTCGAAAGCGTGAAAGCTCTCCGCGTTGTGGTTGCCGATGACCACGGTCTCACCCTCCAGGGGGTCTCCGATTCGCTGGTTGCTCACGGAATTTCTATCGTCGGCAGGGGTCGAAGCGCGGGCGAAGCGCTCGCTCTGGTCAAAGACCACAAGCCTGATGCCTTGGTGACAGATCTAGATTTTGGTCCGGGCCCGACAGGGTTGGACATCGCAGAGAGTCTGAGAGCGAACCTTCCACGACTGGGGATAGTAGTTCTGAGCGCCTACGGTGACCCACGACTTCACTCGGAAAGCCTCACTAGGGTCCCCGCGGGGGTGGTCTACCTCATCAAGCAGCAGGTCGAATCCACCTCGACCATTGCCGACGCTATTTCTCTATCGATTCATAAAGCAGCCAAAGCAGAGCGTGGAGTGCTTCCGACAATCAATCTCACCTCTGCTCAGATTTCCGTGCTTCGCCTGGTGGCCAAAGGCTTATCGAATGCCGCCATCGCCGAAGAACTCTCCGTCACCGAGGACTCGGTGTCCAAGACAATTAATCGCATGCTCAAACGTTTGGGAATCGAACACAGTTCGGAAATGAATATGAGAGCCGCCCTCCTCCAGTCCTATTTCGACATGATTGGGGCTAACTAGTGACCATCTCATGGTCTGAGGTTTCGCTTCGCTTACGAGGCCGCTGGGCCATCTCGCTGACCTCTTACCTCTTTTCTTCCCCCTTTTGGATTTTCGGTTTTGTCTTCAACGAAGACGTGACGTATGACTCCTGGAGCAACGCCCTCAGCATCCTCCTCGTCGCCACGGCAGGACACCTCGGCCTAGGCCTCGTTTTTCTCCTTGCCCACCTGACCATCCTGCGTAATCGAGCTCGTCAACCCATACCACTCGGTGTCGTTATCGCGGTGTGGGGTGTAGCTGGAGGGACTCGAGCCATCGTCTTAGTCGCAGGGTTAGCTCTGGTCGGGCTCACCAACGAAATTCCCAGTGCGCAGCGGATCATCTTTTCCGTCCTCATGGCAATTGTCGGGTATGCCATTGCCGCATTCGGGCTCGATAGTCTTGACCGCTTTGCTTTAGCCCGCGCGGAGGTCCTCAGCAAACTCCTCCGTAGCGAGGAGCAACTCTCCACCCACCGTGCAGCAGTGAAATCCATGCAGGACACTCTGGTTGCGAGCGTAGATAGGCGACTGAAACAATCCCAGGCCTTATCCCTCAGCGCTCTCGATGAACTGGAGAAATCACTCACCGCGGGGGCGCCGAACCTGCCAGCACTCGAGGAATTGCGAAGCCTCTCCGATTCGACGTGGCAAAGAATCAGTAGAGAGCTGTGGAGCACAGCACCTTCCCTCCCGCCGAAGATTCGCTTCAGAAAGCCCATGAACGCCTCCTGCCATCAGTGTGGC
>JBMUEW010000031.1:0-13508 GCA_049460875.1 Pontimonas sp.
AATCTACTGAAGCCTTGCCACGCGCAAACTCCCGCGAACATACCCGAACATGGGACTAATGGGGTACAAAACTGGGGTACACGGCCACGTCAATAGGACCAACATCTTTGAACCCGGCCCGACCCACTCTTTCCTCAGAGCTTCGTTGGTAATGGTTCGCCCATAACCCCAATCAGTGAGGCCCTAGTGTCAGATGGGCATCGGCGGCAAGTTCATGCATCGGCCATCGATTTCTGTCCCAGCGCAGGCCGGCCCGATTGCGGTGAAGGTTCCATCCGCACCAATCGTGAAAGCAACGCCGAGGCCAACACTGGACCCAGTGGCTGCTGGCCAAGCCCCGAACCACATCTCGTACTTGCCCGCTGGTAGGTCGGGCAGCGGAATTTGGTCCGCCAGGCTCCCTGACGCTGGTATTTGGAAATTTTTTCCACTTTCGGTCATGGTCATGGAAATTTCGCCACCGCACTCGCCCCAACCGCTGATTTTGGGGTCTAAGTTGTAGCCCATCGCGCCATACTCGTTAGCTTGCACGAGCCACAAACAGGCGTTAGGGGTCAGGCCTGTATCGTGGGCTTGAGGGGCTTCTGTGAGGCCCTCGGCTCCGAAGATGACTGTTGACCCCACCGCTTTCTGACCAACTTTGCCGGCGATGTGAAGGTGGATTCCCCCAGGGTAGGCAGTCGCGGGAGACGTTGGTGCCACAGTAAACATGGCAACCATGATGAGGGCAAAAGCACTACCAAAGGTTTTTCTCATATCTGAAGGTAGCAGTCATCAAAAAAATGACTTACCGGGAACACAAATGGGTACCGCCTCGTGTCGGTGGACGCCTGGAACATTGGAGATGTGACGTCTCTTCTACTTCCCCAGTCGGGCTGACAGGATTTGAACCTGCGACCCCTTGACCCCCAGTCAAGTGCGCTACCAAGCTGCGCCACAGCCCGTGGCAGACGACGATAACTCGCCGGCAACGAAGAGAGTCTAGCGTTTCCCACCGCCTTGATTCACCCGGGCTCCCTCAGTCGCCTCGCATCTATCCCTCGGTAGGCTCGGGCTGTGCTCTTACTTGACCTCGGTCTTGTTGCTGCAGGCCTCGCTCTGTTGATTGGTGGTGGAGAGGCTCTCGTTCGGGGAGCGTCCACTCTTGCGGTGCGAGCCGGACTCTCTCCCCTAGTGATCGGTCTCGTGGTTGTGTCAGCGGCAACCTCAGCTCCGGAGCTCGCCGTGACCGTGGGAGCCGTGCTCGAAGGAGAACCGGGACTCGCCCTCGGAAACGTGATTGGGAGCAACATTGCGAACATCCTTCTCATTCTGGGATTGTCCGCAGTACTAAGCCCGCTTGTAATTAGACGTCAGGTGGTGAGATTCGATATTCCGGTGATGCTCGGGGTATCGATTCTTCTGGTGCTCGTGAGCCTCGATGGGGTTCTCAGTTTGCTTGATGGTGTCCTCCTCCTAGGCGGGCTGGTGATCCACGCGAGCCTCAGCATCATCATTGGTCGGAAAGAAGCCAGCGATGTCGCTCATGTGCCAGCGGCAATGCCCCTGAACAGTAAACCCGTTCCTTTGTGGCTGGCGATGATTCTCGTTGCCAGTGGGGTTGGGCTACTGGTTTTTGGTGCGCAAACACTTGTGACAGGGGCTGTGAACATCGCGCTCGATCTCGGGGTAAGCAGCCTGGTGGTCGGGCTCACCGTGGTCGCAATCGGAACATCACTCCCTGAACTTGCCACCTCGCTTGTTGCCCTACGACGAGGCGAGAGGGACATGGCAGTCGGCAACATTGTGGGAAGCAATATCTTCAATATTGGTCTGGTCCTCGGTTTGCCAGCGATTCTCTTCGCGGAGGGAATTGCGCTTCCCAGTGCTGCCATTGCTTTGGATTTACCGTTGATGCTGGCGGCCGCAGTGGCCCTGTTACCTATTGCCTTCACCGGTTTCGTGATCGCTCGGTGGGAGGGAGCACTGTTTGTGGCCCTGTATGTGGCCTATCTGCTCTATGTGGTTCTTGCCTCCACTGAACACGACGCGGCAACGGGATTCACGAGCATCATGCTGTGGTTTGTCCTTCCGCTGGTCGGAATCACGTTGGTAGCTGTCACTTCCTATGAGGTCGGCATTTACCGGGGTCGAGCGATAGCTCGGCGGGCTAGCTCCGAAACAGGACAGTCAGGCTCCTCCGGTTCATAGTTGACCCCTAGACAACCTCAAGGTAAAACTTAGGGCGTTCATAAGGTCTACATAGGCTTTGTTTCTACCGTGGGTAGTGCCACTTGGCTACAACAGATTGCGAGGAAACACATGTCCCGTCCACTCGTCACCACGATGGCTCTTCTCGCCGGTGTATCTCTCAGCGTTGCCGGCTGCACTAGTGCACTCGAAACCACTGGTGAAGCACCATCGAGCGCTTCAGAAGCTCCGAGTTCATCGCAGGAAGTGCAGCCTCCGGTAGCGAGCGACGTTCTGGAGTCCTTCTCCGATGCCGCACCTGAGGAGGGAACTGATGCCTACCTCGCATGGTTTGCTCTCATGGGCCCTGATGGTGAATATGCTGCTGCCGCCCTCTATCAAGCCGTTATCGACGAGTACGGTCCTGTCGAGCCCTACGTCAGCATCAAAGAAGGTGAGGAGCGCCACATCGACGCGCTCACACGCCAACTCGAGCGTCGAGGATTCGACGTACCCGAGAACCCCTACCTCTCTGTCGCGAGCGCACCCGCAGACCTGCAAAGCGCGGCTGAAGCCTGGGCAGAAGGGGAAATCGCGAACGTCGAGATGTATGACGACCTCATTGCCCAAACCGACGACGAAAGCCTGTTGAGAGTCTTAGAGAATCTCCGGCGAGCTTCGCTCGAATCTCACCTGCCCTTGTTCGAACTCGCCGCGGAAAACGGCGGATCACTCACCGAAGAGCAAATGCCTTCAGAGCTTGGCGCTAGTCACTCAGATATGAGGAGAGGCGGTCACGAAGATCGGGCCATGCGCGGTGAAAAGCGGGATGAAGATCACGGCCCTCAACATCGTTCATAGGAACCCACTCGAGGGCGGCACTCTCGAGGTCCATCGCCACCGGCTCGAAATAGCGATCCGCTAGTCCGAGCACGGTGGTGTAGGACCAGAAACCTAAGTCGAGAACGCTGGTCTCCACGACCCGCACGGCTTCGAAGGGAACTCCTGCCTCCTCATGGGATTCACGAAGAGCCGCATCGATAGCGCCCTCCCCCTGCTTGAGCGCTCCCCCAGGGATACCCCAAGTGCCCCCGGAATGAGACCACTCTGCCCGGAGCTGAAGGAGCACACCGAGAGGTGGGTGCACAACCAAGAGTCCTGCCGCACCAAAACGCCCCCAATACCGGGAGCCGTCCGGTCCCTCCACCCACGCATCCCCTGGATCTCTCAGATGCTCAGGCGGTAAGGGCGGTGGTTTCGTCAAGGACTACTTCTTCTTTCCGCGCTTTTCCCGAACTCGCATATTGATGACAATCGGAGAGCCCTCGAAACCATAGATTTCTCGCAACCTGCGCTGAATGAACCGTCGATACTGTGGATCCAAGAAGCCACTCGTGAACAGAACGAACGTTGGTGGGCGAGTCGACGCCTGAGTCCCGAAGAGTATCCGGGGTTGCTTGCCACCGCGGACCGGATGCGGATGCGCTGCAATCAACTCGCTGAGGAACGCATTGAATTTACCGGTGGGAATCCGCTGATCCCACGATTCCAACGCAGTCTCCAAGGCCGGGACGAGTTTCTCAATGTGTCGCCCCGTCGTGGCGGAAATGTTCACGCGCGGAGCCCACGCCACGTGAGCGAGGTCTTGTTCGATCTCTCTCTCGAGGTAACGTCGGCGGTCGTCATCGAGCAAATCCCATTTATTGAACGCGAGGACCAGGGCTCGCCCTGATTCCAGCACCAGGTCAATAATGCGCACATCTTGTTCGCTTATGGGTTCGGACACATCGAGCAAGACGACAGCGACCTCAGCTTTCTCTAACGCCGCGGCAGTGCGCAAGCTTGCATAGAAGTCAGCGCCCTGAGCCATGTGCACTCTGCGCCTAATTCCCGCCGTGTCCACAAATCGCCAGGGTTGTCCCGCAATAGTCACCAGTTCATCCACGGGGTCGCGAGTGGTGCCAGCAAGCTCGTTAACCACCACTCGCTCGGAACCAGCTGCCTTATTCAACAGGCTTGATTTCCCCACATTCGGTCGACCCAGGAGAGCAACGCGGCGCGGCCCGCCCGGTTCCGCCGCGGCGACTGCGGACTCTTCGGGCAAGACGGTCAATACATGATCGAGAAGGTCCGCCACTCCTCGGCCGTGCAACGCTGACACAGTCCAGGGTTCTCCGAGTCCAAGATTCCAGAGCGCCGCGGCCTCTGGCTCCTGACGTTGGTCATCCACCTTGTTGGCCACGAGAATCACCGGTTTAGACGTTGATCTCAGCAACTTCACCACGTGCTCGTCGGTGGCTGTGGCGCCCACGGTGGCATCCACCACAAAGAGAATGGCGTCAGCAAGGTCAATGGCCACTTCGGCTTGCAAGGCCACAGAGTGCGCAATCCCCTTGGCATCGGGCTCCCAACCACCCGTATCTACCAGAGTGAACGACGTGGTGTTCCAGTGGGCTCGATACGACACTCGGTCGCGAGTTACGCCTGGAACATCCTGAACAACGGCCTCCCGACGCCCCAGAATCCGGTTGACGAGAGCTGACTTCCCCACATTCGGGCGACCCACTACGGCGAGAACGGGAAGAGCCCGTTGGGGACGATACTCGCCCTCCTCGTCGTCCATTCCTTCGAGGATGACCTCATCGTCATCCTCGAGTTCGTAGTCGGCGAGCCCTTGACGCAGAGCTTGAGCTCGTTGTTCTCCCTCGGCCTCATTCAGGCTAGAGAGACGCTCCGCTAGGCCGGGATCATCAGGGACGTCGTCAGGCCACTGCTCGTTGTCGTCAGCCATCCGAGCCACCCAGCGCGTCGTCGACCAGCGACAGCATTGCGTCCACGGTCTCGTCGAAGGTGAGTGGGCCTGAATCGAGAACGGAGACACCAGGGGCGGCGTTCATAAAATCGACCACACTCTGATCACTGCGATCACGAGCCTTCAAAGATTCCGCGACAGGCTCTGCCATTCCCCCGCTCAGTTCCGCTTGGCGTCTGGCGATGCGCACCTCTTCCGAGGCTGTGAGCAGGACACGGACTCTGGCATCAGGGGCCACCACTGTGGTGATATCGCGTCCTTCCATGACTATTCCTGGTTTGTCACAGGTTCGGAGGACTTCCCTAAAGTGGGCGACCAACCCCTCTCGAACTCGAGGATGACGGGCAATTTTCGACACAGTGTCCGACACTTCAGCTCCCCGAATAGCGTCGGTCACATCAGTGCCATCGACAGAAAACTCTTGATGCGAGGGATCTTGGCTCGCGTGATAGCGAGCAGATTCTTGGACCGAGAGCACAGCATTCTCATTCTCAAGATCAACGCCTGCTTTCACTGCTGCCCACGCCAATGCCCGATACGCAGCCCCGGTGTCGTAATAGGCGAAGCCACGCTTCGAGGCCACGGCCTTCGATACGCTCGATTTTCCACTGCCGGCGGGCCCATCGACCGCGACAACAATCACGGTGCTCATGAGCGTTCTCCGGCGATGCGCCACCCGGCCTCGCGCAATTGTTTTTCAACATCTGCCACCACGTCGGGTGTGAGAGTGAGGTCAGCGAATCCCACTTGAGCTCCCGGCGAATGCTCGAGGCGCAAGTCTTCGAGGTTGACTCCCCACTCACCGAGCTGAGTGAGCAGGCGGGCCAACTCACCGGGACTGTCGTCAATCACCACAACAAGAGAGGCAAAAGCGGTGGACGTCCCATGCTTTCCCGGAAGGCGCGACACGCCGTTCACCCCGGCACCCAGCGCTTCCGCGAGAACCTTCCTCGACCCAGATGCATCGAGGGAACCCAGCGCTCTCAGAACCTCATCGAGGTCATCCCGCAGGGACGTGAGGTGCTCAACAAGGGGATGTGCATTTGCACTCAGGATTTGAATCCACAGCGCGGGATCACTTTGAGCAATTCGCGTCACATCACGAACCCCGGTCCCAGCTAGGTCTAAGGCCTCGTCGCTCGCGTCCTGCAAACGGGCGGCAGTCAGCGACGCCACAAGTTGTGGAATATGGGACACGATCGCGACAGCGTTGTCATGGTCGTCGGGAGACATCTCGATCGGGAGCGCCCCAAGGCTCACCACGAATGCTCGGATTGCCTCTCGCGCCTCAGATTCTGGAGCACACAGCACCCACGGGCGAGCGGTGAAGAGATCACTACGCCCGGACACAGCTCCACCCCTCTCCCGACCCGCCATGGGATGTGAGGGGATAAAGCGAGCAAAGTGAGCGCTGTGGGCCTGGACGTCCCGGGTGATCTGCGCCTTCACGCTGGCGACATCAATCACGAGTGCGTGGGAGTATTTCTCCAGCACCTCGACAACCACGCTCGCCACAACATCGGGTGGAGTTGCCACGACAACGAGCTCGGGCTCACCCTGCTCCGGTGACGGGCGCACTCCAGCGCCATAGTCTTCCGCGAGAGAGAGTGAGGAGGGCGAGACATCCTCCAAGGTGACCTCGACACCCCGCTCTCGAAGCGCGAGACCCAAGCTTGTCCCCAGCAATCCCGTGCCCACGATGTGGACACGCGAAAAAGGCTGGCTAGTCTTCCCGGTCATGACGTCTCTTCTTAGTCGGCGCATCGGCGCGGTGGGCAATAGTCAATAGATCTTTGACCTCCAGCGTAGTGAGCTCACGCCAGGAACCAGGCTTGAGACCTCCCAGGTGCAGCCCACCCACTGCCTTGCGATGGAGGCTCATGACGGGGTGCCCCACGGCTTCCATCATTCGACGGATAATCCGGTTCTTACCAGAATGCAAAACGATCTCGAGGATGCTGGAGTCCTTCGGCGCATTACTGCGCAGTGTCACCTTGTCTGCTGCGGCCACTCCATCCTCGAGCTCAACTCCTGTGGTGAGTTGCTTGACGATCGCGTGGTCCACCACCCCCTTCACCGTCGCTGTGTAGACCTTGGCAACTTCGAACGAGGGATGACTGAGCCGGTGGACCAGGTCGCCGTCGTTGGTCATCAATAACAGTCCCGTGGTGTCAGCGTCGAGTCTGCCAATATTGACCACCCTCTCGCCTATCTCTCCCACATACTGCGAGAGATCGGGCCGCCCCTGCTCGTCGGCCATGGTGCTGACCACCCCCCGAGGTTTATTGAGCATGATGTAGAGCGCTTCGGTCTTGAGAGGCACTACTCGACCGTCCACACTCACCACGTCAACCTCGGGATCAACTCGAACGCCCATCTCGGTCGCAAGTTCACCGTTAATCCTGATGCGACCCTCCTGCATCAGTGCTTCGGCGCGACGCCGGGAAAAATGCCCGGCTGCTGACAGAACTTTCTGGAGACGTTGCTTCGAGTCGTCCTGTTCAGCGGGCATCATCAAAACCCTCGGCGCCATCATCCAGCAACGGCGATAAGGGGGGTAGCTGATCGAGTGACTCTATTCCCAGCTCCTGGAGGAGCAGAGGAGTTGTTTCATAAAAGATCGCCCCCGTCTCGGGGTCCGTGTGAGATTCAGCGATCAACCCTCGGCCCAGCAATGTTCGAATGACCGTATCGACATTCACCGCCCGAATGGCCGACACGTGCCCTCTGGTCACGGGCTGCTTGTAGGCGATGACCGCAAGCGTCTCCAAAGCAGCCTGAGACAGTTTCGCGGGCACCTGGTCATCGATGAGTTTTGTGACGGCGTGGTCATAGGCCTCGCGCACATAGATACGCCACCCACCACCGACCTCGCGCAACTCAAAACCGCGCTGAGGTCCGTCCGATTCGCCGTTGTAGTCGGCCACGAGCACCTCGATCGCGCTCTTTACCTCTGCGATGGGAACATCGAGAGCACTGGCGAGTGTCACCACGCTGTAGGGCTGATCAGCAACCATCAACATGGCCTCGAGTTCGCGTTGCAACTCCGCCGTCATTTCAGTCATCGACACGGTCCTCGCCTCCCCACTCTTCACCCAAATGGGCAAGAGCGTCCTCACCGAAATCCTGGGCAACCCATTGGATGGTGAGCTCACCCAACGGTTCCACCTGCTGGAACGTGATTGCTGCTTCGCGATAGAGCTCCAAGACAGCGAGGAACCGCGCGACAACAACGCCGCGTTCTTGAACTCCCGCAATCAATGACCGAAAGCTCACCGGGTTGCCACTCTTGAGCAGAGCAACAACATGGGCTGCTTGTTCGCGAATGCTCACTAACGGCGCGTGGAGATGCTCCAGACCCACCATGGGAATCTCCTTGGGAGCCAAAGCGAATACTGCAAGGGCCTGGAAGTCCTCGAGACTGAGTGTCCACTGAAGCTCAGGAACAGACCCACGGAATCTTTCCTCCAGCCGAACCTGTCGGGGATGACGGTGTGACTCACGCTCAAAGTGCTCAGAAAACCAGGACGAGACATCCTTGAACGCCCGGTACTGAAGAAGCCTGGCAAACAGAAGATCTCGGGCCTCGAGCAGCGCGACATCATCGGGGTCGACAAACTCTCCTTGCGGGAGCAACCCCACGATTTTCATATCCAGGAGGGTGGCCGCGACCACAAGGAATTCACTTGCTGCATCGAGTCCAGCGACACCCTCGAGGTGTTTCACATACGACAAGAACTCGTCGGTGACCTCACCCAGCGACACCTCGGTGATATCGAGTTCGCGTTTACTGATGAGGCGGAGCAGTAAATCGAAAGGGCCATCAAAATTAGCGAGAGATACCTGAAAACCATCTCCCACCGCGGCGCCCTCCACTTCAGGAAGGTCCAACGTGTTAGGCGATGGAACCACGGGCAATGAGCTCTCGTGCCAGCTGACGGTAGGTCTTAGCGCTGGCGTGATTGGGGGCAAACTCCGTGATGGGAACACCGGCAACAGAGGCGTCAGGGAACTTCACGGTCTTACCAATAACGGTGTCCATGACCGTGTCCCCAAAAGCCTCCACCACGCGTTCCATCACTTCTTTCGCGTGGAGGGTCCTCGCGTCAAACATGGTGGCGATGATGCCATCGACACGAATGGACGGGTTGAGGCGTTCGCGAACCTTATCGATGGTGTCGATCAGGAGAGCGACTCCTCGCAAAGCGAAATACTCGGTTTCCAGCGGAATGAGCACACCGTGAGCGGCGGTCAAGGCGTTGACCGTGAGCAGACCTAGTGACGGCTGACAATCAATCAAGACCACGTCATAGTCATCGAGCACGGGTTTGAGGACCCGGGCAAGAATCTGTTCTCTGGCAACTTCATTGACCAGGTGCACCTCGGCGGCGGAAAGATCAATGTTGGCAGGTATGACATGAATGCCAGCGACTTTGGTGGGCTGGATTGCCTTGCGGACGTCTTTTTCTCTCCCGATGAGGAGGTCATAGATGGTGGTGGTGTCGTGGGTATTGACTCCAAGGCCCGCCGAGAGCGCGCCCTGGGGGTCAAAATCCACCATCAAGACGGTGCGGCCATACTCCGCTAATGCCCCACCCAAGCTGATTGTGGTCGTGGTTTTTCCCACGCCTCCCTTTTGATTACACAGCGCAATAACGCGGGCGGGGCCGTGAGACTTGAGAGCTGGAGGCTCAGGAAATTCGCGGACTGGGCGCCCTGTCGGGGCCAACTTCTCCGCTGATTTCGCCATGTCGAAATTCTATAGTGAAGCGCTATCGGGCGCGGGGATGAGAGGTTTGGTACACCTCGCGAAGAGTATCGATGGTGACTTTGGTGTAAATCTGCGTTGTGGATACCGAGGAGTGACCGAGAAGCTCTTGCACCACCCGAATATCAGCTCCTCCGGCCAGAACATGGGTCGCAAACGAGTGGCGGAGCGTATGGGGTGACAAGGCTTGGGTGAGGTGTGCTCGTTCCGCAGCCTTTTGCAGAATCAGCCAGGCGTTTTGCCGAGACAGCGGACCGCCACGATTGCCAACAAACACCATGGGAGTGGGCTTTCCTCGGCCCGACACGAGTGAGGGCCTGGCCCTGGTGAGGTAGGCATCGAGGGCAGCCCTCGCGTAACTCCCCACGGGAACGATGCGCTCTTTATTTCCTTTCCCCCGCACTCGGAGTGCTTCCCGACATCGCAGATCCTCGCCGAGCACATCATCGACGGTCAACGACAGCGCTTCCGAGATTCGAGCACCCGTAGCGTAGAGAAATTCCAGTAACGCCCGATCTCGGAGCGCGGGCGGGTCATCACCGACCACGGTCTCGAGCAGTGTTTGAACTTCCGACACGCTCAACGCTTTGGGGAGTCGAGCGGGCAATGCTGGTGGAGCAACACTGCTCGTCACGTCATCCACAGCGACCTTCTCGTCGACTAAATACCGGTGAAAGTTCTTGATACTCGAGAGTTTGCGAGCCACTGTTGTCGCGGCGCCGTCAAGACTGTGGATGAAGGCCTCAACGTGGGAAGAGTCGATTCCCACAGGCTTCTCGATTCCCCTCGATTGAAGGTAGTCCAAGTAGGCGCGCAGATCCCTCGTGTAGGCAGCAATCGTATTGCGAGATCGACCGCGCTCGAGGGTGAGGTAGCGCACGTAGTGCTCGAGATACCTCTCGAGGTCGCTTCGGGACCTCGGCCCAGACTCGCTACTGCCGATGGACATAAGCCGCCAAGAGCGCTGTCACAGCTATCTGATTGCGGATTTTTCCCGTGACTGCTGCGTCAACTGCATCGCGCAACGGGACAAATCGCTTTTCGAGGTCTGCTTCTTCCCCGGTGCGAACATAATCGTGATCTAGCTGATGCAACCCCGTCGCGATGTAGATGTGGATGAACTCGTTTGAGCCACCCGGGGTGGTGTTGAGCGTGGTCAGAAACTCCCAGTTCTTTGCCTCGAGATCCGCTTCTTCCGCGAGCTCCCGCTTTCCGCAGACCAGAGGGTCCTCACCGGGAATATCGAGGAGACCCGCCGGAATCTCCCAGTTCACCGACCGAATGGAATGACGGTACTGGCGAATCATCATCACCTCGTCGCTCTCGTTGAGCGCAACGATGGCTACCGCACCCGTGTGATCGACGAAATCTCTGCTCAACACCTCATTGTTGTAGGGGAAGGTTTCTCGAACCACATTCCAGATTGCACCCTCATAGACCGTCTCTCTCGTGGAAACGGGAATCGTCAGCGACTCGTCTTCAGGGATGAAGCGAGCAGGCATCAGCTCGCCTGGTCGGTAACCGCAAATAATGCCGAAGAGTTGTGTCGCTCCAGCGCGGCGCCGACCAATCCTTGGAAAAGAGGGTGTGCTCTATTGGGCCTGGAGCGCAGTTCCGGGTGAGCCTGGGTCGATACATAGAACGGGTGGGCATCGCGCGCAAGCTCCACAAACTCCACCAAGCTGTTATCGGGTGAGGTTCCTGAGAAAACCATCCCGGCCTTCTCGAGTGTGTCCCGATACGCATTATTGACCTCATAGCGATGACGGTGCCTCTCCGTCACGGACGGCGAGGCATAGAGCTCGCGCACGATACTGCCGTCTCTGAGGGCAGCCTCATAAAGACCTAGACGCATCGTTCCGCCCATGTCGCCCTGCCCGGAGACTATGTCGACCTGCTCCGCCATCGTGGCGATAACCGGATGCTTCGCATCAGGATCGAACTCCGTGCTGGAGGCACCCTCGAGGCCTGCCATGTTTCGGGAGTACTCGATCACCATGCACTGAAGACCCAGGCACAAACCCAGCGTGGGTATCGCGTTTTCTCGGGCATACCGCAGGGCACCGAGTTTTCCCTCGATACCGCGAATGCCAAACCCGCCGGGAACACACACCCCATCGACATCGGCGAGGGCACGCTCCGCACCCGCGGGAGTCTCACACTCATCACTGGCAACCCACTTAAGCTCGACCGCGGTCTGATGAGCAAAACCACCCGAGCGAATGGCCTCACTCACCGAGAGATAGGCATCGGGGAGATCAATGTACTTGCCGACGATCGCGATAGTGACGGTGTGTCGAGGATGATGAACCGCGTCGAGAAGGTCTTTCCACCCATCCCACACCATCTCCCCTGCGGAGAGACCGAGGTGATCAATGATGTAGTCGTCGAGATCTTGGCTGTGCAACAAAGCGGGAATGTCGTAAATGCTGCCGACATCCACCGCGTTGACTACAGCGGCCTCATTGACGTCACACATCAGGGCAATCTTGCGCCGATTCGAGCTCTCGACGGGTCTATCACTGCGCAACACCAGCGCATCAGGCTGTATACCGATGGACCGGAGCGCGGCTACCGAGTGCTGAGTCGGCTTCGTCTTCTGCTCCCCCGATGCGCCCATAAAAGGAACCAAGGAGACGTGCACGAAGAAGACGTTTTCTCGACCCAGTTCGTGACGCACCTGACGAGCTGCTTCGATAAACGGCTGGCTCTCAATGTCACCCACGGTCCCGCCGATCTCGGTGATGATCACATCGGGTCTTGGTTCCTCGTGCGCTTGAAGACGCATGCGTCGCTTAATCTCATCGGTGATGTGAGGAATCACCTGAACGGTATCCCCCAAGTACTCACCCCGGCGCTCTTTCGCGATCACCTCTTGGTAGACCTGCCCCGTCGTCACATTCGCGGCGCGAGAAAGGTTGATATCGAGGAATCGCTCGTAATGGCCGATATCGAGGTCGGTCTCCGCCCCGTCATCAGTGACAAAAACCTCACCGTGCTGGAACGGATTCATCGTTCCGGGATCGACGTTGAGGTAGGGATCAAGCTTCTGCATTGCCACGCGGAGCCCGCGGCCCGAGAGAAGATTACCCAGAGAGGCGGCGGTCAAACCTTTACCGAGAGAGGAGACAACACCCCCGGTCACAAAAATGTGTTTTGTGATGTCCGTTTCGCTCTTGATCGAGGTGTCCGCCACGGAGTTCAAGGGTAACTGATTAACCCGGGTCTTAGCGACGACTCACCGAATGGGTTTTCTCGAGAAGCTCTTTTGCATGCGACAGCGCGGTGTGAGAGTCCTCCATTCCACCCAGCATGCGGGCAAGTTCTTTGACCCTGTCTTGACCATCCAGGACCGTCACGCTCGACGTGGTGACTTGACCGTCGGTGTCTTTCACGACGAGTAGATGGTTATTGGCATAAGCGGCCACTTGGGCTAAGTGGGTCACGACAATCACCTGAGAATTTTGAGCCAATCGATCGAGTCGTCGGCCGATCTCGAGAGCGCTCGCGCCTCCCACTCCAGCGTCAACCTCGTCAAAAACAAAGGTGGGTACTGGATCGCTCCCAGCGATGACCACCTCGAGGGCCAACATCACGCGGGAGAGCTCGCCACCCGAAGCTCCCTTGTTGAGCGGTAACGGGTCGGAACCCGGATGTGGCTGAAGGAGAAAACTGACCTGGTCCACCCCGTGAGCAGCAAGGTCCTCCGCACTCGTCACCGAGACATGGAATGAGGCGGTCGGCATCGCCAATGCGGGG